>JBPCMA010000211.1:0-21142 GCA_051002715.1 Caulobacteraceae bacterium
CCCCCCCCCCCCCTCCTCCTTCCTCCCTTCCTCCTCCCCCCCCCCCCCCCCCCCCCCCTCCCCCCCCCCCCCCTCCCCCCCCCCCCCCGCTAGCGCCGCCTGGGGTTAGTATTCTTCTTATTGAGAAGGTTAGAAGAGTTAGACGTGCTGAACGGGACGAAATGCCATGCGATTTCAGCGCTCAGCTGCCAGGGGGCGTGTGTGTTCCCCCGTGTTGCGGCGCCTGTTCCCCCGATGATGCAGCGGGCGATCCCCCGTGGCAAATGTGGGCGATCCCCCGACTCCGTCCACAGGGTAGAATTGCGCGCTCCGGCTTCTCCGCGGTGTGTGATCCCCCGACGCGGAAAAGGGGTCGGTTGTTGGACACAGGGCGCCGGCGGGAGCGGCAAAATGCCGGCGACCAACCCAACCACCTTCGGAATACGCCCCCGAGGTGGCGGGGAGTGTGCGAAACCCCGAATCACCCTTAATTTCGCCGTTGTGGCCGGCTGACGAGGCCGTTTTCACGCTGGATCTCGCGCGAAGGTGTGTGATCCCCCGATACATATCGGCTTCGCTCCCACCCCCCGCGCTGGCGAGCGGCCGTCTGGATGAGCCCCGCCACCCCTCAGAGCGGTTTGGGCGGTTAGGGACCCCCATTGGGGTGTCGGGCGTTGGCTGATGGTGTGTGATACCCCGAATCGCGCCGTATTGGGCGCGCGACTTGGCAGCACGGGCCCCTCACGTGGCCGATATTGGCTCCTATGTCGCCCGTGAGGCCTCAATTGCGGACAGCCGAGAGGCAGAGCGCCATCTAAAGGTGTGTGATCCCCCGAATCCCGACCTTCGCCCCAGCATTGGCTTGGAGGAGAGAAATCCCCGTTGAGGCAGGTGGTTGCCTACGAAAGCTGGAGGGTGGTCGAACGTTCGCCAGTAAGTGAATCTTGTCAGGCCGGAGGTTCGGCTCGGGTGTGCGATCCCCCGACTGAAGGGGGGCGCCAATAGAAAGGACCGACGCCGCAAAGTTATTTTTAAACAGTCGGTTATGTGGGAAAGTGGGCGATCCCCCGTTATAGCGCAGCCTCGGGTACGCGTCGGAGGGCGAACCGGTCGATGAATCCATCGACTTCCAGAGCGCGGGCGTCCTCGCGAATCCTTCGGCCGCGGGCGGCGTCTTCGGCCGCCATCTCGGCGCGGAGTTGCGCGCGCTCAGCCGCGCTTCGACGCAGGAAATGCACGGCGGGGCTGCCGTCGCCGGCCGTTACAAAGGCGAGTTCATACTCGGGAAGGTCGTTGGCCTCCACGATCTTGCGAAGCATGCGGTTGAACTCTTTGGGGGCGCTGTCGGACGCACTCTTCTCGTGCAGCAGAGCCACCCGACAGGTCCAGCCCGTTTCCTGGTCGCCCGCGTGCTTGCGTGCGATGCGATAGAGCGCGCGTTCGAGACCGCCTGTAATCAGAAAATAATCCTGGTGCATGGTGAGCAGCGACTTCTCGTTGACCATGCCCTCATAGACCCAGTTCGAGAGGGTGACTTTCAGCCCAACGGGTCTATCGGTCACCGGATCGACCTCGATTTCCCAGGCGTCGAGCCAACTGAAGCGGCTATCCCGACCGCGTTTGGCGCGAATCGACGTGAAGATCGTGGTGGTGGAAAGACGATCTAGGGCCGCGCGAAGCTCCTGATAGCCCTTGCCGCCAGTGTCTCGACGAATGGACCGCAGGAGGTCGTAGGTAGTGGTCCGCAGTTCGCGGGGCAGGTCGTTGCGGCCCTGGGTCTTGAGCCGGTTGAGGGAACTGGCGGCCCAAATCAGAATGTCGGCGTCCCAGATGGTCGCCATTCCGTAGGCCGGCACCGCCTCGACCTTGATCCAGACCTCGCCGTCACCGCTGCGGTACTCGATAGGCTTCAGACGTTTGCGCTTCTGCAGGCTGAAGAACGGGCGCTCCATCGTCTCCCGCTGGTCCTTCAGCGGAAGGTCCCGGATCAGCGGAATGAAAAAGTCGAATTGAGCATTGGGGTCCTTGCGGACAGTCATGCGCTCTCTCCTGCTCACAGCGTCATGCCCCTTCAGCTAGCGCGATTCGGTGCGAGCGCGCGGATCGGCGAGGCCCTCGCCAGAGTCGGGAGCGCGACCCCCCTCCCCTACTCGGCTGCGGCAAGTCTGGACTGTGCGCCACTTTGGGCCGTCTCCAGAAGTTCCATGGCCGCCTCGAGAGTCTCCCAGGCCGGAACTTGCCGCTCGGTGACCAGCTTGCGCCAGCGCAGCACGATGGGAACCGGCGCCAACATGTTGAGCTGCGCCCGATCCGTCTCTGGATAGCGGTCCTGGATGCCGAGAAGCTCAGTGATGTTCACCCGCCTCTTGCGCGGTTTGCCGTCAATGGGCGGCAAATTCGACTCGAACCGATCCGATGGCCCCCGTCGGGTGAAGCCTTCGGTGCGCGCCACCTCGCGCACCGCGTCCGCTGCGGCGCGATCGGTGGGTCGGGGTTTAGGGGCGAAGGCCTCGATATCGAAATCCTGTGCATCATCGACGCGAACCGCCTCGAAGCCGAATGGATCCTTGCCCATCACGCGGCCTCCGTCCTGGGCGCCGCTTCGGCCTTTAGGGTGTCCAGGATTTCACGGGCGTACTCAGCGGCGTTGCGGCGCGCGCCATCGAGGCCGTTGACGATCTCTGAGGACAGTTCATCGATCATGGCATCGAGCTTGAAGAGGCCCCGATAGGCTGGGCGCTCCCGCAAGGTGGTCGCGAGCAAGGGAAGGCCGTTTCGCTCAAGGCTTTGGCGGATCTCCCGCTCGTCGCGCGTCATAACGGCGTTCGCCCTAGTGAGCAGAATTCGGTAGTTGACCGCTCTTCCCGTTCGCTTCGCGACGCGGTTGAGCACCTGCACCGTGCGCGAGACCTGCTTGGCGTCCAGAGCCGAGGGCGCGAAAGGTATGATGACCAGGTCGGCTTGAGACGCGACATCGGTGAGCCATTCGTTCGGGCTTCCCTCTGGATCCGCGATAACAAAATGGGCCCAGGATGCCGCTCCCTCGATCCACTCGAACACGCCTTCTTGGTGGTCGTCGTGAACAACGACCAACCGGTGGCCCCCGCCTTTTGCCGCGTTGTCCAGCATCGCCACCACCTCTCCCGACGTCTTGGACCGCGCGCGAGACGTCTCGATAACCGGTACGCCGCGGGCCTGAGCCCATGTCACCAGAGGTCGATTGGGGTCGCCTTCCAACAACACAACGCGGGCGCGGTGGGAGAGGAGTTCCCCTGCCAACACCAGAGCGGCGGTGGTCTTGCCGCTACCCCCTTTCGTGTTCGCTAACAGCACCAAGGCCATCGGCCCGACTCCCAGTCTAGCGCTCTGGAGCTCTGTCGCTCCGGCGCCACGGTGGGTGGGGACAGTAAAGATTTGGTGAACCGCCCGGATGTCCGGAGCGCCACTGGGCCGGGTTGTCCGGGGGTCCGCAGGGCGAGAGCAGCCGGAAAGACCGGAGTTCAACACCAGCGGGGGGTCCGGAGCTCCCGTGAGGCTAGACCGGCACACACACCAGACCGTCTAGACCGTCTAGACCATCTCGCCTTTCTAGAGGCGACGGCCGCTCCATGACGACCCGGCCGTCCTCCAGCGGCAAGATGTTCTTCGTGGCATGAGGTCGAAATCCCGTTGTCGGATCGCCCGTTCGGAATGGCGCTAGTTGGGCCGATCAACACGCGAAGGGCATGGGGCGCAGCGGACTGTCCGTACACTCCGAGATGTCGAATGGCACCCTTCGGTCAAGGGACCAGCTGCCATATTGGGCGGAAGGGGAGGGGAGGGGGCACCGCCCCTATCGCGCTCTTTCCAAATGTCGCCAGCCTTTTACGCCCGCCAGGCGCGAAACCGCGCCCGGCCGGTGATCTCGGTGAGGCTCGGAGCAAGAACCTCCAAGATGCGCGCCGCGCTGGTCTGGGTGATCTTCAGGGACCTGGCCATCATCGGCATCGTGACCAGGGGCGACTCGACGATGAGCTTGATCGCATCGTTCATTCGCGAATGAGACCGGCGATCCTTCGCGAAAAGCTCCAATTGCTGCCGCCTCAACTCAAGGCGATACCACTCCGCGTGGGTGACCCGGGCCGCTTCGGCGATGACATTCAACCACTCGGTGATCCTCTCCAGAGCGGTCTGGTCGGCGCGTCTGTGATGTCGCCGGCGCCATGCGCGCAGACCCCTTTGGAGGGTGATCAGATGGGTTGGCACACGCTTGACACCGCGCAGCCAGGCGCCGACGAGGAGGGGGCCGAGGTAGGTAGTGCGAGGGAAGGGCTTGATGAGCGTCCAGGCCTCCAGCGCCAAGGCCGCCTGAAGCAAGTGCGGCCTGCCGGTCCGGGGGGCGAGAAGAATGCTCAGCCACTCCTGAAATGCGGCGTCAGCCCCTTCGGTGGACGCCGCCTCGATGGCGCGGATCTGGTCGGTCAGGCCCGAGCACAGGTCTGGGCGATCCGGATCGAGGGCGGGCGAGGGGGCATCGGAAGCGTCGTTGCGCGCTGCCGGCGGCGCCTTTCGCACCGCCATCAGCCATTTGGCGCCGTCGGGAGAAAGCAGCTCGGGGCCGGACAGGGCGGCCTTGCGGCGCGCCAGTACAAGATCATAGGCGGCGCGAAGATCCTGGGTCGGGATGCGCACGTCCATCGCCTCGTGGTGCAGAAGGAGATCTTCGGTCGTGGCGAAGAGGCCGCTGTTCCACGCCCAGGCCGACGCCTCGTCATAATCGAGGCGCGCCGCCAGGGCGCCGCCTCCGCCATAAAGGCGCAGCCGTTCATCGAGGCGGCTGACGATGTCCTCGGCCTCGCCAAGGGTCAGAAACACGCGCTCGGTGGGATTTGGCATGGCCAGATAAGTCCATACGACACAAACGACTAGATAGCGTTACACACCTTTACGCGCCAAAAAGGTGATGTCGAGGGTGGTTTTGGGCGCTCGAATTGTGAAGTTCGGATCGCGGCCAGAATTCACCCCTGCTTGGGCCGGCGCGGGCAGGGAACGGCCATTCGAAGGGGCCAGCTGAGCGCTCCAACGGCCGTTTTTGCGTAGAGTGGGTGCGCCAAGGCGTCCGCAGGCGGGGCAGGGGAGGCGATGCGCCGCGGGCGTAGCAGATATTTTACCAAACGGACGTTTCGTGCATACTCTGTGTCTGGTAAAACCTGGTTTCACTGGAAAAACGCCATGTCCCTTATCGGGTACGCCCGCGTCTCCACCGACGAGCAGACGACGGACGCTCAGATTGACGCGCTGAAGCTTGCCGGCTGCAAGAGGATCCATCGCGAGCATGCCTCGGGCGCGAGCCGCGCGCGACCGGAGCTCAAGCTTGCCGTCGACCACTGCGGACGGGGCGACGTCCTTGTCGTGGTGCGCATCGATCGGCTGGCGCGGTCGCTGTCCCACTTGCTGGAGATCATCGAGACCCTGGACGCCCAGGGAGCAGGATTTCGTTCGCTTGGCGACCCGATCGACACCACGAGCCCTCAGGGACGCTTTGCCCTGCAGATCCTTGGAGCCGTCGCCGAGTTCGAGCGAGCGCTGATCCGAGAACGCACCAAGGCCGGTCTCAAGGCCGCGCGCGCGCGCGGCCGGGTCGGCGGCAATCCGGCGCTGCGTCTGGGGCTCGTCAAAGAGGCCCGCGCCGTTCACGCGGCCCGTGACGCCCGGCGCACCGCCGATGTGATTCGGATCGCCGACGAAATCCTCCCCAGCATCCAGACGCTGCGGCCGAGATATCCGTGGAAGACGGTGGCAAGGACTCTTGATCGGAAGGGCGCCAGGCGTCCCGATGGCGGGCCATGGACGGGGGCCGCCTTGGCGCGCGCCGCACGGCGTCTGGCGAGGGACGGTTTTGTGGACGCTGGCGCACTGGCGCGGACGCCACACGGTCGTGAGAGCGACGATCTCGTCACGCTGGTCGCTATGGCCGTGAAAGTCCTGGAGCAGCCTACCCTGGCCGCCATCGCCAGCCACCTGGAATCGCTCCACTGCCGAACACCGCGCGGTGGGACGCGTTGGGCGATTTCATCGGTGCAGAATCTCCTGGCGCAAGCGGTCACTCAGGGACTGCTGGAAGACCGTCCGCTCCCAATGCCGGCGGCCCCGCGTAGTCGAGGACGGCCGCCCAAGTCGCTACGGTTGGCTGGTTAAGGCGGTAGGAAGCCTTAGGGGGTTTCGAATGACGACGAAGTGGCTGCCGGCTGGGCGAAGATGTCCTCGAAATCGCCGATGATACGCCCCGCATCGGCCTCAGGGATCCTCCAGGCATGGATGCGGGGTCCGTGCGGTTGCGCGCAGAGCAACACGAGCGCATATTCGCCTTATGGCCACCTCGTCCAGAAGCACCAAACCCAGGGCTCCCGCGCAGCGGTCGCCAAAGCTCATCTACCGCGGAATTGAGCTGCCCCGGCTGACGATCCCGCCGCGCCTGCCGCTGGCCGAGATCAAGCGCGCCGTGGCCGAAGCCTTCGCTGAGCGGGCGCTGACCGTTGCCGACGACTAGGTCCGCTCGCGGGCGACCGGTCTTCATAAATTGTCCGTTCGACGACGCCTATCGGCCGCTCTTGCGCGCAGCTTGCTTCACCCTTCTGGCCTGTGGCTATCGCCCGCGCTGCGCTCTTGACGACAGTGACAGCGGACGCATCCGCTTTGCGGCCATCCTGGACATGATCTCGCTCTGCGACCTTTCGATTCACGATATTTCCCGGGTGGAAATCCATCCTCGGTCGAAGCTGCCCCGATTCAACATGGCCCTGGAGCTAGGGGCGGATCTCGCGCTCCGCATGCGCGGCCCAAAATTCCATCGGACCCGCCGAACTCTGGTGCTCGATGCGGAGCCGCACCGTTACGACCAGACCCTGTCGGACATTTCCGGCATGGATGTCGCCATCCATCACAATCGCCGCGAAGCCATGATCAAGGAGGTTCGCGACTGGCTGAACACCGCCCACGCCGCCGAACACCCGCTCCCCGGAGCCAAGGCCCTCGTTAACGACCACGAGACGTTCCTGAGCATCGCCCCGAGCATAACCAGGAAGCTGCGATTGGACGGCCCCGAGGAGTTGAGTCATATCGACTATCTTCACGTCATTGAACAAGCGTTGGCGGAGCTAGAAGTCCGCCGGCGGCCTCCGGACGCTCCCCAGCGGTGAGCAATTTGTTCCGATTGGCGCGCAGAGTATGAGGCACACCGCGCCGCAACGGCGCGTCACTACCCGGGGGTCGGCCAAAGGTTAGGGCAGCCAAAGCGGCGGGGGAGGGCCGCGGCTCAGCCGCGACATGTTTGCAATGCGATCGTTCGTTTAACTTGGGAGCGCCGCTATTTAAGTGGTCGCCGATTTAGTTTAACAATGAGCCTTTCTGGCGGTGATTCCCGTCGCTCATTCAAGTGACCTTTCTTAACGACTCCCGCAAATGAAGCGGAAGCCCGTCGGCTTAAATGAGGTGTTCGACGTGACCCTTTCCGCCAACCGCCTTGGGCGCTATGTGGAGACGACGGTCGCGGGCGAAGTCGTCCGCGCCTTTGTTCCGCCGGCGCTGCCCCCGACGCCACCTATCGACGTTCTGAGCCTTTTGCCCAGGCTCAGCCTAGCGGAGCGGGCGCTCGGACGCTTGGACGGCATTACGGTCCTGCTCCCGCGCGAGGAACTCTTCCTCTACATGTATGTCCGCAAGGAAGCGGTGTTGTCCTCGCAGATCGAGGGAACGCAATCGACTTTGTCGGACCTGCTCCGGTTCGAAACCGAAGCACGGGCCGGCCAGCCGATCGATGATATCCGCGAGGTGTCCAACTACGTCGACGCCATGATGTATGGGCTGAAGCGACTGGAGGATCTGCCACTTTCGTTGCGCCTGATCCGCGAGATGCATGAGCGCCTGATGCAAAGCGGTCGCGGCGCCGCCAAGAACCCAGGGGAGTTTCGTCGGTCCCAGAACTGGATTGGGGGAACGCGGCCCGGAAACGCCCTCTTCGTCCCGCCTCCCATTCCGGAACTGCAAATTGGCCTCGATGAATTCGAACGCTTCATGCACGAGGATACATCCGGTCTGCCGCCCCTGCTGAAGGCCGGACTGCTCCACGTCCAGTTCGAGACCTTGCACCCATTCCTGGACGGTAATGGCCGCATCGGGCGCCTGCTGGTGACGCTGTATCTCTGCGCCAACGATGTACTGAGAAAGCCTTTGCTCTACCTCAGCCTCTATCTGAAAGCCCATCGGAGCGACTACTACCGGCTTCTTCAGGAGGTTCGCGAGCATGGCGCCTGGGAAGCATGGCTGGAATTCTTCCTCGATGGGGTCGCCGAAACGGCCAACCAGGCGTTCGACTCCGCAACGCGGATTGTCGATCTGTTCAAGGTCGATCGCGAGCGAATCTCCGCGAGGAGCGACCGGGCGGGCTCGGCGCTTCGGATTCACGAGCTCCTGCAGCAGAATCCATTCGCCACCGGTCCCAATCTGGTCGAGCGAACGGGGCTGACGGCGCCCACCGTCAACGCCGCGTTGGCGGATCTGCGGCGCCTCGATATCGTGACGGAGATCACCGGCCGACAGCGGGGTCGCGTCTTCGCCTACGCGGCTTATCTGAGCATCCTTGATGAGGGCGCAGCCTCCCCTGTCGGAGGGTAGGGCGCTCACCGCCTATTGCCGCGTCCTGACGCCCCCAAAGGGGCCGGCTGAACCCTCGGCGCCGCCGAGCCCCCGTCGCGGCCAAGCAGGGTCAGGACCGGGCCGCGCGCCACCAGACGATCATCTCCTCGCGCGAGCCGTTGGCAAGCCGCAGCAAGAGATCGCCGTGGCACGCCGCCGGGGCGCAGAAGCACACCAGGTCCTTGCCTCGAAGGTCGCCGATCTGGCGTAGCAAGAGGTGCTGGTTGCGAAGCCACGCGCCGTGTTTCGCGATGACCGTTACCCGGTCACCATCCTGGCCGATCTTGAACGGATTGCCCCACTGGCTGCCACGCCCGATGTAGATGGCGCTTCCCGGGATACCAACCCCGCGTTTGTTCAACACCTTGCACATCCGCAATTTCCCTTCGCCTCGACCGCTCACCGCGAGCAGTATCGGCCTTGCAGGGCGCGCGCTGGGGCCTCGCCTGTCACCGAAGCACGCGGCCCTGGCCGGTGCGAAGGGGAACGGCGAAGCCGTTGACTTGCGGGGTGGCGCGCCACGATTGGACGATATTGCGCGGCCCGTCTCAACCGCCCCTGGATGCGCCGGCGAGGAGTGGTCGAAGTCGATGGTCGCTGGCCCCGCGTTCTTGGTCCCGTCGCCCTGCCGAGAAAGCCCTCAAGTGGAAGGGACTCGAACTGGCGAGGTTGCCCGCGAGGTTTGACCGACCGATCGCCGGAGGAGCCCGAGGGCGGGCTGGGACCCGCCCTCGGCGTCGTCCTCAGTTCCCGATTTTCCGGTGAAGCAGGGTGTCGAAGTGGCAGATCGCCGCGACATCGAGCAGGAAGGGGGCGCGGTGGGTCTCCTCGAAGCTGGTCAACTCTTCCAGGATCTCCTCGGCGGTCCAGAAGTCGGCGATCGCGTGCCAGCGCCCGACCGCGCTGAATTGTTCGGCGTGTTCCAGAACCGAGAAAGCCATGCCCAAGGTCGCCATCGTCATCTCCTCGTATGCGGTGAGGATCACGGCCAATCCCGCGATCGTGAGACCTGGCAGGGCGGGAGAGGGGGACGGGGCAAAGGTCGAGGAAGGTGGAAACCGGTCTGCACGAGCGCAGCGACGGAAGACCGGAGGGTCCGCCGGCGTCGCCCCGCGCGGCGGGGTCGCCTTTGGCCTTGGCCCACCCGTCCTAGAGTCGAATGATAGATCGCGGTTTGGCTGTGCCGCCCCGCTCCGACCTAGACGTGGCGGCCTGGTTGTCCTTGGCTGGCTCTGGGATTCATCGACCAGCACGTGGCGCGCTCGAAGGGCCGCCTTCGCCGCCGCGTCAGGCTCGTGGTAAGAACGTCAAGAGGGCCCTTCGCGCGAACCCTCCGGTCCATGTGCCGGGCGAAGCCGTTGCGATAGGGGCCCGCGCACATCGGCGGACGATTGAGCGCTCGGCGCCGCTCAGTGGGGCGCGCCACCCTTGAGCAGGTGTTTGTAGCCCTCGCGGGTCATCCACTTGGCCCGGTCCAGATGAGATCGCCAGATCGGTGGGCTCGCTCCGGCTCCTTCTCCGGGTTGATCTTCAGGACGATCCTGGCCACTTCCCGCCAGTCCGCGCCCTCGGCGTCCGCATCCAGAAGGCGAAGGTAAGTCACTCCGTGCGCCTCATCGTATCCGGTGAGGACGGAGGTGGTCGGCGCGACGTCGGAGACCGCCTGGTTACGACGAGAAGGCATAGGGACGCTCGTTCAAGGGTTCGGTGGGCCGACCTACAGTTCAAGCCGCAACGGCGTGCACGCCACACATTGCGTGGCTGCAAGCGCGCCGGCCCGACGCCCCTGGGCGATTGCGAAATCACTGGACCTCCGACCGCTCCGCGCCTCGCATTCGGCCACTCGGCTTCCAGATGCTCAAGTCCAAGGAAGGGCCCGCCCGGCTCTCGCCGGGCGGGAGTGAGACTATTCCGCCGCATCCTTGACCTTCGGGGCGCCCCGAGGATCGGGGTAGATGCCGTGTTCCCAGTCGGAGGTGACGATCTTGGTGGTGTAGTGCTTGACATCGTTCTTGTCCTTCCACTCCTCGACGCGGAGCGCGCCGTCCACTCGGATCAGGGCGCCCTTGACGACGTGGGCCTCGATGACCGCCACGTCGGCGGGGCGGAAGGATTCGACGATGTGCCAGGTGGTGCGCTTCTTGCGCTCGCCCTCCACCAGCCAGCTTTCTTCCGTCGCCAGGCTGAAGGTGGCGACCTTGACGCCGCTTTGGAGGGTGCGGATCTCGGGATCGACCCCGACGCGGCCGCGAAGTTGGATCTTGTTCATCTTGTTTCTCCTTGTTCGGTCGAACCATTTCGACCGGCTCGCGGCATCCGCGATCACGCAGAGTCTTCGGGAGGGGGTCTCAGGGCCGCCTTCAGGGCCGACTTCCCGGAAACCGTCCTGCACGACTTCTCAAGGAGGAAGGACGGAGGGTCCGAGGAAATCGCCGCGAAGGGGTTGCCTTGAAGGCGGGCCGCCCCCGACCATGTTTTGCGTGATTGATCGCCGATTGCGCTGCCGATCGCTATGGTGAGGGCCGAGGAGGAACGAGGTGGGCGAGGGCTGCTCAGGCGCGTCGGTGAAGATCCCGCCGTGGCCGTATGGACGGGGCGCCCGGTCGGCGCCGGATGGCGAGGGAAATGCTGGAGCGAAAAAGCGGCGAACCGCGCCGCCTAATTC
The DNA here is from genome assembly GCA_051002715.1 of Caulobacteraceae bacterium. GTDB lineage: Bacteria > Pseudomonadota > Alphaproteobacteria > Caulobacterales > Caulobacteraceae > Acaudatibacter. The sequence continues at coordinate 11,318 of JBPCMA010000211.1, forward strand.
TCGAACCCTGAACCCGCCATGGCCACCCACGAGCCCTCACGGGCGCATCGACGCGGTGGATGGCCGGCCGCATCCGAGGACTGGATTTCGAGGACAGGGCTGAGGAAGCGCGCGGCCTCTAGCCCAGGACGGGGAACGCGTCGGTCGCACTCTCCAGATGCCAAGGAAAGCGCACGGCCAAGCTCCCGCTGGCGCAAGTCGGGTCGGGCCACACCTGAGCAGCGCGGCGCCGGGCGATCAACCGCGCTTGGCGGAGACTCCCACGCCCGCGAGCGCGGTGATGCCCGCGCGAAGGATCGTCACCGAATGGCCGAGACGCCCCTTCGCGGCTCGGTGAGGGGCGTCAGCCCCGAATAGAGCCTGGCCGGCGAAGCCGGCGCGCCCGCAAACCTTGCATCGCACCTTGAAATCACCCACTTTGTGTGACAGTTAGGATGTTGTTGCGGGAGGCGCCGAAGCCGTGCGGGTTTTCATGAACGCCTGGTTTCGGAAGTTTGCCCGGAGGGAGAGGATCGGCAACACGGCCCTGCGCGAGGCGGTGTCGCGAGCCGAAGTGGGTTTGATCGATGCGGACCTCGGCGGCGGCGTCGTCAAACAGCGGGTCGCCCGGCCAGGGGCCGGACGCTCAAGCGGCTACCGCACGTTGGTGTTCTTTCGGGCCGGCGCTCGCGCGGTGTTCGCGTTCGGGTTCGCCAAAAGCAACCAGGACAACATCAGCGCGAGCGACGAGCGGGCGCTGAAAGGCACCGCGGCGCTGGTGCTCGGTTTGACGGACGAGGAAATGGACCATGCGGTGGGCGCGGGAAAATTCGAGGAGATTTGAGCATCATGAGCAAAGTGGAACCTAAGACGTACCGGAGCGCGATCGCCGCGGCCATGCATGAGACCGTGGAGGGCCTTCACGAAATCGGGCTGGTGGACAAGCAGACAATGCGAAAGTTCGACGAATCCTGCCTGTCGCCGACGCCCGCCCTTTCACCCGGCGAGATCAGGGCCATCCGCGAGCAGGAAGCGGTCTCGCAACCGGTGTTCGCCCGCTACCTCAACGTCTCGAAGAACCTGGTGTCGGAATGGGAGCGAGGCGGCAAGCGGCCCGGCGGCGCGGCGCTACGGCTTCTCACCGTTGTGAAAAAGAACGGGCTGCGCGCCATCGCATAACGCGGTCAGACTCTGGAATTCATGAGATTCGCCGAGGGATTCTTCCGATCCCTATAGGACCTTATCAGAGATTCGCGAGGGCTGCGGATGAAGCGCGACATGGAGCTGGTTCGGGAGGTTCTGCTGCGCGTCGAGACGTTGGAGGGGCCACCGGGGAGCCGATGGAGAGTCACCCCATTTGATCCAGACTTCCAAGTGCCGGGCTTTACGGGGGATCAAGTGGGTCATCATCTGCGATTGCTGGCCGACGAGGGATTCTTGCTCAACGCGAAGACCAGCAACGACGGAGTCATGCTCGAAGGCCTGAGCTGGGCTGGCTGTGAATTCCTCGATGCCGTCCGCGATGACGTTGCATGGCGGCGAACGAAGGAGGCGGCCGTCAAGGCCGGAACGTTCACGCTCACGGTCCTGGCGGCGGCGGCCAAGGCCGTGGCCGCCCAGGCGATAAAAGATCACCTCGGTCTGGACTTCAGCTCATGAACCAGGTCGTCCCGCTCACCGCGACCCAATCATTGCCGGCGGTCGTCACGGCCGCCGGCGAGAACGCCCAACGCCGCTTCCTCGAATTCTTCGCTGCCTGAGCCTAGGCGTAGCCGGCGCGATAGTAGGCGACCAGCACCTCGGGTCCGTAGATTTCCGCTTCCACTTGGGTGGCAAGTCCCTCGCCCTCGTCGTACAAAACGGGCGGAAGCGGTCGCGGCAGGGGCGAATGAACGCGGCGGTAGATGTCGGTTCCCATGATAGTCATGTTCGCCCTCGATCATGTCGCCCTCGGCGGCCCGAACAAGGCCCACCAAATCCGCCTCACGGTCCAGTAAGGCCAGATCCCCGCTTCCATCATGATGGCCGCCCCGTTCCCCTTCGGATAGAGCCAGCCGACAATCAGGTAGTACGCCACCGCCCCGGCGTACCAGCCGCCGGCGAGGATCAAGATGGCGATCAGCGGACCCCTCGTCGGCTGTGAGCCGCCACATAGGCCGCGCACCCCCGCCGCAACGCCGGCGGATCAAGCGGGCACTCGGTGGGATCGGTGGCGCCGTGGCTTTTCGCCCACATGGCCCCGGCGGCGGCTTCATCGTCCATCAGGTCGCGGTCTTGAGCGTCGGCGGTCACCATGGTCAGGGCTTGCGCCTTGCCGCTCAAGATGGCTTGGGCGACCCGCGTGGGTTGCGGTTGGTCCAGCGCCTGGCGAGCGATGAGAACAATCCCCAGCAAGATGGCGAGGATCACGAGGGCGGTCACCGTGGGCTTGGGGAATTTTGGGCGAACCATTGGGCCGCCTAACCCGAAAGCGGCGAAGGCGTTGACGGTAGCCGGGCCTGGTCGCCGATCTCCCGTGCGCAGCCGAGGCGGAAAGCCGTGGTGTAGTTCGGGCAGTCCGTGGCGCGCGTCAGGCCGTGGCTATCGGCCCAACTCGCGCCTGCATCGCCCTCCTCGGCGGTGACGGTCTCGCCCTCGACATCGGCGGAGGTGGGCAGTCGCAACACCGCCGTGGACGTGACCATTGGCGGGACCGCTGAGCGTGAGCGCGCCAGGTAGTCCAGGCTCACGGCAAGGATGCCCAAGAGGGCCAAGACGACAATGGCCAGCCGGATGGCGAGTTCGCGCTGGCTACCGGCCCTGAGCGTTGCGAGGCGAGCTATGGGAACACCTGCATGGCGGTGATCGGATGGATTTCCCAGACTGTCTTGCGCCAGTCCGCCGGATTGTTCTGAGCGGTGTTCACCGCCTGGGTGACGTGGCTGGTGTCGAACAACAACCAGCCGGGAAACCGCACCTTGTGGCCGACCAGGGTCGTCTGGAGAGTTTCCGTGCGCCAGTCGATCCCCAGCTTCTGCGTCGCCACGCGCCATGTCGGCGTGACCTCGGCGATCAGCGTCTGATTGTCCGCCGCGCCCGGATCGGTCGCCACCGCGATGTGGGTATCGGTGTAGAGGGTGGTCATGTTTCCGCAATTGGCGCTTTCCGGGTGGCCGCCCTGCTCGACCTTGGTGACGTATCCCTCGATCTCCGCGGCCTCGCTTGATCGAAGCGGCCGGTGTCGTCGCCGTCCGCCAACATCGCCGCCAGGGTCACGGCCGGATTGATCTGGGCGTCGGTGGGCGCGACAGCGCGGTTCTTCAGGGCGTTCAATGCCTGGCCGACCGGGCTCGTGGCCGTTCCGATGGCGGGGCACTGATCCGGCGGCAGGTCGGCCTGCGCGAGGGAGTTGGCCGGCGTGGGGGATAGGCTCCGCGAGCATCCCGCCAGGGCCAACGCCGACCACAGGCCGGCGAGGCTGAGGAGGCCTGCCGTGCGGCCCATCGCCGTTCGCGCCAGCCTATCCGGGTCAGGTCGGTTTGTGGCAGACTTTGGAGACGGCGATGCAACTATTGCCGCACGCCTTACCCTTCTTGCAATCGGGATGATGGCCGGCCATCGCCGAAGCGCCGGCCATTGGAGCGGCCGGCGCTTTGGCCGGAGCCGGCTTGGCGGCCATCTTTGTCGGCGCGGCTTTCGCCGGGGTAGCGGTGGCGGCCGGCGCGGCGGCGGCCTGGCATTTGATGAATTTGCCGGTCGCGTCCTTGCACGGCTTGGCGTTGGCGGCCGAGCCGAACGCCAGGGCCGCGATAGCTACCAGAATCAGAGTGCGCATGGAAGTCCTCTCCAGTGGGTCCGGCCACCCTGCCGCACCTCGCGCCGTCCAGCAATAGGCGCTTGTTTGTTGCGCCACGCCTTCCATCGCGCTGAATGAATTTGATCGATCCCTCGCTTGCCTAGCGTGAACAAAAGTGGAACACGGCCAAGCAGTGCCGCCGTCAATCTCTGAGGCCCTCGCGATGTTCCGCCGCGTAGACACCGTGTTCGCCACGCCGACTCACCGGCCGGCCAGCATCTTCGACCCCCGCGATCTTGATCGCGCCCCAATGGCTTGTCGTCGCCAAAGATCGGCGCCAAACCGAGAGGGAAATCGCCGGTGAACGCCGACGGCCCGCCTCCGGGTTGGATCTCCCAGACGGGCATAGTGGAGCCGGCGGACACCGTCGCCGGCTACGCCGCCCGCGTACAAGCGGTGAAGGGCATATGCCGCGCGAAGGGTTGCAACCGCCGCGTCGAATTGGACCCCAAGGCGCTCTGCGGGATCGGCCTTGGGTTGGTGAACATGGGACAGGTCAAGCGCCTTTGGCGCTGTCAGCGCATCGATGGGTGCGGTCTCGATTTCCACGAAGAACCACCCCTGAACCCGCTGCGGCTAGGCCAGTTCGTCGGGCGAACCAATGTCCGCGTGCGGCTTCGCTGTCGGGCGATCGGGTGCAAGTTCTACCGAATGTGGCGGGTGGAGGAGATCATCGCCGGGCTCGAGAAGCGCCGGCAAGGTGACGGGCGAACCGAGGTGGTGGGCTTGGGCAAGACGATGACGACCGCCTGTCCTCTCTGCAAACGGGTGAACTGGACGGCCGAACTCCTTTGGGTCAGCACCAGCAGCCAGAGTTGGAAAGCGAAGGGCGAGCGGTCCTTCAGCGAGCGGGAGATCGGCTAGGGTGTGCAACGAATTCGCCCAGGAACGGGCCTGGCGGGAATATTGCGAGATGATGGCGCGCGAGGCGATGGGGATCATCTCCGATGAACCGCCCGAGCTTCCGTTTGGATCGATCCACCCGTCCGAAAGGGCGGCCATCATCCGCGCCGCGCGGGGCGGTTCGCGGCTGGACCCGATGGCGTGGGGATGGCCGCCGCGCCAGGGAAGGGGTCTGATCATCAACCTGCGCTCCGAGACGCGCCAGGATCCGCCGGCGTCGCGCGGGATCGCGCCCATGAACCGGTTCTACGAAGATCGAGGCGCGAAGCCGCCGAAGTCCAAATTCGAGTTCACACCGGCCACGAACGAGCCCCTGGGCCTGGCCGTGATCGTCAAGGATGGTCGGTTCGCGCTCGTGACCGCGGAACCGGGCCCCGATGTGCTGGGCATACACCACCGAATGCCGGTGACGTTGAGGGCGTCCGATTGGCCGCGCTACCTCACTTCGGCTTCCTGGCCGGCTGATATCACTGTTCCCGCGCCCGCCGGAACGCTGCACAGTTTGCAGGTTCGCTAAGATTGGGATCTGGCTTAGCGAAGAGCCGCGCGGCGAAAACCCTACCCGAGGCGCCTTAGGCCGACGGCCTTCCGGTCCCGGACACCCACTAAATTGCAAAACGCAACTTTTCTCTTGACCCCAGGCCGCCGCGGGAATATGTTCCGCTTTTGTTCCTGTCGGGTCTCCCCTCCCTGGAAAAGCAATTCGTCGCCGTTTGGAGGATGCTTTGGCGGGCGCAATTCTATTTGCAGATTGAAGGTTCTCCCATGACCCACCGCAACCCTCCCTCAACGCGAGAGCGCCCGGCCTCCCTCACCGTGAAGATTGGTGCCTGGTTCGAGGCTCGGGCCACGGGATGGGGCGTGGCCGCCATTCCGCTCCTTTTGCTCCTGGCCGCCGCCATGGCGGCGTCGCACCTGGTCCCGATCAATTCAAGGTGCAGTGGTGCTCTTCGGTTTTCGCGCGGCCCTTGGCTTGCGGGGCGTCTTTGCGGCCACCGGTTTTGAAACCGCGGCGCGGACCTCGGAGGCCTTGACCGGGGCTTTGGCAGGCCGCGCGGGCGCCTTCTGGCCCAGGCCGATGGATTTCGCCAATGCGGAGCGAGCAGCGGCGTAGTCCGGCGCCACCATGGGATGGCCCCGTTTCAAGCCCCATTTGGCAAGGTAGGCGGACGGCGTGAGACCGTGGGAGGTGCTCAGGTGGCGTTTGATGGATTTGAACCGCTTGCCGCACTCTGCGCAAAGGATCGCCCCCGCGGTGACCAGCCGGCGCAGGTTCGCCGCGGGCTCTTGGGGCTCGACCGGAGCCGCGCCAGCGGTCCCCACAAGGGCGGAGTGGACCGCCCCGAGGACGGCCGGCAGATCGGCAATCTGAAGGCGGTTGTGCTTCAAATAGGCGGCAACGATCAGGGCCGTGGGGGCGGTCAGGGATGATCTGGAATCGTCGGGCAAAGGGTTCTCCCTGGCGCAATGACTTGGGGGGACGGCGTCGCGTCGCGTCCGTCGGTTATACCGCCCGATGGCCTCTTTCCAAATACCGCGAGCTATGTCGAGTAGCGCAACCGATACGCCAAATTCGCGGCCGCCGGAAACATCGAGGCCCCGCGAGAAGTGCAGCAACTTTTCGCGGGGATATTCGATGTGGCTGTGGGTTCAACGCCGAGAGACTTGCGACGAAGGCGGAGGCTTAAAGCCCCCCGCCTTAAGCGCCTCTATCGCTTGGCGCGAAGTTCGATGTGGGGGACTCCCTGTCTGGCGGCTTCCTGGGCCAGATTGAGGGCGGGGCCGAACGGCTGGCCCGGCTCCGCCACGCCGGCGTCCAGCGTGTTCGGCAAGGTGAGGACTTGGACCGGCCCCAGAGCCATCATGTCATCGTTGGCCCGGAACGGCGCGGCGCGGCCGTGGCGGTTGAAGTCGGCCTTAGCGAGAACGACGTTGACATGCTTCTGTTGCGCCCACCGCATGGCGATCTTTTCGGCCCCCTTGAGACCCGTCGTCGCCAAGGTCATGCCTGGAAACCGCTCGTTGGCCCAGTTGAGGGCATCGAAGATCCGGTTGGCGTCCAGGGCGCTGACCGCCTGTGGCGAGGCCCGAAAGGCGACAATGATGGCCCCTGGGCTGGCGGCGGCGTGCTTGGCGGCCTTGTTCGCCCTGATGGCGTCCTTCGCATCGATCATCGCGGCCGTCGTGGTCGAGGCCCTGACATGACCCTTCCAGGGCGACCAGACCTCGCCCGTGGCGACCGTGAAGCTCGCCGCCGCCGCGTCGCGGATGCGCTCGACCGCGGCGATCGCGGCATCGCCGGCCCGCGCCTTCTGCGTCGCTTCCTGGAGTTCGACATCGGCGATCTCGGAACCATCGAAGTCCCTCATCCCGCGATTGATGTCGTCGCGCGCCTTGTCGGCCTCCCGCTGCAGCCGCTGGACGGCGAAGTGAAGCCCGCCGATCAGCGACTCGGCGATGACCAGATGCTCTTCCAGCGGCGATCCCAGCATGACGTCGAGGAGTTCGTTCATGATGGCATGGCCGGCATGGCCCAGGGCCTCGTCGTCGGGCCAACTGCGACCCTCGCTGTCGATGGCGTCAAAGGCGTTATCAGCGGAGGATGAGAAGTCTTGAGCTTGCATGAAAGTGTTCCTTGGTTGTTGGTGAACCAAAGCTTCCTGATCGATTTCAAGTGAGCTTCGATCTTCCTGAAGGAACGTGGCGGGTCCCGGCCAGTCACCGAAGCCCCCACTACCTCTTAAGGGGGCGCAGGGAAACGGCTTTAAGCCGTTGACGGGCTGGGCGCCGCGTTACGATAGGAAGTCGTAGCGCGCCCCCTTTCTTGATCAGCGGAGTGGTTGACCTGCTCTTCGCTAGACCGTGAGCCGTCCGGGCGCCTCAGCTGTGCCTGACTCGCCGGCGAGGGGAATGAGGAGCCGGCCCTCGGCGTTCGGGCGAAGGCCGTTTAGGTCGGCTTCCCGTTAGTGATCGACAATTTTGGCCGCCCGAATCTGGGTCTTGCGCCCCGGCGTGACCAATTCAGGGGCGACGGTCTCCTCGTGGCGACCCAGATCGATGGCGAAGCCGAAGGGCCCGGCCCGGCGGTACTCGGCGGCGTCGATCCAGAAATAGCGACCACGGCCGTCGCCGCCGCCGACCGTGGCGTGCACCCCCACCTTGTTGGGCGGGACCCAGTCGGCCCAATCTCCGAAGGCACTTCTGACGACCCAGTGCGTCTCATGGACTCGCTTCCAGGTGTCGCGGTCACGTTGGCGGCTCTCGCCGGGCGCGAGCGTGCGGCCCGTCAGATGCGCGTAGGCGTCGGGAATCCAGTGGGGGAGCGCATCCAACGCCGCCTCCTTGAGTTCTGCGGCTCGTTCCGCGGTCGGCTCGAGCCGCTCGAGGCGAAGGAAAGCGTAGGGGATCGCCCAGTCCGAATCTTCCTCAAACCACGGGCCGGGACTGAACTGGGTCTCCCGAAATGGTGCGGGGATGCGCTTCATCGCCTCTGGCGAGACCCACAGACCGCCGTGGCTGGACGTCGTGACGCTGATGACGTCGGGGCCCAAGGGGGTCACGGTATCAATGGCTCCCCATGGCGAGTGATCGCCCTGGTGGGGAAACTGGATTTCGGCGGGGTGAATATCGGTCATCTCGTGGGCTCCGGGCTTAAGGTTTGGCGGGGCGAAAGACGGCCCGGGCTTTTTTGGCCCGAGCGGGGGAGGGGGGTTGGCGTGGCTAGGCCGCCGTGCGGTGGCCGCGCTGGATGCCTGCGCTCAAGAGGCGCGCGACCATGCGATCGGTGTCCAGGGGAAGGGGTTGGCGCACACTTCGGCTCAGGGCCGCGTGGTGTGCGCAGTACGGCCCCGAGGCGCTGTGATCGCCGCAGAACGTGAACTCATGCGATAGAGGGTCGTCGATCGGCCATTTGCAGTCGTGTCTCGTCAGCTCGGTCATCGAGGCCACACGGCCGGGCGCCGGGGTCCTGGCCGGCGTCTGGCAGGCGGAGTTCGCCGGCGAGCGTCGCGGCGTCGACGTCGGTTGCGTAGCGCGCGGCTTGGCCGGTCTCCTCGTCAGGCTGCCGGCTTTCTGTGTCTTCGCGCGGATGCGTTTTTCGAGACCGAGGCGCCAGATCTTCCCGAGAACGGCGTTTCGGCTGACGCCGCCCAGCAGCTGGGCGATCTCGCTGGCGGTGGACCCGTCGGTCCAGAGTTGCCGGAGGGCGGCGAGGCGGGCGTGCGTCCATTGCGATTGGGGCATGGGGTCTCCTGGTGAGGGTTGGGCTCACGAGGAGAGGCCGACGCCCTTGAGCGCCGGCCTCGCGCTGAGGTGGGGCGGACCGAGACAGCCGCCGCTAGGTGGCCTTAAGCCGAGGCGTCGCGGTCGCACTCCAGCAGCCAGTGACGCTGGCGATATCCGGCGGGCGCGCGAGCGCCCCGTTCCAGATGGGCGTGAGAGAAGTAGCTGCCGTCGTACCTTAGTCCCACGCCGCCGTGGAAGGCCCGCAACGCCTGGGCGAGTTCATCGCAATTGCGCGCGCCGAGATGTTCCACCGCCAGCGGCGTCTTCAATGGCTCGTGTTGGCGACAACGGACGCCGTCGCCGTGGCCGGTGAACGCGCAGGCATTGGCGGTCAGGGTGAATTGGGGCATTTGTGTCTCCTGATTTGGGTTGGGCTCACAAACGCCGCGGCCGACGCTTTTGGGACGTCGGCCTCTCTGGAAGCGGAACTTTTGAGGACCCGCGCGCCTGGAGTCGCTGGCGTCAGAAGAGGCCAAGCGCCTTGAGGCTGGCGATATTCTCGGCGGCGACGACGATGTGGTCGTGGACCGCTATCTTAAGCGGTCGACCCGCTTCGACGACCTGGCGGGTCATGTCGATGTCGGCCGCTGATGGCGTCGGGTCCCCTGATGGGTGGTTATGGACGAGGATGACGGCGGAAGCAGAGAGTTCGAGGGCCCGGCGCATCACCTCGCGGGGATAGACCGGGGCGTGGTCGATGGTGCCGTGGCCCATCACCTCGTCGGCGATGAGCTGGTTCTTCTTGTCGAGAAACATCACCCGGAATTGTTCGCGGGGCTCGCCCGCGATCTGCACCCGCGCATAGGCCAGGAGACTCGACCAGC
>JBPCMA010000212.1:0-12468 GCA_051002715.1 Caulobacteraceae bacterium
ACGAAAACATCGCTCCCGTAGACTGATCCAATCCCCGCATCGCCGGCCCTCCCGTGGACATCGCCACCACGAAGATGAATCATGCTCCAGACAATTAAGCGAGAGGGTTTTTCCTCAGCCTGCTAACCGCCCACGTTGAGCCGCAGCAGGCCGCGCAGGTCGTCGTTCAGGCTGTCGTGGTCGCCCGACTTGGTTTTAATGGAGGCGACCACCAGAGGGCCGGCCGCCGGCCCGCGCGCTTCGTAGCCGACCGCCTTGTAGCCGTTCGGGCCGGGATTGTCCGAGGCGAGAACGAACGAGCGGCGGACGCCCGAGCCCGGCTCGTTGACGCGGATTTCGGCCCCCTTGTCGGCGGCGAACACCGAGACGCCCGGCTTGGCGACCGACACCTGCGCCTGGCCGTTCTGGGCATTCAGGGTGACGCCCTTGCCGCCTGTGCCGCCCGCCTCCACCGAAGCGCTGTCGTTGCTCCCGTTGGCGTGGATGTGGATGCCCGGCAGGTCGATGTCGACGCGATCCTTGTCCGCCCCGGGCGCGGTCGCCCCCGCCTTGGCCTGGGCGGCGTCGGGCAATTGCGCCTTGAGTTCGCTCTCCAGGGGCGTCAGGGCGGCGGCGGGGTCCTGTCCGTTCAGAGCGATCAGTTGCAAGGTGACCTCGCCGCCGTTGTTGTCGGCGTAGAGGCAGGATTTGCCGTCCGCCGCCGTGCTCTGGCGGGTCAGGTCGCCCTGGTTCGCCGGGCAATCCAGCGCCGCGATGGTCTTGAGCGCCGCCTGGACGCGAGCGTGGGGATGCGGCGGCGCGCAGGCGGCCAGGGCCAGGGCGCCCACGCCCATGGCGGTGAATGCAAGTTTCGTCATCGGCCCATCTCCTTCGTGTCTTGAAACCAGGGTGTGGCGCGGCTCGCCCGCCGTCCAGTGAATTTGCGGTAAGGCGCGGGCTTCGTCCGCCTACAACTGACCCGGCCGCGCTCCGGAGCCCTCGCGACGGGCCAGGAAGGCGAGGCGCTCGAAGAGATGTACGTCCTGTTCGTTCTTGAGCAGGGCGCCATGCAAGGGCGGGATCAGCTTGGTCGGGTCGCGCTCGCGCAGCGCCGCGTCGTCGATGTCCTCCACCATCAGCAGTTTCAGCCAATCGAGCAGTTCGGAAGTCGAGGGTTTCTTCTTCAGGCCCGGCACCTTGCGCATGTCGTAGAAAATGCGCAGCGCCTCGGCGACCAGCTTCTGTTTGATGCCCGGATAGTGCACCTCGATGATGGCGCGCATGGTCTCCTCGTCGGGGAAGCGGATGTAGTGGAAGAAGCAGCGGCGCAGAAAGGCGTCGGGCAGCTCCTTTTCATTGTTGGAGGTGATCAGGACCACGGGGCGGATCTTGGCCTTGATGGTCTCGTTGGTCTCGTAGACATAGAACTCCATCCGATCGAGTTCCTGCAAAAGATCGTTGGGAAACTCGATGTCGGCCTTGTCGATCTCGTCGATCAACAGCACCGGCCGCTCGTCGGAGTCGAAGGCGTCCCACAGCTTGCCGCGCTTTATGTAGTTGGCCACGTCCTTGACCCGTTCGTCGCCCAGCTGGCTGTCGCGCAGTCGGGTCACCGCCTCGTATTCATAGAGCCCTTGCAGGGCCTTGGTGGTCGACTTGATGTGCCAAGTGATCAGCGGCGCCTCAAGCGCCTTGGCGATCTCATAAGCCAGCACCGTCTTGCCGGTTCCGGGCTCGCCCTTGATGAGCAGGGGCCGCTCCAGGGCGATGGCGGCGTTCACCGCGATCTTCAGGTCGTCGGTGGCCACATAATCGGCGGTGCCTTCGAAACGCTTGCTCATCCAGGCCGGCTCCCCAGAGGCGCAGGTCCGCCCCTTGAAACAGTTGTTCAAATCGGGGCCACCCTAAAGGTCGCGCCGCGACATTCAAGCGCCGCCGCGCCGACCGGGTGAATGGGGACGTGGCAAGCCTGCCACGCTCCAGCTAATTCCCGGCGTCGTGGGGATGGCGGGGTGGCCGGCTCTTGCCACCGCCGCCCCGCGCCGCCAGTTTCCGCGCCCCTTCTTTCAAAGGTGTCATGGACATGCGCGGCCCCGCCGCCGGCGCGGCCGCCTCCGCGGTCGCGCCGTCTCCCGTTCGAGCCGGCCTTGGCGAGCTGCTGCATCTGGCCGGCCCGGTGGTGGCCTCGCGCCTGGGCGTGATGACCATGGGGCTCACCGACGTGGTGGTGGTGGGCCGCCATTCGGCGGTCCAGCTCGGCTATCTGGCGCTGGGCTGGACCCTGGCCAGCGTGGTGGTGGTAACCGCCATCGGACTCTTGTCGGGCGTCCAGGTGATGGCCTCGCGCGCCCTGGGCGAGGAACGGCCGGACCAGGCGGGCGCCGTCCTGCGCCGAGGCCTGGTCTACGCCTTCTGGATCGGCGCGGTGGCGATGGTGGCCATGATCGGAGGAGGGCCGGCCTTCCTCTGTGTCAGCGGCATCGCCCTGGGCCTGGCCGATGGCGCGACGGCCCCCCTCGTCGTCCTGGCCCTTTCCATGCCCAGCTTCGCCCTCTCGGTGGCGGCCGGATCGTGGATGGAGTCCCTTTGTCGGCCAAGGCCGGTGATGATTTTCATGTGGGGGGCGAACATCGTCAACCTGGCGGTCAACCTGGTTCTCGTGCCGGGCGCCTTGGGCCTGCCGCCCTTGGGCGCGGTCGGGGCCGCCTGCGCGACCTTTTGCGCCCGCTCCCTCCTGACCCTGGCGACCCTGATCTATATCGCCCGGATGCCCGACGCGCGCGCGCTGGGCGTATTCGAAAAGCCGGCGCGCGACCGGCCGCGGGAGATCGAGCAGCGGCGGATCGGCTACGGGGCCGGCGCGTCGGGGTTCTTCGAGGTGGCCGCCTTCGCGTCCATGACCCTCATCGCCGGCTCGATCGGCGCCCTTGTGGTGGCCGCCTATACGGTGGTGCTGAACGTGGTCTCCTTCGTGTTCATGGTTCCCCTGGGCATGGCCACCGCCACCGCCGTCCTGGTCGCCCGCGCCTATGGGGCGGGGCGCCCGGCCGCCCTCAATCGCGCCGCCTTCCTGGGTTTCGGCGTCACCGGCCTTTTCGCCGTCGCCGCCGCCCTCGTCGTGTGGCCGGCCGCGCGCCTGATCGCCCAGGGCTACGCCACCGACCCGGCCACCGTCCTCATGGCCAGCGGGGGTCTGGTCCTGGCCTGCCTGTTCCTTATCCCCGACGCCCTGCAGGTGGTGGTCGCCCAATCGTTGCGGGCGCGCGGCGACGTGCTTGTCCCCACCCTGACCCACCTGGCGAGCTACGCCCTCGTGATGATTCCGCTCGGCTGGTTCCTGGCCATCCGCCTGCATCTGGCGGTCGGCGGCATCATCTGGGCGATCACCGGCGCGAGCTTTCTCTCCGCCGGCCTGCTGCTGGGCCGCTTCTCGATGCTGGCGCGGCGGGATTAGGCCACCCCGAGAATCCACCCCTCCTCGCGTGGTGCATCGGCGATGACGTCGGCGGCGGTCGCCTTGGGGGGGGCAAACAGGGCGCCGAGCTTGCCGGCCTCGTCCAGCCGGGCCAAATGTTCGGCCAGGGCGCGGATCTGGGTCAGGTCGCGGGCCTCGCCGGCGACCGGCGCGGGCTTGACGAGCGAGGGATAGACCTCGGCCGCGACCACCTCGACCCCAGCCAGATCCGCCTCGGTCAGCGCCTTCCATCCGGTCTCGAACGGCCAGACCTCGAGCCTGTCGCCGCGCGCCTTGGCCACGCGGCGGACGGCGGGAATGCCGAGGATCGCCTGGCCGCCCACCGACCCGGCATGGGAGAGCTTCCACACCGGAGCGACCACCTTGGCGGCCAGTTCCGCGTGACGGAATTCCGGCAGGTCGCCGGGCCCGTGCGCCCGCGCCTTCTTGGGTTGAAGCGTGGTGAGGGTGTCGCGAGGCGGGCACCCCCAGAACGGGAACGGGCCGCCGGTCAGCCGCCGGTTGATTTCCGAGGCGACGCCGAAGCGGTTGTTGGTGTTGTCGGCCTTGTCCTTGACCATGCGATCGAGCTGGTTCCAGACCGCCCTCCATGGCTCGTCGCCGGTCAGCCCCAGCGCGGCGGCCAGGCCGCGCGGGAAGCCCAGGGGGAAGTCGAAGCCGACCAGGGTGCGTTCGTGATGCTTGGCGCGGTCGTCGAGGATCGCGGTCAGAAGCGCCTCGGCTTCCTTGCGTGTCGCCGGGTTGTGATGCTCGAAGGCCAGCCGAAAGCGCACGTCGCGTTTCAGGACGCCGATCCGCGCGCCATCGGCGCCCGCCGCCCGTTTGGAGGCGGCGCTCCAGGCGACGATCACATAGGCGTTGAACAGGCGGGCCACGGGGGCTCCTCTAAGGGAAGCGTTCGCGAGCCCTTTTAGCCGGTGGCGCGCTCCAAGGCCAACGCGCCGTCGCGTCGGCGCCTGGGCCGTAGCAATGGCGCGCCCCGGTCTGCTAGCATCGACAAAGGACCAGCGGAGGACGACGCATGACCCACAACGCCGGAGAGGTGCGCGCCCTGGCGCTGGTCGGGCCCACCGGCGCCGGTAAAACGAGCTTGATGGAGGCCATGCTGCTGGCCGCCGGCGCCATCGACCGGCGCGCCGGCGGCGGCGCGGCCGACAAGGTGGGCGACTCGAGCCCCGAGGCTCGCGCCCGCGGCCACTCGGTCGAGCTGAACCTCGCCGGCTTCGAGTTTCTGGGCGACCGTTACGCGGTGATCGATTGCCCCGGCTCGGTGGAGTTGGCGGCCGAGGCCGACGCCGCCCTTCCGGCCGTCGACCTGGCCTTGATCGTCGCCGAGCCGGAAAGCGCCAAGGCGGCCCTCCTGCAGCCTCTGCTCCGTCAGTTGGAGCAACTGAGCGTGCCGCGTGCGCTCTTCATCAACAAGATGGATCAGGCGCGCGGGCCGTTGGACACCCTGCTGGCGGCGCTGGCTCCGGTCAGCGCCGTCCCCCTGGTCGCCCGCCAGCTTCCGATCGTGACCGACGAGCGGGTGACCGGCTTCGTCGATCTCGCCCTGGAGAGAGCCTACGTCTATCGGGCCGGCCAGCCGTCCGAGCTGGTCGAGCTTACCGCCGACCTGGCCCAACTCGAAGCGGACGCGCGTTTTCACATGCTCGAACAACTGGCCGATTTCGACGACGAATTGATGGAGCAGCTCCTCAACGACGCTAATCCGAGCCGCGACCTGGTGTTCGGCGACCTGGTGCGCGACATGAACGAGGGGCTCATCGCGCCGGTGTTCTTCGGCTCGGCCCTGAATGGGTTTGGCGTCCGCCGGCTCCTGAAGGCTCTGCGTCACGAAACGCCGGCGCCCGACCGCGCCGCCGCCCGGCTGGGCCTGGGCCCCGCGGCGGCCTATGTGGTCAAGACCGCCTATGCCGGCCAGGCGGGCAAGCTGGCCTATGCCCGGGTGTTCGGCGCGCCCCTGGCCGACGGGGTCGATCTGACCCTGCCGAGCGGCGAACGCGGTCGCGCCGGCGGGGTGTTCGCCGTCCAGGGGGCGGCGCTCAAGAAGATCGCCGAGGCGCGGATCGGCGATGTGGTGGCCATCGGCAAGATCGAGGGAGCCGCCGCCGGCGACGTGCTTTCGGCCGGAGCGGGGGGGCCGGTCAGGGCGACGCCGCGCGCCGCCCGCCCGCCGCTCTACGCCCTGGCCATCGCGGCGGCCAACCGCAAGGACGACGTGCGGCTGTCGGGCGCCCTTTCCAAGCTGATCGAGGAGGATCCGGGACTGCACGTCAGCCACGACCCGGAAAGTCATCAGATACTGGTGGCCGGGCAGGGGGACGGCCACGTCCGTCTGGCGCTCGAGCGGATGAAGCGGCGGTTCGGGGTCGAGATCACCACCGCGGCCCCGCTCCCCCCCTATCGCGAGACCATCAAGGCCGGGGCCACCCAGCGCGGTCGCAACAAGAAACAGACCGGCGGGCACGGGCAATTCGCCGATGTCACCATCGCCATCAAGCCGCGACCGCGCGGGGCCGGCTTCGCCTTCGCCAGCAAGATCACCGGCGGGGCGGTACCGCGCCAGTGGATTCCGGCGGTGGAACAGGGGGTGGGCGACGGCCTCACCAAGGGCCCGCTCGGCTTTCCGGTGGTCGACCTGGAGGTCACCTTGATGGACGGGGCCTTCCACGCTGTCGATTCCTCGGAGATGGCCTTCCGCATCGCCGGGCGCATCGCCATCGAGGAGGGGCTGAAGGGTTGCGGCGCCTGCCTGCTCGAGCCCATCGACAAGCTTCAGGTGTTCGTGCCGGAAAACGCCATGTCCAACGTCACCTCCGCCCTTTCCTCGCGGCGCGGCCAGATCCTGGGTTTCGGCCCGCGCGACTCCTGGCCGGGCTGGCAGGCCATCGAGGCCTTCCTGCCGCAAAGCGAGCGCCACGGCCTGATCGCCGAACTGCGTTCCTTGACCCAGGGCCTGGGCGCCTTCGAAGCGGGCTTCGACCACATGGCCGAACTGATCGGCCGCCTGGCCGAGGAGATTTCGGCGGCGCGGGCGAAGGACGGGCGTCCGGGCGGCGCCAATATGTGAAGCTCCTGGCCGATGGTCGCGCTGAACCATGCCTAGCCTCGCGGGTTATTCCCAAGCAAAGGAGCCCCCGCATGTTCACCCTGCCCAGCCTTCCCTACGCCTACGACGCCCTCGCCCCGATCATCTCCGACAAGACCCTGCATTTTCACCACGACAAGCATCACGCCGCCTACGTCAAGACGCTGAACGAGCTGCTGGCCAAGGCGGGCAAGACGCCGACGTCCCTTGAGTCGGCGATCGTCGAGAGCGCCGGCGCCCGCGAGCCCAAGCTCTACAACAACGCCGCCCAGGCCTGGAACCACGCCTTCTTCTGGGAGGCCATGAGCTCCACCCGCCAGGAACCCGCCGCCGAGCTGGCCGAGGCCATCCGCATTTCCTTCGGCGGCCTGCCCGCCTTGCGCGAACAGTTCGTCAAGGAGGGGGCCGCCCATTTCGGGTCGGGCTGGGTGTGGCTGGCGGCCGACGCCGGCGGCGGGCTGAAAGTCTTTTCGACCCACGACGCGCACGACACGGTGACCACCCCCAACGCCCACCCGCTGCTGGTCTGCGACCTGTGGGAACACGCCTACTATCTGGACTATCAGAACGACCGTAAGGCCTATCTCGAAGCTTGGTTCGACGCCCTGCCCCACTGGGAATTCGCCGCCTCGCAACTGGCGGCGGCGAGGGGCGGCGGCGCGCCCTGGCGCTACGCCGCGCCGGTCGCGGACGCGAAGGCGGCGTGAGCGGCCAGCACGGCATCCGCCTGATGCTGGCGGACGTGGACGGCGCCCTGGTCACCCAGGACAAGATCCTCACCGACCGGGCCAAGGCGGCGGCAAAGGCCCTGGGTGAGGCCGGGATCGCCCTGGCCATCACCAGCGGCCGGCCGCCGCGCGGCATGGAGATGCTGATCGAACCCCTGGCTCTGACCACCGCCGTCGCCGGCTTCAACGGCGGGGTGCTGGTGAACCCGGACCTGACCGTCATCGAGAGCCACACCCTCGATCCCGCCGCCGCCAAGGCGGCGGTGAATCTCATCCTGGACAAGGGGCTGGACGCCTGGGTCTATACGGCCGACGAATGGCTGATCCGAAAGAAGGATGCCCCGCACGTGGCGCGCGAGGCGTGGACGGTGAAGTTCGAGGCCAGGGTGGTGAAAGCTTTCAGCGATGACGATCTTGCCAAGACGGTGAAGGTGGTCGGCATCTCCGACGATCTGGCTCTGGTCGCCGAGTGCGAGAAGGCGGCCCAGAAGGCGCTGGGCGACCGGGCCAGCGCGGCCCGCTCCCAGCCCTACTATCTCGACGTCACCCACCCCATGGCCAACAAGGGGGCGGTGGTGATGACACTGGCGAAAATCATGGATATCTCCCCCAAGGAGATCGCCACCATCGGTGACATGCCCAACGACGTGCTGATGTTCGTCAAGAGCGGCTTTTCCATCGCCATGGGCAACGCCAGCGACGAGGTGAAGGCCAAGGCCAGCGCCGCCACCGACAGCAATGAGAATGAGGGCTTCGCCAAGGCCATGGAACGCTTTATCCTGCCGCCACCCGCGCCGGGGGCCGCGCAATGACTCCTCGGGTGCGCGAAATTCTCGGTTGGTACGGCGCCGACAGCCCCGGTACGCTCGCCAATCTGGCGCGGCTGTTGAACCACGGCCGCCTGGGCGGGACCGGCAAGCTGGTCATCCTGCCGGTGGATCAGGGCTTCGAGCACGGGCCGGCCCGCTCTTTCGCCCCCAATCCGCCGGCTTACGATCCGCGCTATCATTTCGAGCTGGCCATCGAGGCGGGCTGCAACGCCTACGCCGCCCCGCTCGGCTTTCTGGAGGCTGGGGCGCGCCAGTTCGCCGGCGAGGTTCCCCTGATCCTCAAGGCCAACGACGCCGACGTTCTGCGCGACGACAAGGACCCTAGCCAGGCGCTGACCGGCAGCGTGCGCGACGCCCTGCGCCTCGGCTGCTGCGCCATCGGCTTCACCATCTACCCCGGCTCGGCCCACGAACTGGAGATGTACGGCCAGCTCCGCGCCTGCGCCCAGGAGGCCAAGGAAAGCGGCCTGGCGGTGGTGGTGTGGTCCTATCCGCGCGGTTCGGCGCTGAGCAAGGCCGGCGAGACGGCCATCGACGTCGTGGGCTACGGCGTCCAGATCGCCGCCCAGCTCGGGGCGCACATCATCAAGGTCAAGCTGCCCTCCGCCCACATCGAGCAGGAGGCGGCGCGCCAGGTGTTCGAGGCGTGCAAAATCCCCATCGCCACCCAGGCCCAGCGCGTGCGGCACATGGTCGAATGCGCCTTCGCCGGCCGGCGCATCGTGATCTTTTCCGGCGGGGCCAAGGTCGACGACGAAGCGGCTTTCCTGGACGAGATCCGCGCCATCCACGAGGGCGGCGGCTTCGGCTCCATCATCGGCCGCAACTCCTTCCAGCGCCCCAAGGCGGCGGCGTTGAAGATGCTGAGCGCGGTGATGGATATCTATGAGGGAAAGGCGGGAACCAATGCCGCCAAGCGGGGTTCAAAAATTTCGCGGGGATAAAGACGGGAGCGGGGCGCGCATGACGCAAGGGCGTCTGAGCCGGCGGCGATTGTTGACCGCCGGGGCGGTTCTGGGAAGCGCCCCGCTGGGCGCGGCGGCGGCCGTGATCGGCGGCGGCGGGATGCCGTGGGCGCCGGACGAGGCGGCCTTTCCGCTCACCGCCGACCCGGCCAAGAGCTACGGATTCTTCAGCCAGGCCGAGGCAGCCTTCATCGAAGCGGCGGTCGCCCGGATCATACCGGCCGACGCCCTGGGTCCGGGCGCCGTCGAGGCGGGCGTGCCGGTCTTCATCGACCGCCAGCTCGCCGGCGAATTTGGGCAGGCCACGCGCTGGTACATGAAAGGGCCGTGGGCGAAGGGGGAAAAGACCCAGGGCTACCAGAGCCGCTACACCCCCGCCCAGATGTACCGCGCGGCGATTCGCGCCATCGACGAGGAGGTCAACCGCGCTTCCAACACCAGCTTCGCCAAGCTGAAGGGCGAGGATCAGGACGCCTTTTTGAAGCGTCTGGAAAGCGGCGATGTCCAGTTCGCCGAGGTGGACGCCAAGGCCTTCTTCACCCTCTTCCTGCAGAACGTCATGGAGGGGTTCTTCTGCGACCCCATCCACGGCGGCAACCAGGGCATGGTCGGCTGGAAGCTGATCGGCTTTCCCGGCGCCCGCTACGATCATCGCGACTTCGTGCTGCAATACGGCAGGCCCTATCCCCTGGCCCCGGTGTCGATCGCCGGGCGGCCGGGCTGGTCGGCTTGAGGAGGGTCGAGGCGTTGGCCCAGGTCCTGCCCAAGGTCGACGCCCTGCTGATCGGGTTCGGCTGGACGGGGGCCATCCTCGCCCAGGAACTGACCGACGCCGGTCTGGGCGTCCTCGCTTTGGAGCGGGGCGAATGGCGCGACACGCCCACCGACTTCGCCACCACCTTCGCCCAGGACGAACTGCGCTACTACTGGCGCAAGGAACTGTTCGAGCGCCCGGCCCACGACACCCTGACGGTCCGCAACACCGCCGGCGAGACCGCCCTGCCGATGCGCCATCTGGGCTCGTTCCTGCCTGGCTCGGGGGTGGGCGGGGCGGGCATCCACTGGAACGGCCAGGTTTGGCGCTACCTGCCGTCCGACCTGGTGGCCAAGAGCCACACCATCGCCCGCTACGGCAAGGCGGCGATTCCGCCGGACATGACCATCCAGGACTATGGGGTCACCTACGACGAACTTGAGCCCCATTACGACAAGTTCGAATACCTGTGCGGCGTTTCAGGCAAGGCCGGCAATCTGGGCGGCGCTATCCAGGCGGGGGGCGATCCTTTCGAGGGACCCCGGGCGCGCGATTATCCCAATCCGCCGCTAGACATGCCCTATGGGCCGACCCTCTATGGCCAGGCGGCGGCGTCGCTGGGGCTGCATCCGTTCCCGCACCCGGCCGCCAACATGTCGCGGCCGTACACCAACCCCCTGGGCGCGCAGCTGGGCCCCTGCACCTACTGCGGTTTCTGCGAGAAGTTCGGCTGCGGCAACTATTCCAAGGCCAGCCCCCAGACGACCATCCTGCCCGTTCTTCTGCGCAAGCCGAACTTCGTCCTGAAGACCGACAGCGAGGTGTTGAAGATCAATCTGGCGGCAGACGGCAAGACGGCGACCGGCGTCACCTATATCGACGCCGCCGGCCGCGAATATGAACAGCCGGCCGATCTCATCATTTTGAGCGCCTATATCCTGCACAATGTGCGGCTGCTGCTGCTGTCGGGGATCGGCAAACCCTACGACCCGGTGAGCGGCGCCGGCGTGATCGGCAAGAACTACGCCTACCAGATCACCTCGTCGGTGAATGTCTTCTACCAAGACAAGATACTCAACCCGTTCATCGGGGCCGGGGCGCTGGGCGTGATCACCAACGACTACAACGGCGACAATTTCGACCATTCGGGCCTGGGCTTCATCGGCGGTGGTTACATCGGGGTGCTGCAGACCGGGGCGCGGCCGATCGAGACCCATCCGACCCCGGATGGCACACCCAAATGGGGGGCCGAATGGAAGAAGGCGGTGGCCGCCAACTATCTGAGAACCAGCACCATCGCCACCCACGGCGCGGTGATGAGCCACCGCGGCAACTATCTCGACCTCGATCCCACCTATCGTGACGTCCACGGCCGGCCGCTGCTGCGCATGACCTTCGACTACACCGACAACGAACACAAGATGAGCGACTATCTGACCGAACAGGCGGCGCGGGTCGGCCGCGCCATGGGGGCACGGGAAATCAAGATCAACAAGCGGGTGGGATCCTGGGACGTGGTTCCCTATCAGACCACCCACAACACCGGCGGGGCGATCATGGGGACCGATCCGAAATCCAGCGCCCTCAACAAATACCTGCAGAGCTGGGACGTGGCCAACCTGTTCGTCATGGGCGCGACCGCCTTTCCCCAGCAGGCCGGCTACAACCCCACCGGCACCGTGGCCGCGCTCGCCTTCCACGCCGCCGAGGCTATCAAGACCCGGTACCTGAAAGACCCGGGCAAGCCGCTGGTTCAGGCGTGACAGGCAAGGCGCGGGCGTTCCTCGCCGCCTCGGCGTTGGGCGCGCTAGCGAGCGGCGCGGTCAGCCAGGCGCCGGCGCCCGCCCCGCCGGCCGCCGACGCCGCCCTCATCGAACAGGGCCGCTACTTGGCGATCCTCGGCGATTGCGCTTCCTGCCACACCCGGCCCGGAGGCCAGCCCTACGCCGGCGGCCTGCCGCTCGCCACGCCCTTCGGGGCGATCTACAGCGCCAACATCACCCCCGATAAGGACACCGGCATCGGCGCGTGGTCGGAGGCGGACTTCTACCGGGCCATGCACGAGGGGAGGGACGACCAGAACCACCATCTTTACCCGGCCATGCCCTACACCTATTACACCCGCGCCCCGCGCGCCGAAGTGGACGCCATCCGCGCCTATCTGCTGTCGCTTAAGCCGGTCGGCTACATGCCGCCGGCCAACACCCTGCCATTCCCCCTGAATATCCGCTGGGGCCTGACTTTCTGGAACTGGCTCTATCTGAAGGAGGGCGATTTTCGGCCGACGGCGGGGCGAAGCGCTCAGTGGAACCACGGCGCCTCTATCGTCCAGGGCCTTGGCCACTGCGGCGCCTGCCACACCCCCAAGACCATCGCCATGGGCGACAAGTGGGACGACGCCCTTCAGGGCGGGGTCATCGACAACTGGTTCGCGCCGGACCTGAACGGCGATCGGCGCGGCGGCCTGGGATCGTGGAGCGCCGCGGATATCATTGAGTTCCTGAAGACAGGCCGCAACGCCCGCTCCAGCGCCTCCGGATCGATGAGTCTGGTCGTCCAGGTTTCCACCTCCAGGATGACCGACGCCGACCTCGCGGCGATCGCCGCCTATCTCGAGAGCCTGCCGGCCGCCCAGGCGGCCACGAC
>JBPCMA010000213.1:0-7072 GCA_051002715.1 Caulobacteraceae bacterium
GCGCATTGCAAAGTTCAGCGAGGCCCTGGCCACGCCGGCCGGTGTCAAGGAAGCGCGCGCCACCCTCCTCGATGCATGCCGGCTGGCCGATGACTTGGCGAGAGAGCGGGCGTGCGAACGGCGGAAATCGGGTTATGACTGAAGCGAACATAGATAAAGGAAAAAAATCAATAGGTTGGCCATGGGTTTGGTGGCCCGGCGGGAGCCAAAAACCGCCCACGAACCGCCGGTCGCCCGCCCTCCGACCGCCAAAAAACCGCCAAAAACCGCCATCGCGCGCTTCAGCCCCGTTCGTGGACCACCCGCCCATCGACCAGCGTCATAAGCACCGCCCCCTGCAACCTCCGCCCATCGAACGGCGAGTTCTTGGATTTGGAGATCAGCGCGGCGGCGTCGATCAGGCGCGGGGCGTCGATATCGCAGAGCACCAAGTCAGCCGGCGCGCCGGCGGCGAGGCGGCCGGCGGCGAGGCCGATGGCCTGGGCGGGGGCCAGGGTGACGGCGCGGATCAGGCGGGCGAGGGAAACCGTGCCTTCGTGGTGCAGCGTCAGCAGGGCGGGCAGCAGGGTCTCCAGGCCGACCGCGCCAGGGGCGGCTTCGTCGAAGGGCAGGCGCTTTTCCTCCGGCGGGGCGGGGGCGTGGGCCGAGACCACGATGTCCACCAGGCCGCTGGCCAGGGCCTCGATCAAGGCGAGCCGGTCGTTCTCGCCGCGCAGGGGCGGGACGAGCTTGCAGAAGGTGCGGTAGTCGCCGATGTCCAGCTCGTTGAACGACAGGTGATTGATCGAGGCGGTGGCGAGGATGGGCAGGCCGGCAGCCTTGGCGCGGGCCAGGGCCGCTAGGGGGGCGGCGGCGCTGATCTGGTCGACCATCAGGCGCGCGCCGGTGAGTTCCACCAGCGCGATGTCGCGCTCCAGCATGATGGTCTCGGCCGCCACCGGCTCGGCGGCCAGGCCCAGGTGGCCGGAGAACTCGCTCTCGGTGGCCGATGCGCCGGCGGCGAGCCAGGGGTCGGCCGGCCGGTGCGCCACCAGGACGCCGAGGCTTCCGGCATAGGCCAGCAGGCGCCGCATCACCCGCGAATCGACGATGGGCCGGTCGGCGTCGGTGACATAGACGCAGCCGGCTTCTCGCAGGAGGCCGATCTCGGCCATGCCCTCACCCTTGAGGCCCTTGGTGGTGGCGCCGGCCGGATAGACGTGGACGAGGCCGATGTCACGCGCCCGGCGGGCGATGAAGTCGGCCACCGCCGGGTCGTCGATGGGCGGTTCGGTGTCGGGCTGGACGACGATGGAGGTGACGCCGCCGCCCGCCGCCGCCCGCGCCGCCGATTTCAGGGTCTCCTTGGGTTCGGCCCCCGGCTCGCCGGTCTTGACCCTAAGGTCGATGAGGCCGGGGCAGAGCAGGGCGCCGGCGGCGTCCACCACCTCGATGTCGTCCGACAGGTCGGCGAAGCGGGCCGCGCGGGTCACCTCGCCGATCTTGCCGCCGGCGACGATCAGCGCGCCTTGCCCATCGTAGCCGCTCTCCGGATCGACCAGGCGGGCGTTCACGAAAGCGATGGGGCGGTCGCTCATCGCCAAATCCTCAACGATTGTCCAGCCGGGCGGCGAGCGAGGTGAGCACCGCCATGCGCACCGCCACGCCCATCTCCACCTGGTCCTGGATGAGGCTGATATCGAGGTCGTCGGCCACGTCGGAGTCGATCTCCACCCCGCGGTTCATCGGCCCCGGATGCATCACCCGCGCGCCGGGCGCGGCGTGGGCGAGCTTCTCGCGGTCCAGGCCCCACAGGCGGAAATACTCGCGGGTGGAGGGGACCAGGGCGCCGGCCATGCGCTCGGTCTGCAGGCGCAGCATCATCACCACGTCCGCGCCAGCGATGCCTCCTTTAAGGTCATGATGAACCTCGATCCCCCAGCGCGCCACGTCGACCGGGAGCAGGGTCGGCGGGCCCACCACCCGCACCCGCGCGCCCATCAAGGTGAGCAGGGCGATGTTGGAGCGGGCTACCCGGCTGTGCAGCACGTCGCCGCAGATGGCCACCGTCAGGCCGTCCACATGGCCGAAGGCGCGGCGCATGGAGAGGGCGTCCAGCAGGGCCTGGGTGGGGTGCTCGTGCTGGCCGTCGCCGGCGTTGATGACCGCGCAGCTCACCTTCTGCGAAAGCAGCGAAGCGGCCCCGGACGAGCCGTGGCGGACGACGAGGATGTCGGGGCGCATGGCGTTGAGGGTCACCGCCGTATCGACCAGGGTCTCGCCCTTGGCGATCGAGGAGGCGCGCGGGCTCATGTTGACCACGTCGGCCCCCAGCCGCTTGCCGGCCAGTTCGAAGGAGCTCTGGGTGCGGGTGGACGCCTCGAAGAAGAGGGTGATGACGGTGCGGCCCTTGAGCAGGTCCGCCTTCTTGTCCATCTGGCGGTTCAAGGCCACGAAGCCGTCGGCCAGGTCGAGCAATTCGCCCACCTGGACCGGGTCCAGATCGGCGGCGGAAAGGAAATGGCGGTGCGGGAAGGGGAAGGCCCGGGCGCGGACCTCGTCGATGCCGGGGGCGATCGTGGTCATTAAAGGGGTGTCTTTAAGGCCGGCTCAAGCTTGGCGCAACCGATCCAGGGCGCCTTGCAGGATCCAGGCGGCGGCCAGCTTGTCGACCAGGGCGGCGCGGCGGGCTCGCGTCACGTCGCCCTCGCCGATCAGCACCCGGTTCACCGCCGCGCTTGAAAGCCGCTCGTCCCAGAAGGCGACGGGCAGGTCCTTCAGGCGGTGGAGGTTGCGGGCGAAGGCGCGCGCCGACTGGCAGCGCGGACCTTCGCTCCCGTCCATGTTCACCGGCAAGCCGATGATGATGCCGCCGGCCCCGCGGCTTTCCATCAGCTCGAACAGCGCCTGGGCGTCGCGGGTGAACCGCGTCCGGCGAATGGTGTCGAGCGGCGAAGCAATGGTGCGCGAGGTGTCCGAGACGGCCACCCCGATGGTCTTTTCGCCCAGATCCAGGCCGACGAGGGGGGCGGAGGCGGGCAGGGCGGCGGGCAGGTCGAGAAGGTCGAGGACAGCCATGAATGTTCCTTCTCCCGCAAGGGGAGAAGGATTGGGAAGCGCTTGTCAAATGGGGTGGGGGGCGCGTAACCCCTGCCGTTCATTAAATAAGGATCCCCATGCCCATCGACGCCGAGACCGTGCGCCGCGTCGCGCGGCTCGCCCACATTCGCGAGCCGGAAGATCGGCTGGCCGCCCTGGCCGGCGAGCTTTCCGGCATCCTCAAGTGGATCGAACAGCTGAACGAGGTCGACACCGACGGGGTCGAGCCGATGACCTCGGCGGTGGTCGTGGCCCTGCCCATGCGCGAGGACGTGGTGAGCGAGGGGGGCGACGCCGCCGCCGTGCTGGCCAACGCGCCCAAGGCCCGCGACGGCTTTTTCGTGGTTCCCAAGGTCATCGAATGAGCGACCTGACCGGCCTCACCCTCAAGGCCACCCTGGATGGCCTGCGCGCCAAGGCCTTTTCCTCGGTGGAGATCACCGCCGCCCACTTGGCCGCCATGGAAGGGGCGCGAAGCCTCAACGCCTTCGTGCTGGAGACCCCCGACCAGGCCCTGGCCATGGCGCGGGCCGCCGACGGGCGGATCGCGCGCGGCGAGGCCGGCTCGCTGGAAGGCGCGCCGCTGGGGATCAAGGACCTCTTCTGCACCAAGGGCGTGCGCGCCACCGCCGGCTCGCGCATCCTGGGCGACTTCAAGCCGCCTTACGAATCCACCGTCACCGCCAACCTGTGGCGCGACGGGGCGGTGATGCTGGGCAAGCTCAACATGGACGAATTCGCCATGGGTTCGTCCAACGAGACCAGCGCCTTTGGCCCGGTGATCAACCCATGGCGCTCGCGCGCCTCCAACGCCCCGCTCAGCCCCGGCGGCTCGTCGGGCGGCTCGGCGGCGGCGGTGGCCGCCGACCTCGTTCTGGGGGCCACGGCCACCGACACCGGCGGCTCGATCCGCCAGCCCGCCTCGCTGACCGGCACGGTGGGGGTCAAGCCGACCTACGGCCGCTGCTCGCGCTGGGGGGTTGTCGCCTTCGCCTCGTCGCTCGATCAGGCCGGCCCGCTGGCCAAGACGGTGGAGGACGCCGCCATCCTGCTTGGGTCCATGGCCGGCCACGACGCCAAGGATTCCACCAGCCTGCCGGTGGAGACGCCCGATTTCGCCAGCTTCGTCGGCCGGTCGGTCAAGGGCCTGCGCATCGGCGTGCCGCGCGAATACCGCATCGAAGACATGCCGGCGGAGATCGAGGCCCTGTGGTCGCAAGGCATCGCCTGGCTGAAGGACGCCGGCTGCGAGATCGTCGAGGTCTCCCTGCCGCACACCCGCTACGCCCTGCCGGCCTATTACATCATCGCGCCGGCCGAGGCCTCCTCCAACCTCGCCCGCTACGACGGGATGCGCTACGGCGCGCGGGTCGAGGGGGCGAGCCTCAACGATGTCTATGAGCTGACCCGCGCCGCCGGCCTCGGCGAGGAGGTCAAGCGCCGGGTGCTGATCGGAACCTATGTCCTCTCCGCCGGCTACTACGACGCCTATTACCTCAAGGCGCTGAAGGTGCGTCGCCGCATCGCCGACGACTTCACCGCCGCCTTCGACAAGGTGGACGCCCTGCTCACCCCGACCGCCCCGTCCGCCGCCTTCGGCCTGGGCGACAAGGCGGCCGACCCGATCGCCATGTATCTGAACGACATCTTCACCGTGACGGTGAACCTGGCCGGCCTGCCGGCCATGAGCGTTCCCGGCGGCCTCGACGCCGC
The DNA here is from genome assembly GCA_051002715.1 of Caulobacteraceae bacterium. Classification (GTDB taxonomy): domain Bacteria; phylum Pseudomonadota; class Alphaproteobacteria; order Caulobacterales; family Caulobacteraceae; genus Acaudatibacter. The sequence goes on from JBPCMA010000213.1 coordinate 4,792, forward strand.
CGGCCTGCCGCTCGGCCTGCAGGTCATCGGCCGCGCCCTCGACGAGGGGACCATGTTCTCCCTCGCCGCCGCCCTGGAAAAGGCGGCGGCCTTCCGGGCCAAACCGGAGCGTTGGTGGTAGCGGAGGTCCGACGCCCCCTCCGTCACGGCGCAAACAAGAGCGCCGCGCCACCTTCCCCGCTTTGCGAGGGAGGAGTGAAGACGGGTCGAATGTTTTCAATCCTCCCCCGTCCTCTTACGGGGGAGGGGGACCGCAAAGCGGTGGAGGGGGCGTCCGGCCGCGCCCCCTACGGCGCCTTGGCGGCGTCGAGGTCTTTCTGGATGGCGGCCAGCTTGGCATCGTCGAGCTTGCCTTCGGAATAGGGTTCGATCTCCTTGAGGGTCATGCCCTTGGCCTGGGGCAGGCGCGGGTCGGAGAGCACCTCGGGCAGGTCCTTTTGCAACACCGCCATGGTGGCCGGATTGGCCATCAGGTCGCCGATGGTGGTGGTCTCCACCGACGGCTTGGCCGGCGCGGCAGTCGCGGGCGGCGGGCTGGTCTGGGCCACGGCGCCGCCCGCCAGGGCGAGGGAAAGGCCGGCGAGGCCAGCGAGGGTCGAGCGCATGCAAAAATCCTCCCGATGAATCGCCCCGGGGCGGAAAGGGAAGGAATTTCGCCGATTTGTCCAGCGCCGATCGCGCCGATTTTGTGTATGACGCCCGCCATGAGCGAGGCGAAGGCGAATTGGGTCCAAGGCGCGACCGGCCCCTGGGAGGTGGTCCTGGGCCTGGAGGTCCACGCCCAGGTGGCGTCCAAGGCCAAGCTGTTCTCGGGGGCGGCGGTGGGTTTCGGGGCCGGCCCCAACCAGCAAGTCGGCATGGTCGACGCGGCCATGCCCGGCATGTTGCCGGTGATCAACCGCCACTGCGTGGAGCAGGCGGTGCGCACCGGCCTGGGCCTTAAGGCCAAGATCAACCTGTGGTCGCGGTTCGACCGGAAGAACTACTTCTACCCCGACCTGCCGCAGGGCTATCAGATCAGCCAGTACAAGGACCCCATCGTCGGCGAGGGCGAGATCGAGGTCGAGCGGGACGACGGCTCGGCCTTCACCGTGCGCATCGAGCGGCTGCATCTGGAGCAGGATGCCGGCAAGTCGATCCACGATCTCGATCCCGCCGCCACCCTGGTCGATCTCAACCGCGCCGGCACGGCCCTGATGGAGATCGTCTCCCACCCCGACATGCGCTCGGCGGCGGAGGCGGCGGCCTATGTCAAGAAGCTGCGCGCCATCCTCATCTATCTGGGCAGCTGCGACGGCGACATGGAGAAGGGCAATCTGCGCGCCGACGTCAATGTCTCGGTGCGCCAGCCGGGCGGCCCGCTGGGCGCCCGCTGCGAGATCAAGAACGTCAATAGCTATCGCTACATCCAGCAGGCCATCGAATACGAGGCGCGCCGCCAGATCGCTGTCCTAGAGGACGGCGGGACGATCGTCCAGCAGACCCGCCTGTTCGACCCAGCCAAGGGCGAGACGCGGCCCATGCGCTCCAAGGAGGAGGCGCACGACTACCGCTATTTCCCCGACCCCGACCTGCTGCCCCTGGAGCTCGATCCGGCCTGGGTCGCGGCCATCGAGGCCGGCCTGCCGGAGCTGCCCGACGCCAAGCGGGCGCGGCTGATGAGCCAATACGGCCTCACCCGCTACGACGCCGGGGTGCTGGCCATCGAGGCGGCCCGCGCCGACTATTTCGAGCGGGCGGCGGCCGGGCGCGACGCCAAGCTGGTCGCCAACTGGACCACCAATGAACTTCTGGCCCGCCTGGCCAAGGGCGGCCTGGACATCGACGCCAGCCCCATTCCCGCCGCCGACCTGGCCGGCTTGGTGAAACTGCTGGAAGAGGGCGTCATCTCCTCCAAGATCGCCAAGGAGGTGTTCGACCGTATGTGGGCCGGGGAGGGGACGGCGGCGGCGATCGTCGCGGCGCGCGGCCTCACCCAGGTCTCCGACGCCGGTGCCCTGGAAGACCTGATCGATGGTTTGATCGCCGCCAATCCCGGCCAGGCCGAGGCGGTGAGGACCCGCCCCCAGGCGCTCGGCTGGTTCGTCGGCCAAGTGATGCGCCAGACCGCCGGCAAGGCCAATCCCGCCGCCGTCAACACTATCCTGCGCGCCAAACTTGGGGCGGAATAAATCCGGAGCGGGGGGGGGGCGACCCCTCCCTCCCCAAAAAAAAAAAAACCCTAGGACTAACCCCACCCCCCCCCACAAAACGCCCCCCCCCCCCCCCCCCCCCCCCCCCC
>JBPCMA010000214.1:0-29589 GCA_051002715.1 Caulobacteraceae bacterium
GCCAAGGACTTCGAGACCACCATCGAGAGCGCCATGGCATGGATCTTCATCGCCCATATCCGACGACTGACACGCCGACTGGTCAGAACCTAGAACCCCGTGTGCTATTTATGAGTCAGACTCTTAGATCAAAACGCGCCATCTCAACCTCCCTCTCATCGGAAAGGTTGAATCATCACGCCACCGATTCGGGAATCCCCTTTATGGGTCTATGACCTAGAGTAGTTAGCGCGAAGTCGTCATGGTCGAAGGCACCCAGCCGCGGTTACCATTCTCGTCATCGACCTCCATCCACACCCCGTTGCGCTGGCCGGTGGGATAGACGCTGGCCCCGGCGGCCAGGCTGTAGACGACCCTCGCGCTCCCCGAAGGGGCGGCGCGCACCTGGACCGGGGCGGTCGTCCGCTGGCTGGCGGCCGGGGCGGCCGCCGCCGTGGCGCCGGGCTGCTGGCCCTGCATGTAGTGAATCAGATCGACGAAGGCGTTGAAATACGCGGCGCTGATCACCTTGCCGATGTCGGTGTCGGTGTAGCCGCTGCCGGCCAGGGCCCCGAACCCGCTCCAACCGCCAAATCCGCCCCCGCCGCCAAACGACACGTCGCTCTTCTGGGCCACGCCCTCGGCGATATAGAGCTGTTCGGTGGTGCGGGCGTCTTCCAGGGTAATTGGGGTATGCGCCTCAGATTTCTTCACGCGCAGGCCGCCGGCCAGGGCTCCAAAGCCACCCGGCAGGAAACTTCCGACCGCCCCGCCGATGTTGGAGCCGCCGGAATTGCGGTTTGAGTTGGCGATGTCAGGAATGATGAAATAATCGGCCACGGCGATCTGGCCATGGCCCAGGTTGGAGCCGCGCTGCAGATCGCCGGAACTGTTGAGAGCCGACTCCTGGTTGCGCATCGCCAGGCCCCCGTTGCGGTCGACGATGCGCAGGCAGCCCGAGCGCAGGGCGAAGAGCTTCAGCAGGGCTTCTGGGTTGGAAAGTCCCAATCCCTCCCACCAGCGGGTGGCCGGTTCCTGGATCGCGGCGCGGCCGAGCGGCTGATTGCAACGCGGCAGGTCCGGCGTGGCGGCGTTCTTCGGCCCGTTCTTGTCCATGCAGTATTGAGCAAAAACGGGTGTAGCCAAGGTGGCGGCGAAGCCGAACGCCAAAGCAGCGGCTATGTGATTGCGCATGATGGATCCCTCCCCAGAGATTGGGAGGCAGCTTAGCTTGTCGCGCGCCGCCGTCAACGGCGCCGCTTGCTAAGGATTTTGGAAGGTTTTGCCCTCGGCGACGAGTCGCTCGAGCAGGGCGGACGGTTTGAAAGCGTCGCCCATCTGGGCCTGGAAGGCCTTCATCTTGGCGAGAACCTTGTCCAGGCCGATCTGATCGCCGAAGAACATCGGGCCACCGCGATAGACCGGCCAGCCGTAACCATTGACCCATACGTCATCGATGTCGGAGGCGCGGATCGCCTTGCCCTCCTCGAGGATCTTCGCCCCCTCGTTGATCATCGGATAGACGCAGCGCTCGAGGATTTCCTCGTCGGAAATCTGGCGCGGATTGACGCCGGATTTGGCCGCGAAGTCCCGAATGATCCCTTCGGTCACGGGAGAGGGAAGCGCGACCCGGTTCTCGTCATAGTCGTAGAAGCCCGCCCCGGTCTTCTGGCCGCGGCGGTCCATTTCGCAGAGGACATCGCGGATCGTTTCGCCCTTGGACGCCTCCTTCACCCAGCCGATGTCCAGCCCGGCCAGGTCGCTCATGGCGAAGGGACCCATGGGAAAGCCGAAATCGTAGAGGACGCGGTCGATGTCCCATGGCATGGCGCCTTCCATGACCAGCTTGTGCGCCTCGCGCTGGCGCTGGGCGAGCATGCGGTTGCCGACGAAGCCGGGCGCGACGCCGACCAGGACGGCGACCTTGCCGATCTTCTTGGCCAGCTTCATAGCCGTTGCGATGACGCTCTTGGAGGTATGGTCGGCGCGGATGACTTCGAGCAGCCGCATCACATTGGCTGGCGAGAAGAAGTGCAGACCAATGACCGACTCCGGGCGCTTCGTCGCCGAGGCGATCTCGTCGATGTTCAGATAGGATGTGTTGGTGGCCAGGATCGCCCCGGGCTTGCAGATGGCGTCCAGCTTTCCGAACACGTCCTTCTTGATGTCCATCCGCTCGAACACCGCCTCGATGACCAGGTCGACGTCCTTGAAGGCGTTCATGTCCAGCGAGCCGGTGATGAGGCCCACGCGCTTCTCGACGTCGGCGGTGGTGATCCCGCCGCGCGCCGCGGTGCGCTCGTAGTTCTTGCGAATGGTCGCGAGGCCCCGGTCCAGCGCGTCCTGCTTGACCTCCACGATGGTCACCGGAATGCCGGCGCTGGCGAAGTTCATGGCGATGCCGCCGCCCATGGTGCCCGCGCCGAGGATGCCGACGCTCTTGACCGAAATGAGCGGCGTGTCCTCCGGCACGTCGGGAATCTTGGCCGCCTGACGCTCGGCGAAGAAGGCGTAGCGCTGGGCGGCGCTCTGCGCCCCCGTCATCAGCTCCATGAACAGCGTGCGTTCGGTCTTCAGCCCTTCCTCGAACGGCTGGCTCACCGCCGCCTCGATGCAGCGGATATTGTATTCGGGGGCGAGGAAGCCGCGAAACTTGCGGGCGTTGGCCTTGCGGAATTCGGCGAAGATCTCCGGATGGCCGCGCGCCGCCTCGACCTTTTCGTTCAGTTCCCGCACCTTCTTGAGCGGGCGCCCCTCGGCGATGACCCTGCCGGCGAAGGCGAGAGCGCCGGCGCGAAGTTCTCCTTCCGGAAGGATCTCATCGACCAGGCCCATGTCCAGGCACTGCTGGGCCGGAACATGCTGGCCGGTGGCGACCATCTCCAGCGCCTTTTTCACCCCGACAATGCGCGGCAGGCGCTGAGTGCCGCCGGCGCCGGGCAGCAGGCCGAGCGCCACCTCCGGCAAGCCGCACCTGGCCGAGGGAACGGCGACCCGGTAGTGGCAGGCCAGCGCCACCTCCAGCCCGCCCCCCAGGGCGGTCCCATGGATGGCCGCGATGACCGGCTTGGGCGCGCCCTCGATGGCGTCCTCGACCGCGAACAGGCTCGCCCCCTTCATCGCCCCGCCGAATTCGGTGATGTCGGCCCCGGCGATGAACGTCCTACCTTCGCAGATGAGAACGATCGCTTTTGCGCCGGTGTCGGCGACCGCTGTCTCCATCCCCCCGACGATCCCGTCGCGCACCACCGCGGAGAGGGCGTTCACCGGCGGTGAATTGAGCGTGATCACCCCAACCTCGCCCTCCAGCACATAGTCGGTCACGGCGTTGATAGCGGTCATGGCAGGGTCCTCTGAAATTCAAACAGGTGTTACAGGCGGTAGCGCCGAGGATCAATCAGATCGGCGCGACGGCCACGCCGAGCGTCTTCGCGCATTCGGCCATTTTCTTGTCGAACGTGGCCAAGGGCGCGGCGGCCCTGTCGGCGATGGCGATGTGGAGGGCGTCCGGCGTTCGCAGCGGCAAGTCCAGACGACGAAGGTAGGAGTCCGCCGTGGCGATATCGGCCGCCGTGGTCCCCATTAGGATGACGCCGCGAGTTCTCCAGACGTCGAATTCGCCGAACGCCGCGCGGGCCTCACGAGCCGGCAACAGGCCCATGCGAACCCGCCGGTTCAGGGCGGAGGAAAACTCCGCCGCCGCGAAATCGCTTAGGCATACGGTGGGCGAGGCGTCGCGCAGATAAGCTTCGGCCTTCTCGTTTGAGTCATCGTCGATAAAAAGCGAAACGAGGATGCTAGCGTCGAAGTAGACGCTCATCGTCCTCGTCCCTCATGTCACTGACGAACTGACCCGCATCGAGCCCCTCGATACGCCGCCCCACGCGCCGGCTGCGCAGCCATTGGATGTCCTCTTCGGTCATCGGGCGGCCCCGTTGGACAACGGCTTTCAGTTCGACCACCGGGTGGCCGTGCCGCGTAATCACGACCTCTTCCCCGTTCAAGGCCCGATCGATCAGGGTCGAGAACTGGTCCCGGGCTTCCGCGACGCTGTGCATCGACATGCGCAAATTATAGCCATCAGATGGCGATAATGTCCAGAGCGACCTTTGATCGGCCCGTTTCAATTTGGAATGGGCGGCAGGTTGAGCCGCGCGGGGATCCGCGCCCACACGAGAGGTTGTCCGTTAAGGAGGGGTACGCCACGTCAGCAATTCGAGTGGTAGCCCACTACCGCCCGAACTTCTGAAACTTGATCCGGTGCGGGATCAGCGAATCCGCCCCGAGCCGCCGCTTCTTGTCTTCCTCGTAGGCTTCGAAATTGCCTTCGAACCATTCGACGTGGCTATCGCCCTCAAAGGCGAGGATGTGGGTGCACAGGCGGTCGAGGAACCAGCGGTCGTGGCTGATCACCACGGCGCAGCCGGCGAACTGCTCGAGGGCGTCCTAGAGGTTCTGCAGGGTCTCGATGTCCAAGTCGTTGGTCGGCTCGTCCAGCAGGATGACGTTGCCGCCCTCGGTGAGGGTCTTGGCCAGGTGGACGCGGTTGCGCTCTCCGCCGGAGAGCTGGCCGACCTTCTTCTGCTGGTCGCCGCCCTTGAAGTTGAACGAGCCGACATAGGCGCGGCTGACCAGTTCGCGGGCGCCGATTTTCATCACGTCCAGTCCGCCCGATATCACCTGCCAGACGGTCTTGGCGGCGTCCAGGTCATCGCGGCTCTGATCGACGTAGGCCAGCTTGACCGTCTCGCCCAGGCGAATCTTGCCGGCGTCGGGCGACTCCTGGCCGGTGATCAGTTTGAACAGGGTCGACTTGCCAGCCCCGTTGGGGCCGATGACGCCGACGATGCCGTTGGGGGGCAGTTTGAAGGTCAGGTCCTTGAAAAGAACCTTGTCACCATATTCCTTTTCCAGCCCCTCGACCTCGATCACCACCTGGCCCAGGCGCGGGCCGGGCGGGATCTGGATGGTGGCGAAGCTCTGCTTTTCGCGCTCCTGTTGGTTGACCATCTCGTCGTAGGCGGCGAGGCGCGCCTTGGACTTGGCCTGGCGGGCCTTCTGCGAGGATCGCACCCACTCCAGTTCCCGCGCCATGGCCCGTTGGCGCGCTTCGCTCTCGGACTGCTCCTGGCGCACGCGCTTTTCCTTCTGCTCCAGCCAGCCCGAATAGTTGCCCTCGTATGGCACGCCCTTGCCGCGATCGAGTTCGAGCGTCCACTTGGTCACCTGATCGAGGAAATAGCGGTCGTGGGTGACCAGGATGACGCAGCCCGGGAAATTCTCCAGGTGGTGCTGCAGCCAGGCCACGGACTCGGCATCCAGATGGTTGGTGGGCTCGTCGAGCAGCAGCATGTCGGGTTTGGAAAGCAGGAGGCGCGCCAGGGCGACCCGCCGCCGCTCGCCACCTGAAAGGTTCTTCACCGGCGCGTCGTCGGGCGGGCAGCGCAGGGCGTCCATGGCCATTTCGATCTTCGAATCGATGTCCCAGAGGTCGCCGGCGTCGATCTTCTCCTGGAGGGCAGTCATCTTCTCCATGAGCGCGTCGGAATAGTCCTCGCCGAGCTTGGCGGCGACGGCGTTGTAGGCGTCGAAGATTTTCTTCTCCTCGCACCAGGCGATGACGTTGCCCCACACGTCGAGATTGGGATCGAGGTGGGGTTCCTGTTCCAGATAGCCCATCCGGGTTCCACCCAGGGGCCGCGCCTCCCCGTTGAACTCTTTGTCCAGCCCGGCCATGATCTTGAGCAAGGTCGATTTGCCCGAGCCGTTGACGCCGACCACGCCGATCTTGGCGTCTGGATAGAAGGACAGCCAGATGTTCTCGAACACCTTCTTGCCACCGGGATAGGTCTTCGAAAGACCCTGCATCTGAAAGATATATTGGGCGGCCATGGCGGCGCTGGAGCTTCCTAAAATGAAATGTGTGGAAGTGGCGCCGCAGATAGCGACGGCGCGCGCTCTTGCCAAGCCGCGCGGGGCGATGAACCATGGGCCATGAACAGAAGGACCTTGCCTCGCTGGGCCCTCGGCGTGGGCGCGCTGATCGTCCTCGCGGCGGGCGCGCGGGCTCAGGACGGCTCCATCGGCGGGCTTGAACGGGCTGAGCGCGCCGGCCAGGTCACCGCGGCCGGGCTGACCGCCCGCCTCGAGCGCAAGATCGGTAGGGAAGATCGGCCCGGGCCGGCCCTGCGCGCCGTCATCGCCCTCAATCCCCACGCCCTGGCCGACGCCCGCAAACTCGACGCCGAGCGGGCCGCGGGCCGCGCGCGCGGTCCGCTGCACGGCGTACCCATCCTTCTGAAGGACAACATCGAATCGGCCGACGACACGGCGACCACCGCCGGCTCCCTGGCCTTGAAGGACAATGTCAACGGCCGCGACGCGCCCCTGGTCCGCCGGCTCACCGACGCTGGAGCGGTGATTCTGGGCAAGACCAACCTCTCCGAATGGGCCAACTTCCGCTCGACCCATTCGTCGAGCGGCTGGAGCGCGATCGGTGGCCAGACGCTCAATCCCTACGACCTTCGCCGCAGCCCCTGCGGTTCCAGCGCCGGCAGCGCCGCGGCGGTGGCGGCCGGTTTCGCCCCCGCCGCCATCGGCACCGAAACCGACGGCTCGATCACCTGCCCGGCGGCGGTGCAGGGCCTGGTGGGATTGAAACCCACCGTTGGCCTCGTCTCACGCACCCACATCGTGCCGATCAGCGTCAGCCAGGACACCGCCGGCCCGATCACCCTGACGGTCAGGGACGCCGCCCTGCTGCTCGGCGTCATCGCCGGGACCGACCCGACCGATCCCGTGACCCGCGACGCCGACGCCCACAAGAGCGACTACGCGGCCGCCCTCGACGCCGGCGCGCTGAGAGGCGCGAGGATCGGGGTGATGCGCTTCGCCGCCGGTTTCCATCCTCAGACCGACGCGGTTTTCGAGACGGCGCTTGCGGCTTTGCGTGCCGCCGGCGCGGTCCTGGTTGAGATCAAGGACGATCCGGGCGGAAAGCCTCTCGACGACGCCGAACAGGTGGTGCTCAACACTGAATTCAAGGCCGGGGTGAACGCCTATCTCGCCTCCACCTCGCCAACCCACGTGAAGACCCGCACTCTCGCCGACCTCATCGCCTTCGACCGCGCCCACGCAGCGGAAGAGATGCCATTCTTCGGACAGGAAATCTTCGAAGCGGCGGAAAAGACCAAGGGCCTCGCTGATCCGGTCTATCTGAAGGCCCTGACGATCGAGCGGCAGCTGGCCGGAGCCGAAGGGATCGACCGGATGCTCGAGAAGAACGCCGTGGTCGCCTTGGTCGCCCCGACCCTCGCCCCGGCCTGGGTGATCGACGAAGTGCTGGGCGACCATGCGGTGAGCGGCGACGCCGGCCAGTTGGCGGCGGTGGCCGGCTATCCGCATTTGACCGTGCCCATGGGCGAGGTCAGCGGGTTGCCGGTGGGGCTCTCCTTCATCGGCCCGGCGTGGTCGGAGGCGCGGCTGCTCAGTCTCGGCTACGCCTTCGAGCAGGCGACCCACGCGCGCCGGCCGCCGCCTGGTTTCTAGCGAGCGCCGCCTCGTATAAGAGGCGCGGCCATGGCCTCGCCCCCCGACAGCGCCTTGGTGCTCTTTTCCGGCGGCCAGGATTCCACCGTCGCCCTGGCGTGGGCGCTCCGCCGATACGCCCGGGTGGAGACGGTCGGTTTCGACTATGGCCAGCGGCACATCGTCGAATTGAAAGCCCGCGACAAGGTACGCGACGGCCTTCACCGCGCCTTCCCCGCATGGAGGGCGCATCTGGGGCCTGACCTCCTCCTCGATATCCGCGCCTTCGGCGACATTGGCGAGAGCGCGCTGACCGGCGAGCGGGTCATCGAGATCGGCGCGCGCGGCCTTCCCTCCACCTATGTTCCCGGCCGCAACCTTGTGTTCCTCATCTACGCCGCTGCCCTGGCCGACCGGCGGACCCTGAATGCCCTGGTCGGCGGCATGTGCGAGACCGACTATTCCGGCTATCCCGACTGTCGTCGCGCCACCCTTGACGCGCTGGAACGCGCCCTCAATCTCGGCATGGAGCGAGCGTTCGAGATCGTCACGCCGCTGATGGCGCTGACCAAGGCCCAGACCTGGGCCCTGGCCAGGGGGCTGGGCGGCGAGTCTCTGATCGATTTGATCGTCGAGCATAGTCACACCTGCTACCTGGGCCGGCGGGATATTCGCCACGACTGGGGCTATGGTTGCGGGGCCTGCCCGGCCTGCGAGCTGCGGGCGCGCGGCTGGAACGAATGGGTCGCGGACGGTCGCCCGGCGCTGGAGTCTCAGGCGGCGTGGCCATGACCTATTCGGTAAAGGAAATATTCCTCACACTGCAAGGCGAAGGCGGGCAGGCCGGGCGGGCGGCGGTGTTCTGCCGCTTTGCCGGCTGCAATCTGTGGTCGGGGCGGGAGGCAGATCGCGCCGCCGCCGTGTGCGATTTCTGCGACACCGATTTCGTGGGGACCGATGGGCCCGGCGGCGGCAAGTTCCCGGCGGCCGACGACCTGGCCTGCGCGGTGGAGGGGCGCTGGACGGGCGGGGCCGGCGGCCGGCTGGTGGTGTGCACCGGCGGCGAGCCCCTGCTGCAGCTCGACCGCCCGTTGATCCATGCCCTGCACGACTGGGGTTTCGATATCGCGGTGGAAACCAACGGCACCATTCGGGCTCCGCCCGGCATCGATTGGCTATGCGTCAGTCCGAAGGCCGACGCGCCCCTAATCCAGACCAGCGGCCAGGAACTGAAGCTGGTCTTCCCCCAGAAAGGCGTCGATCCGCGCCGCTTCATCGACCTCGATTTCAAATACTTCTTTCTTCAACCCATGGATGGCCCGGACCGCGAGCGCGCCACCGTCGAGGCGGTGGCCTACTGCCTGGAAGACGCCCGCTGGCGCCTGAGCGTCCAGACCCACAAATACCTGGGTCTGCCGTAAGCCGGGGCTGATCATGGAAAAGGGCCGCCTCGAGGCGTTCACCGACGGCGTCATCGCCATCATCATCACCATCATGGTGCTGGAGATGAAGATCCCAAGCGGCGCGAGTTTTTCCGCGCTGGCGGCGGATGCGCCGGTGTTCGGCGCCTATGCGCTCAGCTTCACCAATGTCGGCATCTTCTGGAACAATCATCACCACATGTTGCAGGCGACGCGGAAGATCGATGGCAAAAGCCTGTGGGCCAATCTGTTCCTGTTGTTCTGGCTCTCCCTCATGCCCTTCGCCATCCGCTGGATGGACGAGGCCCACTTTCAAGCCCTGCCGACCGCCTCCTACGGAGTGGTGCTGGTGATGTGCGCGGTCGGCTATACGCTGCTGCAACGGGCGATCATCGCCGCCGATCCGGCCAACGCCGAGCTCGAACGGGCGGTCGGTTCGGATCGCAAGGCCAAGCTGTCCTTCGCCCTCTACGTCGCCGCGATTCCCCTGGCCTTCGTGCGCCCATGGATCGCCATCGGGATCTATGTCGTCGTCGCGGCCATGTGGTTCACGCCCGATCGGAGGATTGAGTCCAGGCTCAAAGCGTGATCTTCCGCCGCGCCATGTCCGAACCCGTCTTCGAGATCACCAAGGCCGCCGCCTTCGACGCCGCCCATCGCCTGCCGGGCGGCCCGATGAAAGGACCCTACACCCGCCTGCACGGCCATTCGTTCCGCGTCGAAGCCACCCTTCGCGGGCCGGCCGCCGCGCCGGTGGGCTGGGTGGAGGATCTGGCGGAGCTCGACCGCGCCTTGAAGGCGGTCGCCGGCGAACTGGACCATTCCCTGCTCAACGACCATCCCGGCCTGGAGAGCCCTACCCTGGAGGCCCTGTGCGCCTTCTTCGCCGACCGCCTGAAACCCCGCTTTCCGAGCCTTTGTCGCATCGCGGTCTCCCGGCCGACCGTCGGCGAGAGCTGCGCGCTGGCGTGTTGAGCGCAACGCCTCACCGCGTATCGACCAGCACCACCTCGGCGCCGGCCAAGGCGCGGATGTTCAACGCGGTTTCATCGACGATCGCCCCCCCGTCGCGGGCCTCCAGCATGACGCCGTTAACCTCGATGCGGCCAGTCGCCGTCGCCAGATAGGCGTGACGGCCCGGCGCGAGATCGTAGGTCCTGGCGTCTCCGGTCTTCAGGGCGGCGCCCAGCACCCGGGCGTCGGCGCGGAGCGGCAAGGCGTCGCCGTCGCCGGGCCGGCCGCTGGCCAGGGCCACGAATTCGCTTGCCCGGCCGCCCTTGGGGAAGGCTCTCGCCCCCCACGATGGCGCGCCGCCACGCACGGCGGGCCGGATCCAGATCTGAAACAGGGTAGTGGTCTCGCCCTCGGCGTTGTGCTCGGCGTGCTCGATGCCCGATCCGGCGCTCATCACCTGCACTTCGCCGGCGGCGGTGCGGCCGGCGTTGCCCAGGCTGTCGCGATGGGTGATGGCGCCGCGGCGAACGTAGGTGACGATCTCCATGTCGGCGTGGCCATGGGGCGGGAAGCCGGTCCCCGCCGCGATCTCGTCGTCGTTCCACACCAGAAGATCGCCCCAGCCCATGCGACTGGAGTCACGCCAGCCGGCGAAGGAGAAGTGATAGCGGGCGTTCAGCCAGTCATTTCGAAACCGGCCGAGTTGGCCAGCGGGACGGCGCTCGATCATGGGAGTTTCTCCGGTCCACGGCGCCCAGAGATAGTCGCTGCTCCCCCGACCGCAAACCCGTCGGCTGGCCTCAGCCGAATGGGTCGTCGCTGGTCACCCCGCCCGGCAGCGCCTTGACCGCCGCCTGGAACTTCGGCCACGCGGTGCTGGCGGCCTCCGACGTCAGGTGCGCGTAAAGCTGGGCGAGGGTCCCGTGCTCGCCGGCCGCGACCATGGCCTGGGCGATTTTGTCCAGCCCCTGCCCCTGGCTCCTCAGCCAGGAAATGAAGGCCATGCCACAGCCGGTGCTGTCGGGATTCTGGTCGGTGGGATCGACCTTGTCGACGAAGTTGGCCATACCGTCGGCGGCCCACTGGGGCGCGCTGGCGAAATCGGCCAGGGCGCCCTTCTCGAGCGTTTCGGCGCACCAGCGCGAGAGGGCCTCGCCCGTGCTGACCCCGCACAGGTTCCCGCCCATCGAGCATTCGCTCAACTCCGCCTCGAACAGGGCCGACACCCGGGCGGGTTTGCCGAACGAGGCGCACACCTCGATCGCCGCCCCGCTGACGTAGTCGCAGCCGTCATGGTCGGCCCCGCCCGTCCCGTCGGTGGCTCCGCCGAGGGCGAAGACGATGACGCTGACCGGCCGGCCGGCCGCGCCGAACAGGGCGTCGTTGGCGGCGACCACCCGGTCGGCGTCGGCGAGCAGATCCTCGGCGTTCTTCAGTCCGGGCGCGCTGAGCGAGGGATCGACATAGACCGTCACCCGACCGGTGGGACTTGTCCCGACCAGCTTGGAGACACCGGTATAGGTCGGCCACTGGGGCGCGCCGGCGGCGCTCGCCGCGACGAAGCGGCGGCGAAAGGCGGTGCTTCTCAAGGGGTGTCGCATGGAAGTCTCCAGATTGGCTGGGTGTGAGCAAGGCGCTCTATCGCCGCTCCCGCGAGCCGGGCGCGAAGGCGCCGCCGCCGGTCTGGGCGCGATGGCGCAGGAAGGCGTCGGCCAGGACGCAGGCGGTCATGGCTTCGACCACCGGCACGGCGCGGATGCCGACGCAGGGATCGTGGCGCCCCCGCGTGCGGACCTCGATCTCCTCGCCGGCCTCGTCGATGGAAAGGCGCGGGCTGAGGATGGAGGAGGTGGGCTTGAAGGCGACGCGGGCGACCACGCTCTGGCCGGTGGAGATGCCGCCCAATATGCCCCCGGCCTGATTGGCCAGAAATACCGGCCCGCCCTGGCCGGCCCGCATCTCGTCGGCGTTTTCCTCGCCGGTCAGGGCGGCGGCGGCGAAGCCAGCCCCGATCTCCACCCCCTTGGCGGCGTTGATCGACATCAATGCGCCGGCCAGCTCGGCGTCTAACTTCCCATAGACCGGCGCGCCCCACCCGGCCGGGACGCCCGCCGCCTCGACCTCCACCACCGCGCCGGTGGAGGAGCCCGCCTTGCGGATCGCCTCCAGATGCTCCTCCCACACCGGGACGACGCCGGCGTCGGGCGACCAGAAAGGGTTCTCGCCGGTCTGGCCCCAGTCCCAGCGCCCGCGATCGACCGCGTGCGGCCCGATCTGGACCAGGGCCCCGCGCACCATCACCGCCTCGCCCAGGACGAGACGCGCCACCGCACCGGCCGCCACCCGCGCCGCCGTCTCGCGGGCCGAGGCCCGCCCGCCGCCGCGATAGTCGCGCACCCCGTATTTGGCGAAATAGGGCCAGTCGGCGTGGCCGGGCCGAAAGGTAGCGGCGATCTCGGCGTAGTCGCGCGGGCGCTGGTCGAGGTTGTCGATGATAAGCGAGATCGGCGTTCCGGTCGTCACCTGGCCCTCGCTGTGCCCGTCCTCGAACACCCCCGACAGGATGCGGACCGCGTCCGGCTCCCGCCTCTGGGTGACGAACTTCCCCTCGCCCGGCCGCCGCCGGTCCAGCCAGACCTGTATATCCTCCGCCGTCAGCGGCAGGCCTGGCGGGCAGCCGTCGATGACGCAGCCCAACGCCGGCCCATGGCTCTCGCCCCAGGTGGTGACGCGGAACAGGTGGCCGAAAGTGTTGTGCGACATGGCGCGCGACCGTAACGCATTTTCGCCTGCAATCGAAAAGGCGCGCCGCCTGTTCTATAGAGACGCCATGAACGACGCGCCTCTCATTCCGCTCTCGCCGGCCGCCGACAGCGACGCGGTGGTGGCCGATGTGGCCGCCCCGCTCGACGCGCGCGATCCCATCGCCCTTTTTGAAGCCTGGCTGCGCGAGGCCGCGAAGACCGAACCCAATGACGCCAATGCCATGGCCCTGGCGACGGTGGACGCGGCCGGCGTTCCCGATTGCCGCATGGTCCTGCTCAAGGGCGTAGATGCCGACGGCTTCGTCTTTTTCACCAATACCCAAAGCGCCAAGGGCCGCGAACTGGCCGGCAATCCGCACGTGGCGCTCGCGTTCCACTGGAAGTCACTGCGGCGCCAGGTGAGAGTGCGCGGCGAGGTTTCGCCGGTGACGGCGGCGGAGGCGGACGCCTATTTTGCTACTCGCGACCGCGGCGCCCAGATCGGGGCCTGGGCCTCGGATCAGTCGGCGGAAATGCCCGACCGTTTCGCCCTGGAAAAGCGGGTTGCCGAATTCGGCGTGAGGTTCGGTTTGGGCAAGGTTCCCCGGCCGCCGCACTGGTCGGGCTATAGGGTCAGGCCGACCGCCATCGAATTCTGGCGCAATCGGCCGTTCCGGCTGCACGAGAGGCTTCTGTTCGAGCGTGCCGGCGATGGCTGGGCCACCAATCGGCTGTATCCGTAAAGGTGCGAGGAAGGGGAGGGCGTTCATGCTCGGGCTGATGCAGGACTGGCCGCTGACGGTGGACAAGATCCTCGATCACGCCGCCGAGTGGCACGGCGCTCGGGAGGTCGTGACCCGCTCGGTGGAAGGGCCGATCGTCCGCGCGACCTACGGTGAAATCAGGGATCGCGCCAAGCGCCTCTCCAACGCCCTGCTGGGTCTGGGGATCGCGCCGGGCGACCGGGTGGCCACTCTGGCGTGGAATTCTGCGCGCCACATGGAGGCCTGGTACGCCATCATGGGAATCGGCGCGGTCTGCCACACCCTCAATCCGCGCCTGTTCGCCGACCAGCTCTGCTACATCATCAACCACGCGGGCGACCGGATCATCGTCGCCGATCTGACTT
Organism: Caulobacteraceae bacterium; assembly: GCA_051002715.1. Classification (GTDB taxonomy): domain Bacteria; phylum Pseudomonadota; class Alphaproteobacteria; order Caulobacterales; family Caulobacteraceae; genus Acaudatibacter. The sequence continues at coordinate 13,755 of JBPCMA010000214.1, forward strand.
TCCTGCCGACCCTGATCGAAAACCGCGCGAGGATGCCGACCGTCGAGCGGTTCATCGTCCTCAGCGACGTGGGCGCCCTTAAGAGCGCGGGGCTCGAGGGCGCCCTTTCGTCGGAAAGCCTGATCGAGCGCAACGACGCCGATTGCGCCTGGGGCGGCTTTGGCGAGGAGACCGCCTGCGGCCTCTGTTACACCTCGGGCACCACCGGCAACCCAAAGGGCGTCCTCTATTCCCATCGCTCCAACTTCCTGCACACCCTGGTCACCCTGCAGCGCGATGTCATGGGCCTTTCCGTGCTCGACACGGTGCTGGCGGTGGTGCCGATGTTCCACGCCAACGCCTGGGGCCTGACCTTTTCCTGCCCGGCGGCGGGGGCCAAGCTGGTGATGCCGGGGCCCAGGATGGACGGCGCCGCGATCCTGGAATTGCTGGAGAGCGAGGCGGTCACCTTCTCGGCCGCCGTCCCCACCGTCTGGCAGATGCTGCTCGCCCATCTGAAGGCCACGGGCGAGCGCCTGACCACGTTGAAGCGGGTGGTGATCGGCGGCTCCGCCGTGCCCGAGGCGATCATCCGCGCCTTCCACGACGACTACGGAGTCGAGGTAGTCCACGCCTGGGGCATGACGGAGACCTCGCCGCTGGGAACCTTGTCGACGCCCACGCCGGAGATCGCCGCCCTCTCCTTCGACGAGCAGATGCCCTACAAGCTCAAGCAGGGACGGCCGCCGGCCGGGGTGCGGCTGCGTCTGATGGACGACGCGGGGACACCGGCGCCCCATGACGGCAGGACCTTCGGGCGCCTGCAGGTGAGCGGGCCGTTCATAGCCGGCCGCTACTTCAAGGACGAGGGCGGCGACATCCTCGACGCCGACGGCTATTTCGACACCGGCGACGTGGCGACCATCGACGTCGCCGGTTACATGCACATCACCGACCGCGCCAAGGATATCATCAAGTCCGGCGGCGAATGGATTAGCTCCATCGAGATCGAGAACATCGCGGCCTGTCACCCCAAGGCCCTGATGGCGGCGGTGATTGGCGTGCCTCATCCTAAATGGGACGAGCGGCCATTGCTGCTGGTGAAACTGCGCGACGGCGAGACCGCGACCGGCGAGGAGTTCCTGACCTTCCTGGATGGCAAGATCGCCCGTTGGTGGATGCCCGACGAGGTGCGGTTCGTCGATGACATCCCCCTGGGGGCCACCGGCAAGATCGACAAGAAACTGATTCGGCAGAGGTTGGCGGCGGCATAACCGTCTCACCCCGCCAGCCGGTATTCGCCCTCCAGGCCGGGCGCCTCATCGCAGACCACGCGCCCGGATTTCACCAATTCGATCATATGGGCCAGCACCGAATTGGCCGCCGCCGGCCACAGGCGGCGATCCACGGCGGCGTAGAGGGTCGGGACCATGTCGGCAATCCGCGTATCGCCCGCCGCCAATCGCGCCAGGATCTGGCGCTCCCGCTCGCGGCGGTGCTCGATATAGGCGTCGATGAACGGGCCGACGTCGGTGATCGGTGGGCCGTGGGTCGGCCAGAGCGTCGAGAACCGCCGCACCTTGATCGCCTGCAGGCTGGCCAGATAGTCGCCCATGTCGCCGTCGGGCGGCGCGATCACCGTTGTCGACCAGCCCATGATGTGGTCGCCGCTGAACAAAGCGTTCTCTTCGGCGAGTCCATAGCAAATGTGATTCGAGGTGTGGCCGGGGGTGGGAATAGCCTCAAAGGTCCAGCCCTTCCCTTCGATCGTCGCGCCTTCGCACACCGAAACGTCGGGAACGAAACGATCGTGACCGGCCTCCAACGCGACCTCGCCGCGAACGCCGATCGCCGGCGCCGCGCAGCCGTGAATCGCCGCGCCGGTCGCCACAGCCAGGGGCTTTGCCAGGGGGGAGTGGTCGAAATGGTGATGGGTGACGAAGATATGGCTCACCCGCTCGCTGGCCGTGGCGGCCAGGATCGCCGCCAGATGATCGGGCATGTCCGGGCCAGGGTCGATCACCGCGACCTCGCCGCGCCCGACAATGTAGGTCCCGGTGCCCAGATAGGTGAAGGGCCCCGGATTGTCGGCGATGACCCGCCGAATCAGCGGCGAAACCTGGTCGGCACGGCCGTATTCGAACGCCAGGTCGCGGACGTAGGGGATCATGGGACGCCATTAAGAGCCTCAAGAGCGTTTGCGCCGCAAGGCCCGTCGGGACGATGACCGCTTAGAGTTGATCGAGCCCATAGGCCGCGTGCAGGGCGCGGACCGCCAGTTCGGTGTAGGCGGCGTCGATCAAGACGCTGATCTTGATCTCGGAAGTGGCGATCACCTGGATGTTGACACCCTTTTCGGCCAAGGCCCCGAACATCGTCTTGGCCACTCCCGCGTGGCTGCGCATGCCCACCCCGATCACCGAGACCTTGGCCACGTCCTCGTTCACCGCCAGTTCCTGAAAGCCGATGGCGTCCCGCGCCGCGCCCACCACCTCCATCGCCCGCGCCGCGTCGCGCTTGCTGACCGTGAACTCCATATTCGCCGCGCCCTCGCCGCGGGCGTGGCTCTGGGCAATCATGTCGACGTTGACGTTGGCGTCGGCCAGCCGCCCGAAGATTTCCGACGAAACGCCAGGGTGGTCGGGCAGGCCGAACAGACTGATCTTGGCCTCGTCGCGGCTGTAGGCCACGCCGCTGACAATGCGTTTTTCCACGATCTCCTCCTCGCCGCAGACGATGGTGCCGCCGCCTCGCGCCGGATTGGCGGCGGTGAAGCTGGAGAGAACCCGCACCGGCACGCCGTAAGCCATGGCCAGCTCAACCGACCGGGTATGCAGCACCTTGGCCCCCACCGACGCCAACTCCAGCATTTCCTCATAGCTGATGGCGGCCAGCCGCCGCGCCTTGGCCTCGATGCGTGGATCGGTGGTGTAGACGCCATCGACGTCGGTGTAGATGTCGCAACGCCTCGCCCGCAAGGCCGCCGCGAGGGCGACCGCCGTGGTGTCCGATCCGCCCCGTCCCAGAGTGGCCAGCCGGCCCTCGCGGGTCACACCCTGGAAGCCCGCGACAACGGCGATTTCGCCGGCGTCCAGCGCGGCGGCCAGCTTGTCGGGGCGGATATCGTCGATGCGGGCGCGGCCATGCGCGCCGTCGGTGACGATGGGAATCTGCCAGCCCATCCAGGAGCGGGCGGCGAGCCCCATGTTGCGCAGCGTCATGGCCAGAAGACCGGCGGTGACCTGTTCGCCGGACGCCACCACGGCGTCATACTCCTCGTCGGAAGCCGCCAGGTCTCCCGCCGCCGCCCCCGCCCCGTCCGTCCACGCCACCAGCTCGTTGGTCTTGCCGGCCATGGCCGAAACGACCACCGCTACGCGCTCACCCGTCGCCGCCTCGGAGGCAACCAGGGCGGCGACCTTGCGGATACGCTCCAGGTCGGCCATCGAGGTGCCGCCGAATTTCATCACCAGCCGGGACAAACCTCGCCGCCCTCCCGCGCGCCAAAGGCGGGTTCTAGAGCGCTTTCCGCAAAAGTGGGAACTGGTTTTGCGATCAGAAAACGCTCAAGTGTCTGAGTCAGAGCCTGTTCATCCAGATCGGGTTAATGCAACCCGGTTAGGACGGACTCTGGCGGCGGCCCAAAGCGGCGACAAGCGCGCCGCAGGGGCGTATGAACACGGGCGATGTCCGATCCCAGCCTCACTTCCTCCAGCGTCGATCCGGCCGAGGTGGCGCGCTTCTCCGCCATGGCCGCGCAATGGTGGGATTCGCGCGGCAAGTTCGCGCCCCTGCATCGGTTCAACCCGGTGCGCCTGGCCTTCATCCGCCAACAGGCCCTGACGCGGTTCGCCCGGGCCGGCGCGGTGCGGGCGCCGTTCCAGGGACTGCGGCTACTGGACATCGGCTGCGGCGGCGGCCTTCTCTGCGAGCCCATGGCGCGCTTGGGCTTCACCGTCACCGGCATCGACGCCTCGGCGCGCAACATCGCCGTCGCCGCCGCCCACGCCGCCGAGGCGGGCCTTGCGATTGACTACCGCGCCGCCACGGTGGAGGCGATGTTGGCAAAGGGCGAAGAGCGGTTCGATCTGATCCTCAACATGGAGGTGGTCGAGCATGTGGCTGATCCCGGCGCCTTCTTGCGCGATGGGGCGCGGCTGCTGGCCCCGGGCGGCCTGATGATCGTGGCCACCTTGAACCGCACTCTCGAGGCATTCGCCCTGGCCAAGGTCGGCGCTGAATATCTTCTGCGCTGGCTGCCCGCCGGCACGCATGATTGGCGCAAGTTCATCAAGCCCGAGGAGATTCGCCGCGCGTTGGTAAACGAAGGCCATGAGATTGAAGGCCCGTTCGGCGTCGCCTTCAATCCCTTGAGCGGGCGGTGGTCTCGCTCGGCCGGCGCGCGGATCAACTACCTGATGACGATCGGCCGACCTTCCGTCTGACTGGGCGGTTTCGCGGTTTTCCTTCGCCGCGCGCGTGACAAAACTACAACACTCGGCGTGGTTTCGCGCCCCATCGAGATTTCACGCGGCAAAACTGGCAATCTTGGCCAAATATTGACTGGTGTGGCCTTTCTAACGGCGCATTTATAGGAAATTTCGGCGACCCACCGTTTTTAAGCTTGGAGTAGCCCGTCATGTTCGCGCGTTCTATTGTATATATTTCCCTGGCTGCGGCCGTCGCGCTGCCGTTTTGCGCTCAGGCCCAGGACTTCACGCCGATCGGCGACCGCATCTTGAGCGACCCCACCTACCTGCCCCTTCAAGGGCAATTCTTCGGCGACACCAACTACGGATATGAGCGGGGCGACGGCGACATCTTCGACGCCTCCGGGGCCCAGACGGCGGCCACGCGCCACACCCAGAATCTGGTCCACCAGAACTTCGCCTATGGGGTGACCGACGCGCTCTCGCTGAACGTCGGTATCGGCTATGGATTTTCCGACCACAACCGCGTGGTTACCGAAAACGGGACGAACACGACCAGCCAGAGCGGTTGGGAAGATCCGACCCTGGGCGCGACCTATCGCCTGCTCGATCAGCGCAACCATCCGGTGAGCCTGGACATCATGGGCGAATATTCGCCGGACGCCTTCGAATCCAGAGACGCCACGCCCACCCGCGACGGCACCATCGCCCGCGGCGGTTCGGAGGTGGATCTGGGCGTCGGCCTGGGACGGGAAACCAAAATTTTCACCATACGAGGCGTGTTCTTCGACAAGTATTTCGGGACGAGCACGACCTACAATCCCACCTTGGGCGTCACGGCTGACACCGACTCATTCTGGGTGCCCTCGGTGGGCGTCCAGACGCAGAGCCGGTTCACCGACCGCCTGTCGGCCAACGTTGGAGCTGACTACAATTTCAATGGCAGCCCGCGGGTGGTCAGCGCGGCCGGGGTGGCGCATACCGCCAAGCTCGGCGACTACCAGACCGTCAACGTCGCGCTGAATTATCATTTCATCCCCAACCGCCTGGTGGGCTCGGTCAACTACCACCACACTTTCAATGACCGCACCGACGAGGTCTTCGCCGATCCGGCCCTGGACTTCTCCCGCGACCGCTCCAGTGACGGGGTGGGCGCGGAGTTGAGATACGTCTTCAAATAGGCAGTCCGGCGCCCCGGGGATGATTGCCGCCCCGGGGCCGCCCGAACGCGCGGACCTAGTTGATCTCTGACTTTTTGGGCGCCTCGGGCGGCAGGGGCGCGACCTGGACGCCGTCGGCCACCAGGGCCTTGACCTCGGCGGGCGAGGCCTCGCCATAGATGCCGCGCTCCTCCGCCTTGCCTTCGTGGATGGACCGCGCCTCGGCGGCGAAGCGTTCGCCGACATAGTCGAACGTCGCCTCCACGTGGCGGCGGACCTGGCCCATGACCTCCCTCATCATGGCTCGCCGGCCGGCCGGTGCGTCATGAGAGTCCCGCCGCCCCGCCCCCGCTAGGGCCGGGGCCATGATCTGCTTGCGCACCGCCCCCGAGGCGCAGACCGGGCAGGCCAGCAGCCCGCGCGCCGCCTGATCGTCGAAATCGGCGGAGGCGGCGAACCAGCCCTCGAACTCGTGGCCGTGCTCGCAAAAGAGAGCGTAGCGGATCATGGGCCGGTGAATGGGCGGGCATTGATCAGGGCCGGTATGGCGGTCCGCGCCTTGTCGACGAGCGCGAGATCGAGGTCGGCCGTCAGCGCGCAGGGCTCGTCATGGTCGGCCACGGCGAGGACTTCGCCCCACGGGGCAACCGCCATGGACCGTCCCCAGGTCGCCATCCCTCCTTCGTGGGTTCCGCCCTGGGCCGCGGCCAGTACGAACGAGCCTGTCTCGATGGCGCGGGCGCGAAGCAGCGTCTCCCAGTGGGCCGCGCCGGTCGGCCGGGTGAACGCCGCCGGCACGGTCATGATTTGCGCGCCCGCCCGGGCCAGCGTCGCGTAGAGGGGGGGGAACCTGACATCGTAGCAGATCGTGAGGCCGACCGTGGCGCCCGCCGCCGTGGCGACCACGGCGCGGTCGCCCGGCTCATAGGCGTCCGACTCGCGATAGCGCTCGCCGCTCGGCAAGTCGACGTCGAACATGTGCAGTTTGTCGTAGGTGGCGACGACCGCGCCGGCCGGATCGACCAGCATCGAGCGGTTGGCGGCCTTGTCATCCGACCGTTTCACCAGGGCCGAGCCGATCAACAGCCAGACCCCGAGTTCGGCGGCCAGGGCGCGGTAACCTAGCACCGCTTCGTCCTCGTCCGCCGGAGCAAGGGCAGCGAACAGGCGGGCGCGGTCGCGCTGCACGATATTGCTGGCCTCGGGGGTGACGATCAGCGCGGCCCCGCCCGCCGCCGCTTGGCGCACCAGAGGCTCGGCCTGATGCAGGGCCGCGCCTTGAGAGGCGGGCGTGCGAAGTTGGATGAGAGCGACCTTGAGCATCATCCGGCCAGCAGGCCGTCGAGTTCGCCCAGGCGCTCGAGTTCGAGAAGTTCGTCGCAACCGCCGATGTGCCGCTCGCCGACGAAGATCTGCGGAAAGGTGCTGGCCCCCGAGCGATCGATCATTTCGCGGCGCTTGGCCGGGTCGAAGCCGGCTTCGATCTCGATGACCTGGACTTCTTTTTGACCGAGCAAGCCCAGGGCGCGGGCGCAGAAGCCGCAGAACGGCCGAGTGTAGATGGTGACTTGAGCCATGAGTGGTGTCGGCGATCCCAAAACGGAGAGCGGGGCGGCTTCGCGGTCGGAGTTCATATAGCGCGCGCCGTCGCCTCTTTCACCCGCGCGATGACCGCCATGTCGACGCGAGCCGCGCCGGCGCGCTTGAGAGCGCGCGCGCAACCCTCGGCGGTGGCGCCGGTGGTGAGCACATCATCGATCAGCAGAAGGCGGCGCCCCTCGACCCGGCTTCGCCAGGACGGCGCGACCTGGAAGACGCCCGCCACGTTGCGTCGACGGCCGGATCCCGACCTGCCGCCCTGGCTCTGGGTGGGTCGGATACGCGCCAGGGCGTCGGGGAAATACGCGAGCCGCGCCTGGCGAGCCAGCGGCCGGGCGATCTCGGCGGCCTGGTTGTAGCGGCGGCGCAGCAGCCGCCAGCGGTGAAGCGGGACGGGAACCACCGCGTCGAGGTCCGGCAGAATGTCAGCCGCCGCCCGGGCGATCCAGCGCGCGAAAAGTCCGCAAAGGTCGGTGCGATCGGCGTGTTTGAGTTTGAGGATCAGGTCGCGGGAATGTTCGTCGTAGAGGCAGGCGGCTCGGCCGTGGTCGAAGGCGGGCGGGCGCGCCTGGCAGGCGGGACAACGGACCTCGGCGCCCAGGTCGTATTCGAAGGGCGCCGCGCAGCCGTCGCAGAACGGCGCCTCGATGAAGGCGATGCGAGCCCAGGCGTCGGCGGTGAGGCCGGTCGACTGGACGCCGACGCGGCGGGACGCCTCGTCCAAGGGCCTTGGCGGCAACAAAAGGTCAAGGGCGCGACCGGCCATGCCACGCAGGCGTGGCGCCGAAAGCCAAGGCGTCGAGATGGCGCCCAAATTCCACCCTTCCCTCTGAAAGGTTTCCAGCTTTGCACAACCTGGGCGGTTGCGGTAGCTCCGGTCGAGCCTTCATGACCGCGCCGCCTCGCCTCTTCGATCGCGATCTGCATCGCCGCCGGCTGGACCGCGCGGCGCGCGGCGTAGGGACGGCCGAATTCTTGAGGGCCGCGGTTGCCGAGGATCTCGTGGGCCGCCTGGAAGCGGTCAGCCGGCGTTTCCCCGTCGCGGTGGAACTGGGGGCCCGGCGAGGCGCCTTCGGGCGAGCCTTGGGTATAAGCGACGCGGCCGCCAAGGTGGATTTTCTGGTTCAGGCTGATCTCTCGGAAGCGATGCTGACCGGCCGGGCCGGCGCGCGTACGGTCGTCGACGAGGAGCGCCTGCCGTTCAAAGAGGCCGGCGTGGATTTGATCGTCTCCGCCGTCGCCCTGCACTGGACTAACGATCTGGTGGGCGCGCTGATCCAGATTCGCCGGGCCCTGAAATCGGACGGCCTGTTCCTGGCCTCGCTGCTCGGCGGCGCCACCCTGACGGAACTTCGTCAGGCGCTTCTCGATGCGGAGATCGAAATCACCGGCGGCGCCGGCCCGCGTGTCTCGCCGTTCGCCGAGGCGGGCGATATGGGCGGCCTGCTGCAGCGGGCCGGATTCGCCCTGCCCGTTGTGGATGTGGATCGTCTGACCGTCCGCTACGACCATCCCCAGGCGTTGATCGCCGACCTGCGCGCCATGGGGGAAACGAGCGTCCTCGTTGAGCGCCCGGCGGCGCGCCTTACCCGCGCGATCCTCGCCAGAGCGGGAGAGATCTATATTCAGCGGTTCGCCAAAGCGGGGCGCATCGCCGCGACCTTCGAGATGATCACCCTGACCGGCTGGGCGCCTCATCCCGCGCAGCCGCGGCCGTTGAAACCCGGATCGGCGAGGATGAGGTTGGCCGACGCGCTGGGCGGGATCGAGCGGCCGGCGGGAGAGAGGGCCAAGCCCTAAAGAAAGTCGCGCAGCCACGCCACCAGCGGGGCGTCCGCCGGCGGCATTGGATAGTCGGCGAGCCGGTCCGGCGTGGCCCAGGCCAGTTCGGCGTGTTCGCGGGCGGTCACGAAGCCTTCCCACCGCCGGCACAGGAAGAGCGGCATCAGCAAGTGAAACGTCGGATAGGCATGGCTGGCGAACACGAAGGGCGCCAGGCAGGCGTGGGTGATGGTGACTCCCAGCTCCTCGTCCAGTTCACGGATCAGGCAGGCTTCCGGCGTCTCTCCCGCCTCCACCTTGCCGCCGGGAAATTCCCACAGGCCGGCCAGTGGCTTGCCCTCGGGACGCCGGCCGATCAGCACGCGGCCGTCGATATCGACCATGGCGCAGGCGGCGACGAGGAGAGTCTTGACCACGAAATGCTCGCCGGGACCTCTAGGGAGGCGTGGCCCATACTGCGCGGCGGGGGGCGAGGAAAGGCGCCCGCTCTTGACATTGTGCGCCGCAACAGCGATCTGCGAGCCACGATCCCGCTCTTGGGACGTTATCGGCGCTCCAGCCGCGTGAGGAACACCGCCTTGGTGTTCCAGCCTGTCGAGCGCCATGGAACCATAAACGATCGCCCGGCCACGCGGGGCGCTCCCAGAATCGAAGTCGCCTAAGGCGAGCCTCACCGGACGTGAGCGCTCGCTGATGGCGCATGTGAAAGACGAAAGACACCGTGACTCATTTCAACGAACTCGGCCTCGCCAAGCCTCTGCTGACGGCGCTGGCCGACAAGGGCTATGACCGGCCCACCCCAATCCAGGCCCTTGCCATTCCCACCGTTCTGGCCGGCCGCGACCTGCTGGGCATCGCCCAGACCGGCACCGGCAAGACCGCTGCCTTCGCCCTGCCGATCCTCCATCGCCTCTCCGCCGATCCCAGGCCGGCCCCACGCCGCGGCTGCCGGGTGCTGGTGCTCAGCCCGACCCGCGAGCTGGCCAGCCAGATCGCCGACAGTTTCCGCGCCTATGGCCGCTATCTGAACCTCTCGGTGGCCGTGGTGTTCGGGGGGGTGAAATACGGCCCGCAGGTGCGCGCCTTGGCCGCCGGCGTCGATATTCTCGTGGCGACGCCGGGCCGCCTCATCGACCACATCAATGAAAAGGTCGCCAATCTCGCCGGCGTCGAGGTGTTCGTCCTCGACGAAGCCGACCAGATGCTCGATCTGGGCTTCCTGCCGCCCATCCGCCGCATCGTCGCCACCTTGCCCAAGGTCCGGCAGAACCTGTTCTTTTCGGCCACCATGCCGAGCGAAATCGGCAAGCTGGCCGGCGAACTGTTGGTCAACCCCGCCCAGGCGGCGGTGACGCCGTCGGCGACTACCGTGGTTCGCGTCGATCAGCGACTGCTCTTCGTGGAGGCCGATCGCAAGCGCCAGCTCCTGGCCGAACTGTTCGCGGATCCGAAGATGGCGCGCGCTCTGGTCTTCACCCGCACCAAGCGCGGGGCCGACCGGGTGGCCAAATATCTCGACGCCGGCGGCATCCGCGCCGACTCCATCCATGGCGACAAGTCGCAAGGTCAGCGCGAACGGGCCCTGGCCGCCTTTAAGGCCGGCGCCGTGCGGGCGCTGGTCGCCACCGACATAGCCGCGCGCGGCATCGACGTCGATGCGGTCACCCACGTGGTGAACTATGAATTGCCCAATGTGCCCGAAGCGTACGTCCACCGGATCGGGCGCACCGCCCGCGCCGGGGCCGCCGGGGTGGCGATCAGCCTGTGTTCGAACGACGAGCGCTCGCTCCTCAAGGATATCCAGAAGCTGACCCGCCAGACCATTCCCGCCTTCGATCGCCGGAATGACCGCTCGCTGGGCGCCCTGGCGGCGGTCGAAAAGACGACCATGCCCGAACGCACGCCCCACAAGGCGTCGGGCGCCCGGACCAACGGCGCGCCCCCCGCGCGCCATCGCTCACGGGGGCGTGCCGGTCGGGTGCCCCAACCGAACCGCTCCGCGCCTCGCCCCATCGCCCGCGCCGAGCCGGCGTCCCGCTGGAGTCCGGTGGACTGATCAGGACCGGTAGTCGCCGTTGATTTCCACATAGCGTTTGGTGAGGTCGCAAGTCCACATGACGGCCGATCCCGCGCCGACGCCCACGTCAATGGCGATCTCCAGTTCGGCGTTCTTCATGTAGGCGCCCATGGCCGCCTCGGAATAGTCGGCCGCCACCGCGCCGGCGCGGGCGGCGACAAGGGGGCCGAAGGTCACCGACAGGCGGTCGCGGTTCACCGGCTCGTCGGCCCGGCCCACCGCCATGACTATGCGCCCCCAGTTGGCGTCCTCGCCGGCCAGGGCGGTCTTGACCAGCGGGCTTTCGGCCACCGTTCGGGCGATCTTGCGCGCCGAGGCGTCGCTTTTCGCCCCGCCGACGGCGATCTTGACGAATTTGGACGCCCCCTCGCCGTCGCGCACCAGTTGCAACGCGAGGTCGAGCAGCACCGCCTGTAGTTTGGCCTTGAAATCGGCGAGCCGGGGGTCGCCGGCCCGCTCCACGCGCGGCGCCGCGCTCTGGCCGGTGGCGAAGGCCAGCAGGGTGTCGTTGGTGGAGCGGTCCCCATCCACCGTCACCGCGTTGAAAGTCGAGCGGGCGTAACGGCTTACGAGAGCTTGCAAGGCGGCTGGCGCGATGGCCGCGTCAGTGACCACGAAGGCCAGCACCGTGGCCATGTCCGGGGCCACCATGCCCGAGCCCTTGGCGATGCCGGCGATAGTGACCGGCGCGCCGTCGATCGTGGTCCGGACAAAGGCGCCTTTGGGGAAGGTGTCGGTGGTGATGATCGCCCGTGCCGCCGCCTCCCAGGCGTCGGGCCGCAACGCCGCCTCCAGGTCGTTCAGGCGCCCGACGATCCGTCCATCGTCCAACAGGACTCCGATCACCCCGGTGCTGGCCAGCATCACCGCGCGACGCCGGCTGCCCGATCGAGTGGCCACCGCCGCCGCCACCCGTCTCGCCGCCCGCGCTCCGGCCTTGCCAGTGAAGGCGTTGGCGCACCCGGCGTTGACCACCAGGGCGCGCGTCCCTGTCCCACCGCCGGCCGCCAAAGCCGCGCGGCACCAGTCCACCGGGGCGGAGCCCACCGCGTGGCGGGTGAAGACGCCGGCGCAGGTCGTGTTTGGCGCGAAGCGCATGAGCAGAAGATCGTCGCGCGGGCGGCGGTAGAAACCGGCCCGTCCCACCGCCATCTCCACCCCGCCGACGGGAGGGATGGGCGGGAAGGCCACAGCGAGGGGGGAGACCGCGAAGGGCGGCTTGGCGCTCACGGCTTGGACGCCGGCGCGGCGGCCGGGGCGGAGGCGGGCTCGGCGGCGTTTCCCGGCGTGGCGGCGGGCGGAGCGATCAGCACCTCGACCTCGGCGCGGCGACGCAGATTGAGGATCAGATCCTTGACCTGGTCGTAGGTGAGGAAGCGGATGATCTGCGGCCGGGCCACGTCCAGGGCGAGGGGCGGCTCCTGGCGGCGACCGTCAAGCCGCGCCACCACCCAGCCGGCGTCGGTCTGGAAGGGTCCCACGAGAGCGCCGGCCTGGGCGCTCTTCAAAGCCGCGGCATAGGCGGGCGGCAGCATGTCTAGGGTGGTGGGGGCCATCTCGCCGCCCTTGAAGCGGGTTGCATCGTCCTTCGACCGCTCGGCCGCCAGGACCTCGAACGACCCGCCGGCGGCCAGCAGCTTCCTTACCTGAGCCGCCTCCACGGGACTGCCCAGCACGATCTGGCGCAAATGGATTTCCTCGGCCGGCGTCTCGTTCTTCACCATCTCGCGATAGAGGCCGTTGATGGCCGCGTTGTTCACCGCCTTGCCCACCGAGGTCTCCAGCAGGATGTCGTCGAGAACCCGCTCACGGGCCGCGGCCAGCCGGCGCTCGGCGAGGGGGTCCTTTTCGAGACCCCGTCGAAGGGCCTCGGCGGCCAGCAGCTTCTGGTCCACGACCTCGTCGAGCACCTGGCGGAAGGATTGGGACGAGGCGTCGAGAGGCTCGCCCGGCCCGATCAGACCCTGGGCGACCGCCTCGCGTTTGACATCGCTCGTCCACACCATCTCGCCGTTCACCCGCGCCACCGCCTTGTCGCCCGGTTGCGGCGGATGCTCCGTGGCGGCCTTGTGTGTGCAGGCGGTCACGGTCAGGAGCGCGGCGAACACCCAGGCGGCCCGCTCCATCTTCCCCGCCGTCAGTCTTGCTTTCATGCCGATTGCTGTCCAAAGCCACGGGTGATGAGCGCGCCATGGTCGCCAAAACGGCGCGCGTCAAGGCAAGGAGGCCGCCAGCCATGAAGTTCTACAATTCGATCGGGCCCAACCCACGGGTGGTCAAGATTTTCATGGCAGAGAAGGGCCTCGACCTGGCCCGTGAGGAGGTCGACCTGATGGCCGGCGAAAACCGCCAAGCCCCTTATGTGGCCAAGAACCCAGCCGGCCAGATGCCCGCTCTCGAACTGGACGACGGTTTCGTGCTCTCCGAAGTCACGGTGATCTGCGAGTATCTCGACGAACTGCATCCCTCCCCGCCCCTGATCGGCTCGAACGCCATGGAACGGGCCGAGACGCGGATGTGGGCGCGGCGCATCGACCTCAACATCGTCGAGCCGATGGCCAATGGTTTCCGCTTCTCGCAGGGGCTGCCACTGTTCAAAGGCCGCATGCGCTGCATCCCCCAGGCCGCCGACGACCTCAAGGCCACCGCCCAGGAGAAGCTCACCTGGCTGGACGGCCTGATCGCCGGCCGGACCTGGATCGCCGGCGAGCGCTTCACCCTGGCCGACATCCTGCTCTTCTGCTTCCTCGATTTCGGGGCCGGCGTCGGCCAGCCGCTGAACCCCGACAACAAGGCGCTCGCCGCTTGGTTCGAACGGGCGAAGGCGCGGCCCAGCGCGGCGGCGAGCGGGTAGGGGACGCGTGTTTCGGCCCGCGTTGACACTCTGGGCCGCGCTCCCTAAGTCTCGCGCGCGCTGGACGCGGCTGCTCGGAGCCGTCGACGGGCCGTTTTGGGCCGTGGGGCGCGGTGAGCGTCGCCCGCCCGCGCATCAGGCTTCAACCGGACCCATTCTTCCCCAATGCTCGATCTGAAAAAGCTTTTCGGCTCCTCCAACGACCGCAAGGTCAAGGCGATGACCGCCAAGGTGGCCAGGATCAACGCGCTGGAGCCGGTCATGGCGGCTCTCTCCGACGAGGAACTGCGCGCCAAGACCGACGAGTTCAAGGCCCGCTTCGCCGCCGGCGAGAGCCTGGAAGACTTGATGAACGAGGCCTTCGCGGTGGTTCGCGAGGCGGCCAAGCGAACGCTGGGCCAGCGCCCCTATGACGTTCAGCTGGTCGGCGCCATGGTGCTGCACAAGGGCGGCATCGCCGAGATGCGCACCGGCGAGGGCAAGACCCTGGTCGCCACCCTGCCGCTCTACCTCAACGCCCTGGCCGGCAAGGGCGTCCACTTGGTCACGGTCAACGACTATCTGGCCAGCCGCGACGCCGAATGGATGGGCCGCATCTACAAGTTTCTCGGCCTCAGCGTCGGGGTGATCATCAACGGCCTCTCGCAGGGCGAGCGTCAGCGGGCCTACGGGGCCGACATCACCTACGGCACCAACAACGAGTTCGGCTTCGACTACCTGCGAGACAACCTAGTCTATGAAGCCGCCGAGATGGTCCAGCGCGGCCACCACTACGCCATCGTCGATGAGGTCGATTCCATCCTGATCGACGAGGCGCGCACGCCGCTGATCATTTCCGGCCCCACCGAGGACCGTTCGGACTTCTACCGGACCATAGACCTTCTGGTGAAGGAGATGATCAAGGATCCGGCCACCTTCGACCACGACGAGAAGCAGAAGCAGGCCCTGCTCACCGAACACGGCTCGGAGACCATCGAGGAGACGCTGCAGGCGGCCGGCCATCTGGCCGACGGTTCGGCCGGCCTCTACGATCCGGCCAATATCTCGGTGGTCCACCATGTCAACCAGGCCCTGCGGGCCAACGTCCTCTACCAGCTCGACCGCGACTACATCGTGCGCGACGGCGAGGTGATGCTGATCGACGAATTCACCGGCCGCATGATGACTGGGCGGCGCCTCTCGGAGGGCCTGCATCAGGCCATCGAGGCCAAGGAAGGGGCCGACATCCAGCCCGAGAACCAGACCCTGGCATCGGTGACCATCCAGAACTACTTCCGCCTCTACGACAAGCTATCGGGGATGACCGGCACCGCCGCCACCGAGGCGCAGGAATTTCTCGACATTTACAAGATGGACGTGGCCGAGATTCCCACCAACCGGCCGGTCATGCGCCACGACGACGACGACGAGGTCTATCGCACCGCCGCCGAGAAGAACGCCTCGATCATCGCCCAGATCGAGGACTGCCACCGTCGAGGCCAGCCGGTCCTGGTGGGCACCGTCTCGATCGAAAAGTCGGAGACGCTCTCGGAGATGCTCAAGGCGCACCGCTGGGAGCGGGACGGCAAGAGCGTGGTCGGCCTGCCGCACAGCGTGCTCAACGCCCGCTATCACGAACAGGAGGCCTTCATCGTCGCCGAGGCGGGGGTGCCCGGCACGGTGACCATCGCCACCAACATGGCCGGCCGCGGCACCGACATCCAGCTGGGCGGCAACCTCGACATGCGGCTGGCCAAGTGGCGGGCCGAGCAGACCGGCCTTGGGATCGAGCCCACCCTCGAGGACGAACAGGCGGTGCGCCGCGAGCTGGAGGCCGAGATCGAGGGCAAGAAGGCCATCGCCCTGGCCGCCAGCAGCCTCTTCCTCCTGGGCACCAAGCCCCACAAAAACCAGCGCATCCACAAACAGCTGGGCGGCCGGAAGGGGCGCCAGGGGGACCCCGGCCGGTCGAAGT
>JBPCMA010000215.1:0-3468 GCA_051002715.1 Caulobacteraceae bacterium
GCGAAGGCGGAGAAGCCGTAGTGGGCGAGCCATCGCGTGTCGTTCGCGAACATGTCGCGCAGATCGGGCATGCCGTATTTCAGCCGACCCAGGCGATCGACGCCGAAGCCGAAGGCGAAGCCCTGCCACTCGTCCGGGTCCATGCCGCAGTTGCGCAGCACGGTGGGATGGACCATGCCGCAGCCGACGATCTCCGACCACTCGCTCCCCTGGCCGATCCGCACCGTCCCGCCGGAGGTGTCGCACTGCACATCCATCTCCGCGGAGGGTTCGGTGAAGGGGAAGTAGTGGGGGCGGAAGCGGGTGGCGATGGCGGGCAGTTCGAAGAAGCGGGCGATGAACGCATCGAGGGTCCACTTCAGATGACCCATGTGGATGGCGCGATCGATGACCAGGCCTTCGATCTGATGGAACATCGGGGTGTGGGTGGCGTCGTTGTCGCGGCGATAGGTGCGGCCGGGCGAAATGATCCGGATCGGCGGCGGCCGTCCCGCCGCGATCCACAGGGCCGGGGGCGGGATGTTGGCCTGGCGCATGGTCCGCACCTGCACCGGGCTGGTGTGGGTGCGCAGCACCTTGCGCTCGCCGTCCGGGCCGGGCGGGAAGAAGAAGGTGTCGTGCATCTCCCGCGCCGGATGGCCGGGCGGAAAATTGAGGGCGGTGAAATTGTGGAAATCGTCCTCGATGTCCGGCCCTTCGGCCAGGGAAAAGCCGAGTTCGGCGAAGATGGCGATCATCTCGTCCATCACCTGCATGGTGGGATGAACGCAGCCCTGGCGGCGCGGCGGGGCGGGGAGCGACAGGTCGAGCCGTCCGGCGGCGAGGCGGGCGTCGAGATCGGCGGCTTCGAGAACCGCCCTGCGGTCGGCGATGGCGGCGGCGACCCGGTCGCGCAGGCCGTTGATCGCCGGCCCCTCGGCGCGGCGTTCCTCCACGCTCATGGCGCCCAGGGATTTGAGCAGGCCCGAGACGACGCCGGCCTTGCCCAGGGCGCTCACCCGCATGGCGTCGAGGGCGGCAAGATCGCCGGCGGCGGCGATCTTAGCGAGGAGGTCGGCTTCGAGGGTCGCGTGATCGGTCATGGCGGTATGAAGGCTCGGTAGCTCTTCTCCCCTTGCGGGAGAAGGAAACCCGCGCCTCACCCCAGGGCGGCGCGTACCTTTTCGGCGATGGCCTTGAAGGCGGCCGGATCGTTGCCCGCGATGTCGGAAAGCACCTTGCGATCGACATCGATCCCGGCCAGCCCCAGGCCGTGACTAAATCGCGAATAGGTCATGCCTTCCAGCCGCGCGGCGGCGTTGATGCGCTGGATCCACAGAGACCGGAACGAGCGCTTGCGCACCTTGCGGTCGCGGTAGGCGTATTGACCGGCCTTGTCCACCGCCGCCTTGGCGGCGCGGATGGTGTTCTTGCGCCGTCCCCAGAAGCCCTTGGCTTGCTCGAGAACCTTCTTGTGCTTGGCGTGGGCGGTGACGCCCCGTTTTACGCGGGCCATTTTGTGCTGACGCTCCTAAAAGATCAAAGACCGTAGGGCAGGTAGGATTTGATGGTCTTGGCATCGGCCTCGCTCATCACCTTGGTGCCGCGCTGCTGGCGGATGTATTTGGCGGAATGGCTGATCAGCCGGTGCCGCTTGCCCGCCACGCCGGCCTTGATCTTGCCGCTCGCGGTGATCTTGAAGCGCTTCTTGGCGCCCGATTTGGTCTTCAGCTTGGGCATTTTTGCTTAGCGCCCCGTCTCGGGGGTCGTCCTCTTAATGGAGTCGCATTTTAGGAGCCGCCCTGGCATGCCTTTGGGCCAGGCGGCTCGCACGAAGGCGCGGCTCTTAAGGCAAAGGGGCGCGCAAGGCAAGGTCGGCGCCGCCGCCGAACCGCCCCGCCGCCCGCCCCGCCGAAAGGGCCAGGGCGATGGCCGGGGCGACAATGAGGGCGCCCATGACAAACGGGCCATTGACGCTGATCCCGGCGAACACCAGGCCGGCGGCCAGAGGGCCGGCCACGCGGGCGAAGGCGCCGGCGGCGTTGCCGAGGCCCATGATCTGGCCCTGGCTGTCCGGGCCTATGGCTCCGGAGAGCAGGGCCGAGGCGTTGGGGAAGGCGATCGAGGAAGCCATCGAGGCGGCGGCCATCAGAGCGTAGGTGGACCAGCCGCCGTCGCTGAGCGGCTGGAGGGCGATGGCCACGACCGTACCCCCCATGCCCACCGCCAGCATGCGCGTCTCGCCGAAGCGGCGCGACAGCGGGCCAGTGACGAAGAAGTTGGCGAAGGCCGAGGCGCCCCCGGCGACGCCGAAACACAGGCCCACGTCGCGCGGCGCCCAGGAGAAGCGGTGCTGCGCCCAAAGGCCGAAGATCGATTCGATGCCGGTGAAGGCGAAGCCGACCACGAAGGTCAGCAGGATCAACCGCCCGATCACCGGGTGGCGGGCCGCCAGGCCGACCATGGCCCAGCGGCTTCTGGGATTGGCCTCCGGTGGGCGGCGCGAGCGGCTCTCCTTGACCGCCAGGGCGATGCCGATGGCCGATCCCGCTCCGCAGGCCGAGGCGACCAGCAGCGGAATCTGGAAGCCTATCGGCCCCACCGAGGTCTTGGCCAGCATGCCGCCGACGAAGGGGCCCAGGATGAAGCCGATGTTGTAGGCGGCGCCGAGCTTGGCCATCCGCCCGGCCCGCGCCTCGGCCGGGGTGACGTCGGCAATATAGCCCTGGACCACCGAGCCGTTGCCGGCCGCCAGGCCCCCGGCCAGGCGGATGGCGAAGGCCAGGTAGATGTTGGGAGCGAAGGCCAGCAGGCCGTAGCACAGGCAGTTGCCCAAGGTGGTGGAGATGAGGATCGGCTTGCGCCCGACCCGGTCACTCAGGCGCCCCCAGAACGGTTCGCCGAAGAACGAGCCGATGGAATATGCCGAAAAGATGAGGGCGATCTGCCACGGCGCGGCGCGAAAGGACTGGGCGTAGAATGGCAGCAGCGGCACCACGATGCCAAAGCCCATCATGTTGATGAACATCACCGACAAGAGGGTGTAGAGGGCCGCGCTGGGCCGCCCGGCCGTCGCGGCGGGGGGCTTGGCGGTCATGCCCAGGGGATACGGCGCCCGCCCCCGCATCGCAACCACGCCCTCCGCCGCGAGAATGCCCCGTACATCGATTCACAAATGTTACTGACTTGAATTCGGCTAATTGTCATCTGTTGGGTAATCGCGAAATAATCCGCGGCCGCCTTGGAACCGGGAGGCTTTGGCGAACGTATAGTGATTGAAGTCCATGGTGGATTTCGGTCGGCTCGGCGGGGCGCGCGGCGGTCAGAGACCCTGACCGCGCGGGAGACGTGAAACAGTTTTTCAGGAGAGATTGGGATGAATGAAGCCCTGGTGATGGAAACCCTGGA
Source organism: Caulobacteraceae bacterium (assembly GCA_051002715.1). Taxonomy (GTDB): domain Bacteria; phylum Pseudomonadota; class Alphaproteobacteria; order Caulobacterales; family Caulobacteraceae; genus Acaudatibacter. The sequence goes on from JBPCMA010000215.1 coordinate 3,388, forward strand.
GCGCCAGACAGTGCGGCGCGCGGCCAGACGTGATTTTCTGCGCACGGCCGGTGTGTTGACAGCGGGCGCGGTGGGCGCGGT
>JBPCMA010000216.1:0-8437 GCA_051002715.1 Caulobacteraceae bacterium
GGCTTTGCTCCACGCCCTCGAGGCCCTGACACCCGCCGCCGGCGAGCCGCCGACCGATGCTCTGACCGCCCTGACCGCCGTAACCGCCGCATGGGGAAGGCCGCCGCCCGAGGCGGCTTTGCGGCGATTGGTCCTGGCCGCCGCCGCTAACGGCCCGCTTGCCGACGCCGGCCGGTCTGTTACACCGTGAGCCTTCGGACGAACGCCATGCATGATGACGAGATCGACAGCGAAACCGAACAGGCGATTCGCCACGGCTTGGCCCGCCTGCGTCAGGCGCACGAAGACCTCGACGCCGCCGTCGCCGCCCTCGAAGCGGGCGCCCAGCCCGACCAGCTTCGCATCGCCCGGCTGAAGAAGAAGAAACTCGTCCTGCGCGACCAGATCGCCAAGCTCGACAACCGCCTGACCCCCGACATCATCGCCTAGCGCCCGTCCGACGGGGCGGCGGTCCTTGCCGCGCCGGGCGCCGGCGGCCATATGGCCGCCATGGACGAGACCCTGCTCGAAGCGGTGGTGGCCGACGCTCTGGCGGCCGGGGCGGACGCGGCCGAGGCGGTGTTCGCCCACCGCGCCGCGCTGTCGGTTACCGTGCGGCTGGGCGCCTTGGAAGAAGTGGAGCGCGAGGAGGCGAGCGACCTGGGGGTGCGCGTCTTCGTGGGGCGAAGGCAGGCCAGCGTCTCCGGCTCCGATATCTCCCAAGAGGGCTGCGCCAAGCTCATCGAGCGCGTGGTGGCCATGGCGCGGCTGGCGGCGGAGGATCCGTGGGCCGGCCTCGCGCCCTCGGGCCGCCTGGCCGCGGGCGATCGGCCGGATTTCGACCTCCACGACCCCACCGAATGGTCGGCCGAGGACCTCGAAAGGCGGGCCCGCGAGGCCGAGGACGCGGCCCGGGCGGTGGCGGGCGTCACCAATTCCAACGGCGGGTCGGCCGGCTGGTCGTCTTCGTCCTGGCGGCTGGTCACCAGCGGCGGCTTCGCCGGCCGCCATGGCGCGACCGCCTTCTCGCTCTCGGCCCAGGCCATCGCCGGCGAGGGCCCCGGGATGGAGCAGGGCGCCGAGGGCCGCTCGACCCGCTGGGCCGAGGACCTGCCTGCCCCGCCGGCCATCGGGGCCGAGGCCGGACGCCGCGCCGTGGCGAGCCTCGGGGCCCGCAAGATCTCCTCGACCACCGCCCCGGTGATCTTCGAGAACCGCCTGGCCGCCTCGCTTCTGGGTCCCCTGGTGGCGGCCATTTCGGGGCCGTCGGTGGCCAGGGGGGTGTCGTTCCTGAAGGACCGCCTGGGCGAGCGCCTGTTCGCCCGAGGGGTGAATCTCATCGATGATCCTCATCGGCCGCGCGGCCTGGGCTCCGCGCCATTCGACGACGAGGGCGTGGCGAACCGGGCCATGGCCATCATCGACGACGGCGTCCTGGCGACTTGGCTCCTCAACGCCAGTTCGGCCCGGCAGTTGGGCCTGGAGACCACCGGCCACGCCGCGCGCGGCCTGGCCGGGCCGCCGGGGGTGGGGCCCTCCAACCTGACCCTCCAGCCGGGCGACCGCGACCAGGCGACCCTGATGCGCGACGCGGGGTCGGGGGTTCTCGTCACCTCGATGTTCGGCCCGTCGCTCAACGCCAACACCGGCGACTGGTCGGTCGGCTGCTCCGGCCATTGGTTCGAGAAGGGTGAGATCGCCTATCCGGTGACCGAAATCACCGTGGCGGGAAACTTGATCGACATCTATGCGCGCGCCATACCCGGTTCGGACCTGGAATATCGCGGTTCGGTCAACGCCCCGTCGATCCTCATCGACGCCCTGGCGATCGCCGGCAAGTGAGGCGGGCCGTGGCGCCGCCGCAACTTCTGCATCTGGTCATCGGCGGCGAACTGAAGGACGTCGGCGGGGTCGAATTCCGCGACCTCGCCAAGGTCGATCTCGTCGGCGCCTATCCCAACTATCAGGCGGCCTACAAGGCCTGGCGCGCCCGCGCCCAGGCCACCGTCGACAACGCCCACATGCGCTACTTCATCATCCACGCCCATCGCCTGCTCGATCCTCTGAAGGGCGGGAAACCGGGGGCCGCGGAGAGCTAACGGCGTCCGCTACGGGTTTGGCGGGACGGCGTCGGGCAGCGGCCCGTTGGGGTCGGTCGGCGCCGGGGCGGCCGGCGCGATGGCCGGTGGCGGAGCCGCCTCGATCGGGGCCGGCGGAGGCGCCGAGTCGGTGGCCGATGGGCTGTTGTAGTTCAAGGCCTTGCCAAGCAGAGCGGAATTGGCGGCCAAGGTCCGGGCGGTGGAATCGCAGCGGTCGGGCATGCCCCAGGAGAGCCAGGCGCGCGCCAATTCACGCGAGGTCTTGGTCTCCGCCGGGGTCCAGATGGACCGCCCAAGCTTGATGGCGGTGGCGCCTTGCGGGGCGATCGGGCTGGGGCTGGCCTTTTCCGCCGCCACCACCGCGTCGGCCAGCACCTTCAATTCCCCGCGAGCGGCGGCCATGTCGGCGGAGTAGGGGTCCTTTTCATTCGGCACCGAGGAGCCGAACTGCTTGTCGATGGCGCGCAGATCCGGCTTCACCCGCTCGTAGATGTCGAGATATTCGCTCATGGCGCCATAGCACCAGGCGGTGAGTTCATAGGGCTGGGTCGGCGCGCCGGGGGGGAGCGGCTCACCGCCGGGACGCGGCGGCGGGGTCGCCTGGGAAGCCAGCAGGGCGAGAGCGAGAAGAAGGGAGGGGGCCGTCATCGGCGGTTCCTTTTGTTGGCGGGCCCGGCGCCTTGGGCGAGACCAAAGCCGCCGCCGCCGGGGGTCTCGATCTCGATGGCGTCGCCCGGCGCGACGTGAAGCGAAAAACAGCCCGGCAGTTCCTTAACCGCGCCGCCGGCCAGGAGCAAACGTTGCCGGCCCGCCAGGCCCGCCTCGCCGCCCGCGAGGCCCTGGGGGGCGTGGTCGCGGCGGGTGGAAAGAAGGGCCGCCTCCATGGGGGCCAGGAAACGGATGCGGCGAAGGGCGCCGTCGCCGCCTTCCCGCGCCCCGGCCCCGCCCGAACCGCGCCGCACCGCGAAGGCCTCGACGCGCACCGCGAAGCGGCGCTCCAGAATCTCCGGGTCGGTGAGGCGAGAGTTGGTCATGTGAGTGTGGACGGCGCTGGCCCCGCCGGCGCGCGCCGTGGCCCCCGCGCCGCCGCAGATCGTCTCATAGTATTGCCGCTCCCCATCGCCGAAGGTGAAATTGTTCATCGACCCCTGGGCGTTGGCCATGACCCCCAGGGCCGCGTAAAGGGCGTCGACGAGGTGCTGGCTGGTCTCCACGTTGCCGGCCACCACGGCGGCGGGCGGACGGGGATCAAGCATCGAGCCTGGGCGCAGCTGGACTTTCAGCGGCGTCAGGCAACCGGCGTTCAAGGGGATGTCGTCATCCACCAGGGTGCGGAAGACATAGAGGGCGGCGGCGTCGACGATCGAGGCGGGGGCGTTGAAGTTGGAGGCCAGTTGATTGCTCGAGCCGCGAAAATCGAGCACCGCCTCGCCTCGGGGCGCGTCGACGGTGATGTCGACCACGATCTCGGCTCCCCCGTCCATGGGAACGCGGGCGGCCCCATCGGCGAGGCGGCCGATGGCGCGGCGCACGCAGGCCTCGGCGTTGGCCTGAACCAAGCCCATGTAGCGGGCCACCATCGCCCCGCCGTGCGCTTCAATCATCGAGAGCACCGCCGAGGCGCCGGCCCGACAGGCGGCGATCTGCGCCTTGAGGTCGCCGATGTTGCGCGCCGGCGAGCGGGCCGGCCATGGCCCGGCGGCGAGGGCGGCCAGCACACCCGCCTCGAGAAATTCCCCGCCCCGCATGACCGGGAGGGCGTCCAGGAGGACACCTTCCTCGCCGATGGTCCGCGAGAAGGGGGGCATGGAGCCCGGCTGGATGCCGCCCACATCGGCGTGATGCCCCCGCGCCGCAACGAAGAAGGCCGGCGCGGCCGCCTCGTCGCCCGCGAACACGGGCGTCACCACGGTGATGTCCGGCAGATGAGTTCCTCCGGCGTAGGGATTGTTGAGCGCGAAGGCGTCGCCTCGGGCAAGGTGGGGGCGCCTGGCCCGCACGGCTCGCACGCTGGCCCCCATGGAGCCCAGATGAACCGGCATGTGCGGCGCGTTGGCCACCAGGCCCCCTTGCGCGTCGAACAGGGCGCAGGAGAAATCCAGCCGCTCCTTGATGTTCACCGAGCGCGCCGTGCGCTCTAGGGCCGCGCCCATGGCCTCGGCCACGCCCATGAACCGCCGGTTGAAGAGTTCGAGGGTGATCGGATCGGGCGCTTCGCCATGGGCCGGCCGGCCGGGTGGGGTGGCGATCCGCGTCAGGCGAAGCAGGCCGTCCGGCGCCGGGGTCGCCCGCCAGCCCGCCGCCAGCCAGATCTGGGTATCGTCGCGCGCGATCAGGCGCGGCCCGTCGATCGGCCCGGCCAGGGCATCGGCGCGGAGGATCGCCCCGTCGGCGGGGGCCGTCGACGCCGGGCCGGGCGGGACGATGCGAGGGGGTGGCCCGGTTTCCGGGGCGCCCTCGCCCGCCTCCCGCGCCTCCACCTCCACGCGGGCGATGATCTTGGCGCGGCCGGGTTCGACGAAGCCGAACAGCCGCTGGTGGGCCGCCTCGAAGGCCGCCGCCGCCTCGGCGAGGCTGGCGATGCCGACCGTCAGAACCGCGTCCGATTCTTCGTAGCGGATCCCCAGCCGTGTCGTCACCGCGCCAGGCCGGGCGCCCTGGTCGTCGAGGTCGGCCGCCGCCCGCGCCGTCAGGCGCTCGGCCAGCGCCTCGGCCGCGGCGATTCCGGCGCCGTCGAGCGGGCGCTCCAGGCCGGCCTGGCGGAAGGCGCGCATCCGGGCCTGGCCGATGCCCCAGGCGGAGAGCAGGCCAGCCCGCCGCGGGCATAGAATCCGCTCTATCCCCAGAGCTTCGGCGACCTGGCACGCCACCTGGCCCGCCGCGCCGCCGAACGCCACCAGCCCATGGGCGCGCGGATCGAACCCACGCTCGGTGGAGATGCGGCGGATGGCGGCGGCGGTCTGTTCCACGGCGATGGCGAGAAAGCCCTCGGCGGCCGCCTCGGCGTCTCCCAGCCCCATGGCGCGGGCCAGTTCGCCAAGCCTCGCGCCGGCGGCGGCGACATCCAGCGGCGCGTCGCCGGCGATCCCGAAAACCGACGGAAAGGCCAAAGGGTCGAGGCGGCCGAGAACCAGGTTGGCGTCGGTGACCGTGGCTGGGCCGCCCCGCCCATAGGCGGCGGGGCCCGGATCGGCGCCGGCGCTCGCCGGGCCGACGCGGGCCCGTAATCCGTCGAAGGCGAGGATGGAGCCGCCGCCGGCCGCCACGCTCTCCACATCCAGCATCGGCACGCGCAGCTTGACGCCGGCCACGCTGGCGGCCTCGCGCCGTTCGAGGGCGCCGGCGAAACGGCAGACGTCGGTCGAGGTGCCGCCCATGTCGAAGCCCAGAACCGCCGCCGCGCCGGCGCCCTGGGCCGTCCGCGCCACCCCGACCACGCCGCCGGCCGGCCCGGACATCACCGCGTCGCGACCGCGAAAGGCGCGCGCGCGAACCAGGCCGCCGCCGGAGGTCATGAAAAAGAGATCGGCCCCCCCGACCGCCCGCTCCATCGCCTCGACATGGGCGCGCAGGACGGGCGTCAGATAAGCGTCGGCCACCGTGGTTTCGGCGCGGGGAAGGAACCTCGGCAGGGGCGAGACCTCGCCGCCGATGGCGACAAAGGCCAGTCCCGCCGCCCGCGCGATGGCCTCGGCGCGCCGCTCGTGAGCGGGGTTCAGATCGCCATGGAGGAAGGCGATGGCGACGCTCTCGAAACCGTCGGCCGCCGCCGCGTCCAGGGCGCGGCGCAGCGCCGCCTCGTCGAGCGGCCGGACGACCTTCCCGTCGGCGCCCAGGCGCTCGTCCGCCTCGACCACGGCGGCATGCAGCGGCGCCGGCCGGACGATGTCCAGGGCGAAGAGGCGCGGGCGGGTTTGGTCGCCGATGAGGAGGGCGTCGGCGAATCCGGCGGTGGTGACGAACAAGGTCTTGGCCCCGGTGCGCTCGAGCAGGGCATTGGTGGCCACCGTCGTTCCCATGCGGATCGCCTCCACGCGATTGGCGGGAAAGGGGGCGCCCGGCGCCACGCCCATCAGCCGGCGCATCGCTTCCACCGCCGCGTCGCGGTAGGCCGGCGACTTCGAGGGCAGTTTGAGGGTGCGCGCCGCGCCGCCGGCCCCGCGCCCGATCACGTCGGTGAAGGTGCCGCCGCGATCGATCCAGAAGGTCCAGCGCTGGGTCACGGACCCGGGTCTCGTCATGCCGACTCCTTAAGCAGACGAAGCCCCACGCGGTTGACGATCACCGCCACCGAGAAGAAGTATCGGGTTTTCCGCCGGTCGGCGAGAGACGAGGCAACGCCATGAAACGGCGCCGCGACGATCCACCCTTGCCCACCACCGTCCTTCCTCCGGTTCGCCCGATCGCCCTTGACGAAATCCGCGCGGCCCGGGCGCGGATCGCCGGCGCGATCCTGCGCACGCCGCTGGTGCGCCTGGAGCTGGGGCCAGGATTTCCCGATATCCGGCTGAAGCTGGAGAACCTGCAGCCCACCAACGCCTACAAGATACGTGGGGCGATGAACGCGGTGGCCATGCTGAGCCCGGCGGCGCGGGCGCGCGGCGTGTGGACGATCAGCGCCGGCAACGCCGGGCAGGGGGTCGCCTATGCGGCCAGGCAGGCGGGCGTCCCGTGCGCCGTGGTCGTCATCGAGACCGCCCCGGCCGCCAAGATCGAGCGGATGCGGGCGCTGGGGGCCAGGCTGATTCCCGTCCCCTTCGACGTCGCCTGGAAAGTGCTCGAGGACCATGCCTTCCCCGGCATGGAGGGGACGCTGGTCCACCCCTTCGACGATCACGACTTCATCGCCGGCCACGCCACCATGGGCCTGGAGATTCTCGAGGACGCGCCGGAGACCGCGGCGGTAATCGCCGCCATCGGCGGCGGCGGGCTGATCGCCGGGGTCGGCGCGGCGGTCAAGGCCCTGAAGCCCAAGGTGACGGTGTGGGGCGCGGAACCGGTGACGGCCGCCCCCTTCGCCGCCTCTCTCGCCGCCGGGGCGCCGCGGGAATTCACCGCTTGGCAAGCCTCCTTCGTCGACGGGGCGGGCGGGCGGAGCGTCTTTCCGCGCATGTGGGCGCGCATGGCGCCGGTGGCCGACGGGGCCATCGTGGTCAGCCTGGATCGGACCCGCGCCGCCATGCGCCTGATGGCGGAAAAGGCGCGCGTCATCGCCGAGGGGGCCGGCGCCCTGCCGCTCGCCGCCGCCTTGACCGGAAAAGCCGGCTCCGGCCCGATCGTCGCCATCGTCTCGGGCGGCAATCTCGACCTGAAGGCGTTTTGCGAGCTGATCGGTTAGGCGCGCCGACCGGGCCGCCGCGCCGGAGAGCCCTCAGGACTTGGCGGCGGGCGCCGCGCTCGCGGGCGGTCCCGGAGAGACGCTGACCGCCACGTTCTTCCAGCCGCCGTCCGCCTGCTTGCGGTAGACGCTGACATAGCCGCCGGCGTTGTTTTCCACCGCATGGGTCTTGGCGTCGGTGGAGGTTCGCGTGAAGTGGCCGACCTCGTAACCGAGGTCTCCCGACTTGGCCACCTCAACCCGGTCGAGCGTGATCGTCACCGCTAAGGCCGGATCCTTGGCGAAATTGGCGGCCAAGGCCTTGGTGTCCTCGGGGCCGTTCTGCACCGCCGTAGGCGGCAAGTCCCGCCAGGGCCGCGGCGATCGCCCCGGTCAGGCAAACGGTTCGATAGGTCATGGTCTGGTCCTCCCTAAGCGTCGCCTTGGCGCCGCCCGCGCCGGGCCGAAACAGCAAAAATCGTGCGAAATCCGTTGCTTCGGGTCGAGGAAGCGCGGACTATTCCCGCCCCTCTTCAAGGAAGATGAGCCATGAGCCGCGCCTTCGTGAAGGAGATGGACGACGCTCCGCCGCCGCCGCCGTTGGAGCGGCCGGTCAGCATCGCCCCCAACCGGGTCACCCCCAAAGGGGCGGCGCTGATCGAGCAGGCGGTCGCCTCCCTGGAGCGCCGGCTCGCCGCCGGGCCCGGCGAGGAGGCGACGGCTACCCTGCGCCGCGATCTGCGCTACTGGGTCGCCCGCCACGCCACCATGCGGATCGAGCCGGCCGATCCGGCCCCCCTCGCCGTCGGCTTCGGCGTGCGCGTCACCATCCGCCGCGGCGGCGCGACGAGCGACATCGTCATCGTCGGCGAGGACGAAGCCGATCCGTCCGCCGGCCTTATCGCCTGGACCGCCCCCCTGGCCCGGGCGCTGGACGGCGCGGAGGCCGGCGAGGTGGTGGAATTCGCGGCCGGCGGGAAGGTGGAGGCGATCGAGGTGATGAGGATCGCGGCGGGAGAATGACGCGCGGACCGGCGCCCGG
>JBPCMA010000217.1:0-4831 GCA_051002715.1 Caulobacteraceae bacterium
TGCGCGAGCACGTCATGGGCTCGATCGCCAACGGCCTGGCGGTGTCGAAACTGCGCCCCTACACCGGCACCTTCCTGATCTTCAGCGACTATATGCGCCCGCCCACCCGCCTGGCCGCCCTGATGGGCCTGCCGGTGGTGTTCGTGTTCAGCCACGATTCCATCGGCCTGGGCCAGGACGGCCCGACCCACCAGCCGATCGAACAGCTCGCCGCCCTGCGCGCCATTCCGGGGATGCTGGTGGTGCGGCCGGCCGACGCCAACGAGACGGCGCAGGCGTGGCGGGTCATCATCGGCCAGAAGGAGCCGGCCTGCCTCATCCTGTCACGCCAAGCCATGCCCACCCTCGACCGCGCCAAATACGCCCCAGCGGCGGGGGTGGCGCGCGGCGGCTATGTGCTGGCCGGCGGGGAGGACGAAACCCCTCAGGTGATCCTGATCGGGACGGGCGCCGAGGTTTCCCTGTGCGTCCAGGCCCGCGAGAGCCTGGCGGCGGCGGGCGTGGCGGCGCGGGTGGTCTCCCTGCCGTGCTGGGAGCTGTTCGAGGCGCAGAGCCAGGCTTACCGCGACAAGGTTCTGCCGCCCGCCGTCGCCGCTCGCGTTACCGTCGAGGCCGCCTCGCCGCTCGGCTGGGATCGCTACGCCGGACCGACGGGCGCGATCATCGCCATGCGAAGCTTCGGCGCCTCGGCGCCCATCGGCGACCTGATGAAGCACTTCGGCTTCACCGCCGAGCATGTCCACAAGGCGGCGCTCGAGCAGATCGGGCGGCACGGCCGATGACCAATCCCCTCCTCGCCCTGCGCGACGCCGGCCAGGCGGTGTGGCTGGACTATCTGCATTGCAAGATCCTGGCCGACGGCGAGCTCAAACGCCTGATCGACAAGGACGGGGTTCGCGGCCTCACCTCCAACCCCTCGATCTTCGAAAAGGCCATCGGCGAGGGTGACGCCTATGACGCGCGCCTCGAGAGCCTGCTCAAGGAAGGCGACGCGGAGGTGGGCGATCTCTACGAGCGCCTGGCCATCCCCGACATCCAGGCCGCCGCCGACCGGTTTCGGCCGACCTACGATTCCCTGAAAGGCGCCGACGGCTACGTCAGCCTGGAGGTCTCGCCCTACCTCGCCATGGATACGCAGGCCACCATCGCCGAGGCGCGGCGGCTGTGGCGGACGGTCGACCGGCCCAATGTGATGATCAAGGTTCCGGGGACCAAGCCCGGCGTGCCGGCCATCCGCGCTTTGATCGGCGAGGGCGTCAACGTCAACGTGACCCTGCTCTTCGGCATCGACGCCTATCTGGCCGTGGCCGACGCCCACATGGCCGGTCTGGAAACCCTGAAAGCGGCCGGCGGCGATGTCTCCAAGGTCCACGGCGTGGCCAGCTTCTTCGTCAGCCGCATCGACGGCATGATCGACAAGACCATCGACGAGCGGCTGAAGAGCGCCCACGGCGAGACGGCCGAAACCTTGAAGTGCCTGCGCGGCAAGGTCGCCATCGCCAACGCCAAGCTCGCCTATCAGCGCTATCTGGAGCTCATCGCCGCGCCGCGCTGGCGGGCCCTGGCGGCGGCCGGCGCCGCCCCCCAGCGCCTCCTCTGGGCCTCCACCGGGACCAAGGACCTGGCCTATTCCGACGTCCTCTATGTGGAGACCCTGATCGGCCGCGACACCGTCAACACCATGCCGCCCAAGACCATGGACGCCTTCCGCGATCACGGCCAGGTGCGCCCACGCCTCACCGAGGGGCTGGACGCGGCGCGGGCGGTGCTGGAGGGCGCCAAGCGGCTGGGCCTGGACCTCGACCGCGTCACCGACGCCCTGGTGGTCGACGGGGTGGCCAAGTTCGCCGAGGCTTTCGACGCCCTGTTGGGCGCGGTGGCGACCAAGCGGGCGAAGATGCTGGGCGATGGGCTGAACGCCCAGTCGATCAAGGCGGCCGGTCTCGACGAGGAATTCAAGGCAGCGCTGCACCGGGCCGCCGCGGAGGGCTGGACGCGTCGGCTGTGGGCGGGCGACGCCGCCTTGTGGACCGGCCATGACGAGGCCAAATGGCTGGGCTGGCTGGCGGCCGCGACCGGCGGCGCGGTCGATTTCGCGGCCCTCGACGGCCTGCGGGGCGAGGTCAAGGCGGCCGGCTATGCCCACGCCTTGTTGCTCGGCATGGGCGGCTCGAGCCTGGGGCCGGAGGTGCTGGCCAAGACCTTCGGCGCGGCGACGGGCTTTCCGGCGCTCCAGATCCTCGATTCCACCGACCCGGCCCAGATCGCCCGCGTCCAGGCCTCCATCGATCCGGCCACGACCCTCTTCATCGTCTCCAGCAAGTCCGGTTCGACCCTGGAGCCGGATATCCTCCACCGCTATTTCTTCGATGTGGCGGAAAAGGCTCTGGGGGCCGGCAAGGCCGGCGCCCGCTTCATCGCGGTCACCGATCCCGGCTCCAAGCTGGAAGAGACCGCCCGCAAGGATGGTTTCGCCCATGTCTTCCACGGCGACCCGGCCATCGGCGGTCGCTACTCGGTGCTCTCCAACTTCGGCATGGTCCCGGCCGCCGTGATCGGGCTGGACGCGCGCGCCATCTTCGAGACGGTGGGAACCATGGCCCGCGCCTGCGGGGCCAGCGCCCCGCCGGCCGCCAATCCGGGCTTCGCCCTGGGCGCCCTCTTGGGCATGGCGGCCAAGGCCGGGCGGGACAAGGTGACGCTGATCGCCTCCGACGCCATCGCCGACATCGGGGCCTGGCTCGAACAACTTCTGGCCGAATCGACCGGCAAGCAGGGCAAGGGCCTCATTCCGGTGGACGCCGAGCCCCTCGTCCGGCCCGAGCTCTACGGAGCCGACCGGGTGTTCGCCTATCTCCGCCTGGAGGGCCACGATGACGTAACCCGCGACGAGGCGGTGCGCGCGCTGGAGGAGGCCGGCCAGCCGGTGGTGCGAATCACCCTGGCCAGCCGCGAGACGTTGTTCCAGGAATTCTTCCGCTGGGAAATCGCCGTCGCGGTGGCCGGGGCGGTGATCGGCATCGATCCCTTCGACCAGCCCGACGTGGAGGCCAGCAAGGTCAAGACGCGGGCTCTCACGGAGACCTACGAGACGAGCGGAGCCCTCTCCCCCGAAACGCCGGTGTTCGAGAGCGAAGGGGTGGCCCTCTACGCCGACGCGGCCAACGCGGCGGCCCTCGGCAAGGCGGCGGAGGTGCGGACTCTGGAGGCGTGGCTGCGCGCCCAGCTCCTGCGCGCCCGGCCCGGCGACTACATCGGCCTGCTCGCCTACCTCGACCGTGACGCGCCCCACATCGCGGCGCTCCAGGCCATCCGCCGGCGCATTCTGGATCATCGCAAGGTCGCCACGGTGCTGGGTTTCGGCCCGCGCTTCCTCCACTCCACCGGCCAGGCCTACAAGGGCGGGCCGAATAGCGGCGTCTTCATCCAGATCACCCATAAGGCGGCGGCGGATATCGCCGTGCCGGGCCGCAAGATCAGCTTCGGCGTCGTCGAGGCGGCCGAGGCGCGCGGCGACTTCGAGGTGCTCGCCGAGCGCGGCCGGCGCCTGCTCCGTCTCGATCTGGGGACCGATGTCGACGGCAGTCTGCGACGGCTGACCCACGCCCTCGAACGCGCCTTCGCCTGAGCCGTCAGTCGACCATAAAAATGAATCACCCCAAAAAGCACGTCATGGCCGGGCGTAAGTCCCGGCCACCCATGACCCCAAAGGTTGGATTTGGCCGCGCCCGGCGCGGCCAAGGCGGGCGGTTGGGGCACGGATCGGCGGGACAAGCCCGCCGATGACGGTCGGGGTCGGGGGTTTCATCTCGAGCGCCAGCGCTCTTTAAGGGAGTTCCTACAGCCATGCAGCTCGGCATCATCGGACTGGGGCGGATGGGGGCCAACATCGCCCGGCGCCTGATGAAGGGCGGTCACGCCTGCGTGGTGTGGGACCGCGACGACAAGGCGGTGAAGGGACTGGCCGGCGAAGGCGCGACGGGGGCCAAGGATTACAAAGACTTGATCGCCAAACTCAAGGCGCCGCGCGCCGTGTGGGTGATGCTGCCGGCCGGCGCGCCCACCGAGGACACCATCGCCGAACTGGCCGGCGCCTTGGAAGAGGGTGACACGGTCATCGACGGCGGCAACACCTTCTATCGCGACGACATCCGCCGGGCGGCCGCCCTGAAGGCCAAGGGGCTTAACTACGTGGACGTGGGAACCTCCGGCGGCGTGTGGGGACTCGAGCGCGGCTACTGCATGATGATCGGCGGCAAGACGTCGGTGGTCGACCGGCTCGACCCCATCTTCAAGACCCTGGCCCCGGGCCGCGGCTCGATCCCGCGCACCAAGCGGCCCAAGGGGGCCGATCCCCGCGCCGAGCGCGGCTATATCCACGCCGGCCCGGCCGGGGCCGGCCATTTCGTCAAGATGGTCCACAACGGCATCGAATACGGCCTGATGCAGGCCTACGCCGAGGGCTTCGACATTCTCCAGGGCAAGGGCGCCAAGGCCCTGCCCAAGGGCGAGCGGTTCGACCTGAACCTCACCGACATCGCCGAGGTGTGGCGCCGGGGCAGCGTCATCTCCTCCTGGCTGCTCGATCTCACCGCCTCGGCCCTGGCCGGCGATCCCAAGCTGAAGGCCTTCACCGGCGCGGTGGAGGACAGCGGCGAGGGGCGCTGGACGGTCGACGCGGCCATCGAGGAGGCGGTGCCGGCCAATGTGCTCACCGCCGCCCTCTACGCCCGCTTCCGCTCGCGCGAGGCCCACACCTTCGGCGAGAAGCTGCTGTCGGCCATGCGCTTCGGCTTCGGCGGCCACGTCGAGGAAAAGGCGCGGGGCCGAG
>JBPCMA010000218.1:0-4441 GCA_051002715.1 Caulobacteraceae bacterium
CCGTCGCGGCCCTCGAAGATCACCAGGGCTTTCGCGCCGGTCTTGATCGCCCATTTCTGGTAGCGCACCAGGGCGATCTGGAGTTTGCGCAGGTCGCTCTGGTAGTCCGTCATCTTGGCCATGACGCCAGCATAGCCGATCGGGAGACTGCTGTGATCCGCCTTTTCGTCGCCGACCATCTGAACGTGGACGGCGAGATCGTCCCCACCGCCGGCCAAGCCCACTATCTGGCCAAGGTCATGCGCCGTGAGGCGGGCGACGAGGTGTTTCTGTTCAATGGCCGCGACGGCGAATGGCGGGCGCGCCTGATCGAGATCGGCAAGCGGGAGGCGCGCCTTCACGCGATGGCGCGGGTTCGACCGCAGGACATCGGCTTCGACCTCGATCTGATCGTCGCCCTCATCAAGCGCTCGCGCCTCGAAGCCATCGTCGAAAAAGCCGCCGAGCTGGGCGCGCGGCGGGTGCGGCTCGCGGTCACCGAACGCGCCAGCCCGGGAGGCGCGACTCTCGCCCGCCTGACCGCCACCGCCGTCGAGGCCGCCGAACAGACCGGCCGGCTGGACATTCCGCAAATCCTGGTCCCGCGAAAGCTCTCCGACATACTGGCCGGCTGGGACGCCGAACGGCGGCTGATGTTCTGCGACGAGGCGGGCGACGCGCCGCCGGCCCTGGAGGCCCTGGCCGGCGCCGCCGGCCCTGGAGGCCCCGGGGCCATATTGATCGGCCCCGAGGTCGGCTTCTCGCCGGCCGAGCGGGCCGCCATCCGAGCCCTGCCGGGCGCCACGCCGGTGGCGCTCGGCCCGCGCATCCTGCGCGCCGACACCGCCGCCATCGCCGCCATGACCCTGTGGCAGGCGGCGCTCGGCGACTGGCGCCGGGCTTTAGGCCAAGGGCTTGAGGTTCTCCGGCCGGGCGCCCAAGTGACCCTGAGCTTGAAAAAAGCGCGGGACGAGGGCTGAGCGATGGCCGAGACGGTGTGCGACGATCGCCCCCTCACGCTCGAGGATTTGACCGCGTGGTTCGCGGCCGGCGGCAAGAGCGCCGCCGACTTCCGGGTCGGGGCCGAGCACGAGAAGTTCGTTTTTCGGGTCGGCGGCCACGCCCCCGTGCCTTACGAGGGGGAGGCGGGTATCCGCGCCCTCCTCGAAGGCCTGAAGCGATTCGGCTGGACCGGGACCTACGAGCACGGCGCGGCGGGCGGCGAGACCCTGATCGGCCTGTCCCGCGGCGCCGCCAACATCAGCCTCGAGCCCGGCGGTCAGTTCGAGCTCTCCGGCGCGCCGCTCCACTCCATGCACGACATCTGCGAGGAGACGGGGCGCCACCTGGAAGAGGTCAAGTCGGTGGCCGGGGAACTCGGCCTGGGGTTCCTGGGCCTGGGCTTCACCCCGATCTGGCGCCGCGACCAGGTGCCGATCATGCCCAAGGGCCGCTACCAGATCATGCGCCGCTACATGCCCAAGGTCGGGGGCCTGGGCCTCGACATGATGTTGCGCACCTGCACCGTGCAGGCCAATCTCGATTTCGCCGACGAGGCGGACATGGCGGCCAAGTTCCGCGTCAGCCTGGCCCTGCAGCCGATCGTCACCGCCCTCTTCGCCAATTCTCCGTTCACGGAAGGAAAGCCCAACGGCTTCCTCTCGGCCCGGGCAAACGTGTGGACAGACACCGACTCCGACCGCACCGGGCTGTTGAATTTCGTCTTCGAGGACGGGTTCGGGTTCGAGGCCTACGCCCGCTACGCCCTGGACGTGCCTATGTATTTCGTCAAGCGGGACGGCCGCTACATTGACGTCGCCGGGCGCTCGTTCCGCGACTTCATGGACGGCAAGCTGGCCGAGATTCCCGGAGAGCGGGCCACCCTGGCCGACTGGGTCGACCACACCAGCACCATCTTCCCCGAGGTGCGCCTCAAGCAATACCTGGAGATGCGCGGGGCCGACGCCGGCCCGTGGTCGCGCCTGTGCGCCCTGCCCGCCCTGTGGGCCGGCATCCTCTATGATCCTGACGCTCAGGCGGCGGCGCGGGACCTGTGCAAGCATTGGACGGCCGAGGATCGCGCGATGCTGCGCGGCGACGTCGCCCGCCTGGGTCTGAAAGCCAGCGTGGCCGGCCGCTCGGTCCAGGCGATCGCGGGGGACATGCTCGCCCTCGCCCACCAGGGCCTGAAACGCCGAAACCGCCTCTCCGCCGGCATGGTCGACGAGACCGGCTACCTCGCCGACCTCGAAGACATAGCCGACACCGGCGTCACCGCCGCCGAGCGCCTGCTGGAGCTTTATCACGGCCCTTGGCGGGGGGACGCGGGCCGGGTGTTCGAGGCGTGCGCGTATTGAGGCGGCGGAGCCTCTGACGATCGCGCCCACCCTCTTGGCCTTCCCCTAACTGGGGAGTTCGAGAAAGCGGCTCCCCGCCCTGCTCTAACCCTCCGCTGGAGGTTCACCGACCGTCGTCGGCCAATGCTCCCGCTGCGAGGCGCCGGAGCCGGAGTCGGTGTGAAGGACCACGTCGTCCACCGGGGCTCCCTGGCGCGCCTCCGCCTCCTCCTCGATGGTCACCGCGCTGGGAAAGAAGGCCACGCGGCCGGCGATCTCGGCCATGGCGGGATGGGGGTCCTCGTAGGTCCACGCCGCGTTCTCGGCGATCGCGCCGTCCCTGGTCACGGTGAAATAGGCCGCGTGACCCTTGTAGGGGCAGTGGGTGTCGCGATCGGTGCGGGTCAGAAAGGCCATGTCCACGTCGGCGCGCGGGAAGTAGGCCACCGGCTTGTAGTTGGCTTCGGTGAGGATCAGCACCTCGGCGCTGTCGGCGATCTCGTGGCCCAGATAGAGGGCGCGCACCCGGCGGGGGGTGGCCGCGATGGCGATCGGATGGTCCGGCCCAGGGACCTTCATGGTTTCCATGGCTTTCGTCTCCTTCGCGCTGGCGCCTTTCCAGAAGTGGGGCCGGCGGGGCCGCCCCGAAAGGCCTTTGCTTGTGAAACGGCCGGCGGCGTGATTGTCTTTGCGCCGCGCGGCCGATGGGCGGGGATTTCATGAACAACATCGTGATCATCGTCGGCGTCCTCATCACCGTGGCGACCGGCGTGCCGGTGATGATCCAGCTGGCCCGCGACCACCCCAGGGGCCTCTTCATCCTTTTCTTCGCCGAGATGTGGGAGCGGTTTTCCTTTTATGGCATGCGCGGCCTGCTGGTCTTCTACTTGACCCAGCAGTTCCTGTTCGACGACAAATTCGCCAACGGGACCTTCGGCTCCTACGCCACCCTGGTCTATCTGCTCCCCCTGGTCGGCGGGGTTCTGGCCGACCGCTATCTGGGGGCGCGCAAGGCGGTGGCGTTCGGCGCCCTCCTGCTGGTGGCCGGCCACACCATGATGGCGGTCGAGGGGCCGCCAGCCCACCAAGTGCTCACCCATGGGGGCGCGCGCTACGAGTTCCAGGTGACCGGCCGAGGCTCCGAGCGGGCGGTGAAGCTGGAGGTCGGCGGTCGCGGCTACGATGTCGCCAGCAACGGCGCCGGCGATCTCCACATCAAGGGTCTGGCGCCTGGCGCCGCCCTGCCGGCCGTCCTTCCCAAGGGGGCCTACACCCTCTCCGCCGAGGGCCGCAGCCCGTTCTTCGTGGGCATCCTCTACCTGGCCTTGGCCCTGATCGTCATGGGCGTGGGTTTCTTGAAGGCCAACATCTCCTCCATCGTCGGCAAACTCTACCCGCAAGGCGATCCCAGGCGCGATCCCGGCTTCACCCTCTACTACTACGGTATCAACCTGGGGGCCTTCTGGGCGGCGGTGCTGTGCGGCTATCTAGGCCAGACCTATGGCTGGAAATACGGCTTCGGCCTGGCCGGAGTGGGGATGGCGGCCGGCTACGTCACCTTCGTGCTCGGCAAACCGCTGCTCAAAGGCCATGGCGAGCCGCCCGATCCGGTCAAGCTGGCGCGGCCCTGGTTCGGGCCGTTCAACCTTGAGTGGCTGATCTATCTGGGCGGCGTCGGCGGCGTCGCGGCGATCTGGCTGCTGGTCCAGCACAACCGCGTCGTCGGGGCGGCCCTGGGCGTCGGCTGGGCGATCGCCCTGGCCTATGTCGGCCATTTCATGGTGACCAAATGCGCCAAGGTCGAGCGGGATCGCATCATTCTGGCCCTGGTGCTGATCGCCGGCTCGATCGTCTTCTTCACCCTCTTCGAACAGGCGGCCACCTCGCTCAACCTGTTCGCCGACCGCAACGTCGATCTGCAGCTCGTCAAGGCGCCGATCGCCTTCAGCCTGCTTGGCCAGCCGGTGTTCCTGGGAACCCGCGCCATGCTGGCGGCGGCGCCGGCCGGCGCTTGGTGGATCGACATGGGGTTCAACTCGGCGCAGGCCCAGTCGTTCAACGCCGGCTTCATCCTCATCCTGGCGCCGGCCTTCGCCGCCCTGTGGGGCTGGCTCGGCCGCCGCGGG
>JBPCMA010000219.1:0-18530 GCA_051002715.1 Caulobacteraceae bacterium
GGCCGGCAGCGTGCCCGCCACGATCATCACCCTTCTGGCCATGGCGCACTGGGGCAAGCAGCTGGGCGCCGCCCATGGGGTGATCACCTCGGTGCTGGAGGTGGCCCTGATCCTCACCGCCGCGGCCATCTTCTTTCGGGGGAGGATCGTCGACTTCTTCGCCAGGCGCGCCGGCCCGGCCAATCCCCGCCGCACCACCGCCCTCACCATCCTGCTCCACGCCGTGCCTCTGACCCTGCTGGCGGGCCTCGGCCACTGGATGATGGGTTCGGTGGACTGGCGCCTGCTGATCTCGCCGCTCAGCGGATCGATCCCCGGCATCGTCATCGGCAGCCTGCTGTCGGCGCGCGCCCCAGACAAGGTGCTGCGCCCCATCCTCGCCTCGACCATGGGCGTCGTCGGCCTCAAGATGTTTTTCTGACGGGCGCGACTGTTCACCCGCCGGTCGCGGCCTGGCGTCAGACCAGGCAGCGACGGTCGGCGTCCATGACCTTGTCCCATGCCGCCACGAAGTCTTTGGCGAACGTCTCGTGCGCATCGGCGCAGGCATAGACCTCCGCCAGAGCGCGCAATTCGGAATGCGAGCCGAAGATCAGATCGACGCGCGTGCCGGTCCATTTCACCTCCCCGGTCCTGCGGTCCCGGCCTTCGAACGCATTGTCGGAACCGGCGGAGCGCCATTCCGTGCCCGTGTCGAGCAGGTTCACGAAGAAGTCGTTGGTGAGCGTCCCCGGCCGCTCGGTGAAGACACCGTGCTTGCTTCCCCCGGCATTGGCGCCCAGGACGCGCAGGCCGCCGACCAGCACCGTCATCTCCGGCCCGCTCAACCTCAGCAACTGGGCGCGGTCCACCAGGGCTTCCTCGGGCGCCATGAACTGCTCGCCGCCGTTTCGATAGTTGCGGAAACCGTCGGAGATCGGCTCGAGCGGGGCGAACGAGGCGGCGTCGGTCTGATCCTCCGACGCATCCATTCGTCCAGGCGTGAAGGGCGCCTTCACCTCGACCCCGGCGTCCTTGGCGGCCTTCTCGATCGCCGCGCAGCCGCCAAGCACGATCAGGTCGGCGAGCGAGACCTTCTTGCCCCCGGGCGCCTCGGCGTTGAACGCCGCCCGGATCGCTTCGAGCTTCTCTAGCACCCTCGCCAGCTCCGGCGGATCGTTCACCTTCCAATCCTTCTGGGGCGCCAGGCGAAGGCGCGCGCCATTGGCGCCGCCCCGTTTGTCGGAGCCGCGGAAGGTCGACGCCGACGCCCAGGCCGTCGAGACCAACTGGGCCACCGTGAGGCCCGAGGCGAGGATCTTGGCCTTGAGCGCCGCGACGTCCTCTTCGCCGATGAGCGGATGATCGGGGGCGGGAATCGGGTCCTGCCAGATCAGCGTCTCTTCCGGGACGAGCGGGCCGAGGTAGCGCCCGATCGGACCCATGTCGCGGTGGGTGAGCTTGAACCAGGCGCGGGCGAAGGCGTCGGCGAACTCATCGGGATGCTCATGAAAGCGGCGCGAGATCTTCTCATAGGCGGGGTCGAAACGCAGCGCCAGATCGGTGGTCAGCATGGTCGGCACGCGCTTTTTCGCGGCGTCGTGGGCGTCCGGAACGTCGGCCGGCGCGTCTTTCGCCCGCCATTGCTTGGCGCCGGCCGGGCTCGCGGTCAGCTCCCAGTCGAACTTGAAGAGATTGTCGAAGTAGGCATTGCTCCACTTGGTCGGCGTCTGGCTCCAGATGACCTCCGGGCCGCCGGTTATGGCGTCCGCCCCGTGGCCGGCGCCGTGCCGGCTCCTCCAGCCGAGTCCCTGATCTTCGATCACGGCGCCCTCGGGCTCCGGTCCCACGAACGACGGATCGCCGGCGCCATGGGTTTTGCCGAAGGTATGGCCGCCGGCGATGAGCGCGACCGTCTCCTCGTCGTTCATCGCCATGCGGGCGAATGTTTCGCGAATGTCGTGGGCCGAGGCGACCGGATCGGGATTGCCGTTGGGCCCTTCGGGGTTGACGTAGATAAGCCCCATCTGGACCGCGCCCAGCGATTGGTGCAGCTGACGCTCACCACTGTAGCGTTCATCCCCGAGCCAGGTCCCTTCAGGGCCCCAGAAGAGCTCCTCTGGCTCCCAGGTGTCCGCCCGGCCGCCGCCGAAGCCGAAGGTCTTGAACCCCATGGACTCCAGCGCGACGTTGCCGACGAGAACATAGAGATCGGCCCAGGAAATCTTGGCGCCATACTTCTGCTTGATCGGCCAAAGCAACCGGCGGGCCTTGTCGAGGTTGGCGTTGTCCGGCCAGCTGTTCAACGGCGCGAAGCGCTGTTGGCCGCCGCCGGCCCCGCCGCGCCCGTCGGTCGTCCGGTAGGTGCCGGCGCTGTGCCACGCCAAGCGGATGAACAGGCCGCCGTAGTGGCCGAAGTCGGCCGGCCACCACTCCTGCGAGTCCGTCATCAAGGCGTGCAGGTCGGCGATCACGGCGTTCAGATCGAGGCTCTTGAACGCCTCGGCGTAGTTGAAGGCCTCGCCCATCGGATTGGACCGCGGCGAATGTTGATTGAGGCTCTCGAGGCGGAGGTTTTCGGGCCACCAATCATGGCGGGTTTTACGGGGGCGACCGCGCACCGCCGGGCATCCTTCCGCGACCTTGTCTTCGACCGTTTCGCTCATACCTCAAATCCTTCCAACAAATGATCGCGCGATGTCTTCGATAGTCGGCGCGGCGCCTCGACGGCCCCTTATCACGCCAGCCATCAAAGCGCAGTGCGGTCCTTTGGAAAAATTGATTGTTGTTATGAGGCCGATTGAGAAAACCTATCCAATGGCGACGCACGTCCTCGACATGGCGCGCGAGCCATGGAATGCGGTAGCAAATGTCCACTTCCACCCTCGCGAAGGCCCAACCCTCATGACCCCCAAAACCGGCGGCTGCCTGTGTGGCGCGGTGCGCTATGAACTTTCCGACGAGCCGATCGTCCAGGTCGCCTGCCATTGCCGCGCCTGTCAGCGGGCGTCCGGCGGCTCGCCGACCCTGGCGGTGGTGGTTCCCAAGGCGGCCCTGAAGGTCACCCAGGGAGAGCCGCGCGTCTATTGGTCGGCGGGCGACAGCGGCGCGAAGGTCGGGCGGGCCTTCTGCGCGGCGTGCGGCGCGCCGCTCTTCTCCGAGTCGGCGGTCAACGCCGATATCGCGGTGATCAAGGTCGGCAGCCTGGACGATCCCTCGGCCTTCGCCGTCCAGGTGGACATGTGGATGGGCGCCGCCCAGCCGTGGCATCGGCCGCACGAGGGGGCGGCCCGCTTCGAGGGCAATCCTCCGCAACCCGGCTGACGCGGCGCCGATGCCGCTTCGCCACGACTTCGCCTCCGACAATGTCGCCGGGGCCATGCCCGAGGTCATGGAGGCCTTGGCGCGGTTCAGCGGCGGGTTCGCGGCGAGCTACGGCGACGACGCGGCGTGCGCCCGTGCCGGCGACCTCATTCGGGCGTTGCTGGATACCGACGCCGAGGTACGCTTCGTCGCCTCCGGCACCGCCGCCAACGCCCTCTGCCTCGCCGCCCTGGCGGCGCCGCACGAGGCGGTGCTGGCCCACGAGCATTCCCACGTCGCCACTGACGAGACCGGGGCGCCGGGCTTCTTTGGAGGCGGGTTGGGCGTCATCGGTCTCGAGGGGCCGTCGGGTCGGATCGATCCGACGGCGCTGGCGGCGGCCCTCGCCCGCCCCGACGATCTGCACTGGCAGTCGCCGGCCGCCCTCACTCTGACCCAGGCCACTGAATACGGCGCGGTCTATCCCGAGACCGACCTGGCGGCCCTCATCGCGCCGGCCAAGGCGCGGGGTCTCAAGATTCACATGGACGGCGCGCGCCTGGCCAACGCCGTCGCGGCCGGCTTCGATCCGCGAGCGATCGGGCGCCTGGGCATCGATACCCTGGCGTTGGGCGGGACCAAGGCCGGCGCGACGCCCACCGAGGCCATCGTCCTCTTCGATACGGCGCTCTCCCGCCGCTTCGGAGCGCGCCTCAAGCACGCCGGCCAACTCGTCTCCAAATCGCGCTTCCTCGCCGCCCCGTGGATCGGCCTCTTGGAGAGCGGCGCCTGGGCCGCCCGCGCCACCCACGCCAACACCATGGCGGCGCGCCTGGCCGCCCTCATGCCCTTCGAGATTGCCCACCCGGTGCAGGCCAATGCGGTGTTCGCCGCCATGGACGCGGCCGCCCTGGCGCGACTCGCCGAGGCCGGCTGGTCCGTGGGCCGGGTCCTCGACGGATCGGTGCGCTTCATGTGCTCCTGGGCGACCACGGCGGAAGGCGTCGACGAACTGGGCGCGGCGTTGAGGGCGATTGCTTGAATATGCGGCCGGGCGGCCCTTAATGACCGTCAGGGCCGCTCAGAAACATTCAGATCGCAGGCATCCCATGGCGCGCAAGAAATACCGGAACATCCTGGAGACGGTCGGCGACACGCCGGTGGTCAGGATCAACAAGCTCGGGCCGCCGGAGATCGAGCTGTGGGTCAAGGTCGAGGCGTTCAACCCGCTGGGTTCGGTCAAGGACCGCCTGGCGCTCGGCGTCATCGAGGCGGCCGAGAAATCCGGGGCCCTGAAGCCCGGCCAGACGGTGATCGAGGCGACCAGCGGCAACACGGGCATCGGCCTAGCCATGGTCTGCGCCCAGAAGGGCTATCCCCTGGTGGTCACCATGGCCGAAAGCTTCAGCATCGAGCGGCGCAAGCTGATGCGCTTTCTGGGGGCCAAGGTGGTGCTCACCCCGGCGGCGGGGCGCGGCATGGGCATGGTGGAAAAGGCCATCGAACTGGCCGGGGCGCACGGCTGGTTCCAGACCCGCCAGTTCGAGAACGAGGCCAACGCCGACATGCACTCGCGGACCACGGCGCGCGAGATCGTCGAGGCCTTCGCCGGCGAGCGGCTGGACTATTGGGTCACCGGCTATGGCACCGGCGGCACCTTGAAGGGGGTCGCGCGGGTCTTGGCCAAGGAAAGGCCCGAGACCAAGATCGTGGTGTGCGAGCCGGAAGACGCCCCACTTCTGGAAAGTGGCGTCGAGCAGGCGCGCAACCCAAACGGCTCGCCGGCCAGCGGCCATCCGGCCTGGAAACCCCATCCCATGCAGGGCTGGACCCCCGACTTCATCCCCAAGCTCACCGGCGACGCGGTGGCGGCGGCCGACGTGGACCAGATCCTCCCCATCGCCGGGCCCGAGGCCATGCGCTGCAGCCTGGACCTGGCGCGCAAGGAGGGCATCTTCGTCGGCATCTCGTCGGGCGCCACCTTCGCCGGCGCCCTGCGGGTCGCCGCCGAGGCGCCGAAGGGCTCGGTCATCCTGGCCATGCTGCCCGACACCGGCGAGCGCTATCTCTCGACGCCGCTGTTCGCCAGCGTCGGCGTGGACATGGACGAGGCGGAGCTGGAAATCTCCCGCTCGACGCCGGGGTTCCAGGTGGGGGCGTGAGGCGGATGGCCGCCGTCCGCTTGTCGGTCGTCGCGGCGGCGGCGGCAAGTTGCGCCGCGATGGCCCCGCCGCCGGCCTTGCCCGCCCCTCCGCCGATCGTCTACGCCTGCCCTGGCGGCGAGACCGTCCGCGCCACCTATCCCGACACGCGCACCGCGAAGGTCGAATACCAGGGCCGCGCCCACACCTTGAAGATCGCCGGATCCGCCGACGGGGCGCGCTATGTGGGCGACGGCCTGCAATGGTGGACCAAGGGCATGACCCACGGGACCATCGCGCCGTTGGCCCCCGGCCAGACCTACGCCGAGCCGGGCGCCGATTGCGTGGCTCCGGATCGATGAGCGTCGCCGCGGAGCGTTTGATGACCCCATCGGATCCGTCCCCCGACGAGGCCGGCCCCCCGCCGGCGCGCAACGAGCCGGTGCTGGCCTATGCGCCGGGCTCGCCCGAACGGGCGGCGCTGAAGGGCGCCCTGGCGCGGATGGCTGGCGAGGAGATCGAACTGCCGCTCTTCGTTGGGGGCAAGGCGGTGCGCACCGGCGCCCTCGAGCCGGCGACCTCGCCCCACGACCACGCCCATGTGCTGGCCAAGGCCCACATCGGCGGCGCGGCCGAGATCGAGTCCGCCATCGCCGCCGCCGGCCGCGCTTGGCCGGTCTGGTCGCGCGCGCCGTGGCGGGAGCGGGCGGCGGTGTTCCTGCGCGCCGCCAAGCTTCTGGCCGGCCCGCGCCGGGCCGAGCTCAACGCGGCCACCATGCTCGGCCAGTCCAAGACGGCCCATCAGGCCGAGATCGACTCGGCCGCCGAACTGATCGACTTCTGGCGCTTCAACGTCGATTTCATGCGGCGCCTTTATAGCGAGCAGCCGCTGTCGCCGGAGGGGGTGAGCAACCGCGTCGACTATCGCCCCCTGGAAGGCTTCGTCTTCGCCGCCACCCCGTTCAACTTCACCGCCATTGCCGGCAACCTGCCCAGCGCCCCGGCCCTGATGGGCAATACGGTCGTCTGGAAACCCTCGGCGGCCGCCCGCTATTCGGCCCACTTCATCATGCGCCTGCTGATGGAGGCGGGGCTGCCCGACGGGGTGATCAACCTCGTCTATGCCGACCCGGCCCTGGCCTCGGACATCGCCCTGGCCAGCCGCGACCTGGCGGGGGTGCATTTCACCGGCTCGACCGGCGTCTTCAACGACATCCTGCGCCGGGTGGGCGCGGGGTCCTACCGCAATTATCCCAGGGTGGTCGGCGAGACCGGCGGCAAGAACTTCATCCTGGCCCATGAGAGCGCCGACCTCGCCGCCCTAACCACCGCCATCGTCCGCGGGGCCTTCGAATACCAGGGGCAGAAATGTTCGGCCGCCTCGCGCCTCTTCATTCCCCGGCGCCTGTGGCCGGAGCTGCGCGACCGCCTGATCGCCGAGATCGCCGCCATCCGCATGGGCGACGTGGCGGACTTCACAACCTTCATGGGCGCGGTGATCGATGAGAAAGCCTTCTCGCGCCTCGCCGGCGCGCAGGAAGAGGCGCGCGCCTCGGCCGGCGTCAAGGTTCTGGCCGGCGGGACGGCCGACAAGGCGCGCGGCTGGTTCGTCGCCCCCACCCTGCTGGAGGTGGACGATCCGCGCTCGCGGTTCATGCGCGAGGAGTTCTTCGGCCCCATCGCCGCGGCTCACCTCTACGACGAGAGCCGTTGGGAGGAGGCGCTGGACCTCGTCGACGGGACCAGCGACTACGCGCTGACCGGCGCGGTGTTCGCCGCCGACCCCGCCGCCGTGGCCGCCGCCGAGGGCCGCCTGCGCCAGGCCGCCGGCAACTTCTACATCAACGACAAGCCCACCGGCGCGGTGGTCGGCCAGCAGCCGTTCGGCGGGGCCAGGGCCTCGGGCACCAACGACAAGGCCGGTTCGATGTGGAACCTGGCCCGCTGGGTCTCCCCGCGCACCATCAAGGAGACCCTCGATCCCCCGACGGACTGGCGCTATCCGTCGATGGCGGAGGGGTGAATTCCGTCACGCCCGGCCGATGGCCGGGTCGGTGAGGCTGGGGCGGCCGGTTTCCAGGTGGCCGGCGAGGCGGCGCAGGAAGGCCGGGTCGGCGTCGCTGGTGACGGCCAAGTCATACCAGGGGGCGGCTGGGTCGAGGCTCCATGAGTTTTCAATGACTTGGCCGGGGGCCAGCCGATGGCGGCGCGGCGCCCCGGCCGGATAGTCGCCCGGCTGGACGGTCGCCACGACGGCCGCGTCTCCAGTGTTCCGCAGGGTGAGCGCCAGGCGCGCGCCGCGCGGCTCATGGGCCGCCTCCACCTCGAGGCCGCCGGCCGCTAAGCCTCGGAAATGGCGGAGAAATCCGTTGGGGCCGAAGACCGAAATATCGTAGGGCGCGGGGCCGATCGGCAGGGCGTCGGTGAGCTGCTTGCCCGCCTCGACGGTGTAGAACCTCGGGTCGCCGCCGGCCCGGTAGAGGTTGAAGGCGGCGCCCGCCGCGCCCCGGTTGATGAAGGTCAGGCGCAGCGCGCCGCTCTGTCGATCGACCAGCCCGTGGACCTCGATCGCGTAGGGAAGGGGGCGGGCGCGGCGCCGTCCCGGCTCCTGCCTGGGCAGCATCTGGACAGCCGGCGGGGCGGGCTTGGGCAGCGTCGCGCTTCGATCGACCCGCGCCTGGGTTCCGACGGTCGGCGGCAGGGCGACACGCCGATCGCCGCCGGCGCGGCTGAAGTCGAACGCCGAGGTCAGGTCGCCGGCCACGGCCCGCCGCCAGGGGTTGATGTTGGGCTCGGCGACGCCGAACCGCGCCTCGAGGAAACGGATGACCGAGGTGTGGTCGAACACCTGGGAATTGACCCAGCCGCCCTTGGTCCACGGCGAGACGACCAGCATGGGCACCCGAGGCCCCAGGCCCACCGGAACGCCCTGGTAGGCCTCGCCGGCCACATCGATGGTGCTCTTGCCGACGGACGGGTCGGTGGCCGGCAGGGGCGGGGGCATGTGATCGAAGAAGCCGTCGTTCTCGTCGTAGGTGATGAAGAGGGCGGTCCGCGCCCACACCCGCGGGCTCGCGGTGAGGACATCCAGCAGGCGGGCGGTCAGGGTTTCGCCGTAGCCGGGCGGGTTGTCGGGATGCTCGCACAGCTTGGTCGGGGCGACGATCCAGGAAACTTGCGGCAAGGCGCCGGCGCGCACGTCGCGCGCGAACGCCGCCACCAGGGGCTCGCCGAAGGTCGCCCCGGCGTTTTCCCGGGTCGAGCCGGGCGCCCACGCCCGGGCGGCGCGGCGCAGGGGATCGCCCGGCTCCAGCCCCCGAAAAGCGGCGAAGAAGGCCAGGGAATTGTCCCCGTAGTTGTCGTATTCCTGATAGAGTTTCCAGGAGACGCCGGCCTTCTGCAGCCGCTCGGCGTAGGTTGTCCAGCCGTAACCCTTGAAGGCGGCCTTGTCGCGCGCCGGGTCGGCCGTGTAGTTGCCGTCGTCGACATTGGCCACCGCTTGGCGGCCGGCCTCGCCCACCGCCAAGCCGCTGGTGCCGGTGAACAGGAACATCCGGTTGGGATTGGTCGGCCCGAACAGCGAGCAGTGATAGGCGTCGCAGACAGTGAAGGCGTCGGCCAGGGCGTAATAGAAGGGGATGTCCTGGCGGGTGAAATAACCCATGGTCAGCGGCCCCTTGACCGCCGGCCAGGCGTCGTAGTGTTTCCACTTGTCGTGCGAGCCCTTCCAGAAGTGGTCTAGGCTGTGGAGCCTCTGGGCGCCGGACGTGTCGGTGTTCAGGCGAAAGGGAAGCAGTGTCTCGGTCGATCCGGCGGCGGCGGGCTGGAACCATACCGGCTGGCCGCCAGGGAGGGGAATGGGGCGGCCATCGTCGAAGCCGCGCACGCCGCGCAAGGTTCCGAAATAGTGATCGAAGGAGCGGTTCTCCTGCATCAGGATGACCACGTGCTCGACATCGGCCAGGGTCCCGGTCCGGCCGCCGGCGGGCAGGGCCAGGGCCCGCGCGATCGCCGCCGCGCCGCCTCCCGAACCCGCCGCCCAGCCGGCCGACGCCGCCGCCAGCCGCAGGAATTCCCGTCTCTCCATCGCCATCGCGCTCTCTCTTTAGAACCATCCCTTGATCTTGAACCACACCACCGGGACGATGGCGCTGAGGACGATCATGGAAAGGCCCCACTGATAGCCGAACCGCCAGGAAAGCTCGGGCATGTTATGGAAATTCATGCCGTAGAGGCTGGCCACCAGGGTCGGCGGGATGCCGACGATGGAGACGATGGTCAGCACCTTGAAGATGTCGTTCTGGGCGATGCTTATCAGACCCACCATGGCGTCGAGCAGGAACTGGACCTTGTTGGAAAGGTGCGCCTCGTAGTCGTTCAGGGAGACGATGTCGGCGGTCAGGCTGGCCAGCCGCGCCGGCGGCGGGGCGCCGGGCCAATCCTTGGTGTTCTGCGTCGCGTAGGCGGTGACTCGGGCCAGGCCCAAGAGGCCGTCGCGCACCTGCGAGAGCCGGTCGCCGAGGCGCCCGACCCGGCGCAGCTGCAGGCGCAGCAGGCGGTTGGAGCGCACTGGCTGGCGCCCCTTGGGGTCGTCCACGTGAAAGGCGGCGCGCGAGAGAACGTCGATGTCGGCCGCCAGATTTTCCAGGGCGTCGGCGATGCGGTCGACGATCTCCTCGATGAGTTCGATGAAGATCTCGAGGCTGCAGCCGGCGGTTTGCGCGCCTTCGGCCAGACGGCCGGCGACCGCGTCGAACGAGACCAGCGGAGTGAAACGCACGGTGATCAGCCGCTCCTTGGAGAGCACGAAGCCGATCGGCGCGCCGGGCGGGCCGCCGCCGGCGTAGCCGGGCCCCGCGGGGGCGGCCGACGGCATGCTCATGTAAAGAACCCCGCCGCGCGCGCGGATTCTGCTGGAGGTTTCGATCTCGCTCAGCGCCTCGCGGGTCGGCAGAGCCGCCCCGGCCACCGCCTCGGCTCGCGCCCGATCGTCTGCGGTCGGGTCGAGCAGATCGAACCAGATCGCGGCGGTCGGCTCGGCGTCCGGCGGAAACAGGGTCAACATCGTTCGGCGGGCTCCGGCGGGCGCAACACCTATTAGCCGCGCTCGGCGCCAGGATGCAAAAGATCGACGCGGGTCTCCTCCCTCCCCTTCATGGGGAGGGAGGATCGGCGCGAAGCGCCGAGACGGGTGGGGCCTGGCCGCCGCAACATCTCTTGCTCGCCGTCATCCCACCCCGCTCGCTCCGGCGAGTCGCCCTCCCCATCAAGGGGAGGGAGGTTTCGCGGGGTTGACTTGGCTCGGCGATTGGGACCAATCCGCCTCGCGCCGTCGTCGCGCCCCGCGCCGGCGGGCCCACCTTGTTGGAAACTTGAAAACCCGATGCCTAGCGACAGTCCTGGCTCACCTACCGGGCCGCTCTAGGTTGTCCCGCCGGGCCTGAGCCAATCAGGCGCCTCGTGACGGCCGACGCGGCTTTTCCGAGGCGAATTCATGGTCTTCCTCTCCACCGAGCGGATGAACGGGCGCCTGCTGGCCAGGCTCGCGCGGGCGCGCCTGGCGCCCAACCGCTACGACCTGATCGCGCTCGCCCTGATCGGGGCGGCGGCGGTGTTGGTGGTGCGCGGCGCCCAGCAGATGGGCCTGCCGCTGGCCGATCTGCACACCCAGCCGGTGGTGCTCGATCCGGCGCGCCTGCCAAGCTACGCCCTGCGCACCACGCTTCGCATGTTCGCCGCCATCGCCGCCTCGCTCGCCTTCACCTTCGTGGTGGCGACGGTGGCGGCCAAGAGCCGCAAGGCCGAGCTGGTCATCATCCCCATGCTCGACATTCTCCAGTCGGTGCCGGTGCTGGGGTTCCTGACCTTCACCGTGACCTTCTTCATGGGCCTCTTTCCCACCCGCGAACTGGGCCTCGAGCTGGCCTCGATCTTCGCGGTGTTCACCGCCCAGGCGTGGAACATGACCTTCAGTTTCTACCAGTCCCTGCGCACCCTGCCCGGCGATCTGGACGAGGTCGCCCGCCAATTTGGCCTCTCGCCGTGGAAGCGGTTCGTCAAGCTGGAGCTGCCCTTCGCCACTCCGGCCCTGGTGTGGAACACCATGATGTCGATTTCCGGCGGCTGGTTCTTCGTGGTCGCTTCCGAAGCCATCACGGTGGGCAGGACCACCGCGACCCTGCCGGGCGTCGGTTCGTGGATCGCGCTGGCCATCGAGCGGCGGGATTTCGTCGCCGTGGCCTGGGCGGTGGGAGCCATGGCGGTGGTCATCGCCCTCTACGACCAGCTGCTCTTCCGCCCCATCGTCGCCTGGGCCGACAAGTTCCGCTTCGAGCAGACCGCTTCGCAGGACGAGCCCAAATCGTGGTTCTTCGACGTTTTGCGCCGCACCCGCATCCTGCGGCGCCTGGCCGCGCCGATCCGGCGGGCCTTGGCGGCGCTGCCCCGCCCGGCGCTGCCCACCCTCTCGCTGCCGAGGCTGGCCGGCGGCGTAAGTGGCCGCTGGTTCGACCGGCTGTGGATCGCCGTTGTGGCGGCGGCGGCGGCCTGGGCGGCGTGGACCATCTTCCGCTACATCGCCACCACCCTCACCGCGCGCGACGCCCTGATGGCCACCGGCCTTGGCCTCATCACCCTGGCCCGGGTCCTGGCCCTCATCGCCATCGCCAGCGCCATCTGGGTTCCCATCGGGGTATGGATCGGCCTCAGGCCCGCCTGGTCGCAGCGGATCCAGCCGGTGGCCCAGTTCCTGGCCGCCTTTCCGGCCAATGTGCTCTTCCCCATCGCGGTCATCGTCATCATCGCCTGGCGGCTGAACCCCGACATCTGGCTCTCGCCGCTGATCGTCCTGGGAACCCAGTGGTATATCCTGTTCAACGTGGTGGCCGGGGCCAGCGCCCTGCCGGGTGATCTGAAGGAGGCGGCCGGCGTCTTCCACCTGCGATCGTGGCAACGCTGGCGCGATTTCATCCTGCCCGGCATCTTTCCCTACTATGTCACCGGCGCCCTGACCGCCTCGGGCGGCTCGTGGAACGCCAGCATCGTCGCCGAGTTGGTAAGCTGGGGTCACACCCGGCTGGAGGCGAGCGGCCTGGGCGCCTTCATCGCCAAGGCCACCGCCGCCGGCGACTACCGCCGGGTGGCGCTGGGCATTTCGGTGATGAGCGTCTTCGTCATCGCTCTCAACCGCGCCCTGTGGCGGCCGATGTACGCCTATGCCGAAAAGCACCTTCGGCTGGACTAGAGGAGCCGCCGCCATGACCCTG
This sequence comes from Caulobacteraceae bacterium, assembly GCA_051002715.1. GTDB lineage: Bacteria > Pseudomonadota > Alphaproteobacteria > Caulobacterales > Caulobacteraceae > Acaudatibacter. Next base: position 12,689 of record JBPCMA010000219.1, read on the forward strand.
ACCTTGGAGAGGCCCGCCGGCGCCGACTCGCCCCTGGTCGAGGTCAAGGGGCTCTGCCACGTCTACGGCAAGGGGGGCGGGGGCGGCCTGCTGGTGCTCGACGACGTCAACCTTGCCTTGAAGCCCGGCGAGATCGTCGGCCTGCTCGGCCGTTCGGGCTCGGGCAAGTCGACCCTCTTGCGCTCCATCGCCGGCCTGATCGAGCCCACCGGCGGGTCGGTGAAGGTGCGGGACATGGCCGGCGACGACCAGGCCCGCGGCGTCGCCATGGTGTTCCAGAGCTTCGCCCTCTTTCCTTGGCTCACCGTGCAGAAGAACGTCGAGTTGGGCCTGGAGGCGCGCGGCGTGCCGGCCGAGGCGCGGCGCCACCGCACCTTGGCGGCCATCGACCTCATCGGCCTGGACGGCTTCGAGAACGCCTATCCCAAGGAGCTGTCGGGCGGCATGCGCCAGCGGGTCGGCCTGGCTCGCGCCCTGGTCGTCCAGCCCTCGGTCCTCTTGATGGACGAGCCGTTCAGCGCCCTGGACGTGCTCACCGCCGAAACCCTGCGCACCGATCTGCTCGACCTTTGGGCCGAGGGGCGGATGCCGATCCGCTCCATCCTCATGGTCACCCACAACATCGAGGAGGCGGTGCTGATGTGCGACCGCATCCTGGTCTTTTCCTCCAATCCCGGCCGGGTGATCGGCGAGATCACGGTCGATCTGCCCCAGCCGCGCAAGCGCCTGGACCCCGCCTTCCGCGCCCTGGTCGACGACATCTACGCCCGGATGACCGCGCGCCCCGCCGCCCCGCCGCTCCGCCAGGCCGATGGGCCGGGCGTCGGCCTGGGCATGGCCTTGAGCCACGTTTCCACCAACACCCTTTCGGGGATGATCGAGGCCCTGGCCGCCTCGCCCAACAACGGCGCGGCCGAGCTGGGGGCTCTGGGGCGCGATTTCGGGCTGGAAGCCGACGAGCTGCTGCCCATCGCCGAGACCTTGCAGCTGCTGCGCTTCGCCGAGATCGACGGGCGGGCCATCCGCCTTACCCCCGCCGCCCGCCGCTACGACGCCGCCGACGTGGACGCCCGCAAGCAGCTCTTCGCCCGCCATCTGCTGGCCTGCGTGCCCCTGGCCGCCCATATCCGCCGGGTCCTCGACGACCGCGCCTCGCACCAGGCCCCGGCCCGGCGCTTCCGCGACGAGATCGAGGATTTCATGAGCGAGGCCTACGCCGAGGAAACCATGGACGCCGTGGTCTCCTGGGGTCGCTTCGCCGAGATCTTCGCCTATGACGAGGACGAAGACCGGTTCAGCCTGGACGATCCGGCGTAGGGATTGAAAAAGGGAGGCCGCCATGGCGGGGACCAAGGGCCACGACGGGAACGCGGTCGTCGCGCGGATCGGCTGGCTGCGGGCGGCGGTGCTGGGGGCCAACGACGGCATCCTATCCACCAGCAGCCTGATTCTGGGCGTGGCGGCGGCGGCGGCCTCGCCGCAGACGGTGCTGCTGACCGGCGCGGCGGGCCTGGTGGCCGGGGCGATGTCCATGGCGGCGGGGGAATATGTTTCGGTCAGCTCGCAGCTCGACAGCGAAAAAGCCCTGCTCGACCGCGAGCGCGGCGAGCTGCACGACGACGTCGAGGCCGAGCGGCGGGAGCTGTCAGCCATCTACGTCGAGCGCGGGGTGGACGCCGCCCTGGCGGCCGAGGTGGCCCGCCAGTTGATGGCCAAGGACGCCCTGGGCGCCCACGCCCGCGACGAACTGGGCCTTTCGGAAGCAACCACCGCCCGCCCGGTCCAGGCCGCCTTCGCTTCGGCCGCCTCGTTCAGCGTGGGAGGCGCCGCGCCGCTGGCCATGGTCATCCTCTCCCCCGCCGGCCTGCTGGCCCCCCTGGTCGCCGGGGCGTCCCTGGCCTTTCTGGCCCTGTTGGGCGCGGTCGGGGCCTGGGCGGGCGGGGCCGGCCCGATCCGCGGCGCCCTGCGCGTGCTCTTCTGGGGCGCCCTGGCCATGGCCGTCACCTCGGGGCTGGGCGCCCTCTTCGGCAAGATCGCGTGAGGCGCCCGCATGGTCGAATCGCCCCGACGCGCTCACAATGGGTCAGCGTGGCCCCGCGCGACGGAGATTTTCGATGGATGACACCCCGCCGGAGGCGCCGCCGCCACCCCCGCCCATCTCCCTGGAAGCCTTCCGCAAGGCGCGAAAGCCCCTGCGCGATGTCAACAAGGAACACAGGGATCATCTGACGCCGCTCAATCGCCTGGCCCTGTGGATCACCACGCGGGTCGGCACCATGGGCTTCTTTCTCTGCATCTTCACCTGGACGGTGGTCTGGCTCGGTTGGAATCTGCTCGCCCCGAAGTCGATGCGGTTCGATCCGGCCATGGGCTTCGTCTTCTATCTGTTCATCTCCAACGTGATCCAGATTCTGCTGATGCCGCTCATCATGGTCGGCCAGAATATCCAGGGCGCCCACGCCGACGCGCGGGCCGAGCACGATCTGGATGTCAACGTGAAGGCGGAAAAGGAGATCGAGGTCATCCTCGAGCATCTGGAATACCAGAACGCCCTGCTCCTGCAGATGGTGCAGAGGCTCAACGTCAACGTCAAACAGGTGTTGGACCAGGTTCCGGACGCGGGCGGGTGAGGGGAGCGATGGTCGCTCTCTTCCCTTTTTGGGGGAAGTCCCGGCGAAGCCGGAGATGGGGGCCTGACGCCAACGATCGCGCCCGGCCGCGCCCCCTCCACCGTTTGGCTGCTTCGCGCCTCTGCTTCGCAGTCGCGGTCCCCCTCCCCCATAGATGGGGGGGGAGAGGATGGGGAGAGCAACGCACCCTCTCTTCCCCCGCTCGCGGGGGAAGTCCCGGCGAAGCCGGGGATAGGGGCGCGGCGGCAACGCGCGGCGGCGGGCGCCCCGCATGACCCCCTTTCAAGCCGTCGTCATGGCCATCCTGCAGGGGATCACCGAGCTTTTCCCGATTTCCAGCCTGGGCCACGCGGTCATTCTCCCCGCCCTGCTGCATTGGAACATCGACCAGGCGGCCGAGGGCTTCCTCCCGTTCCTGGCGGTGATGCACCTGGGGACGGCGATCGCCCTGCTGGGCTATTTCTGGCGCGACTGGCTGGGCTTCGCGGTGTCGGTGCTGCGCTTGCGCGACCCCGCCGGGGCGGAGGATCGTCGCCTGTTCTGGCGGGTGGTGGCAGCCACCATCCCCGCCGTCGTGATCGGCTTCGCCTTCGAGAAGATTCTGCGCGCCGGCTTCGCCAGCCCGATCCTCGCCGCCGCCTTCCTGGTGGTCAATGGGGCCATGCTCTTCGGCGCCGAGCGCCTGAAGCGCCCCGCCGCCCGGCCCCTCGCGGCGCTGAGCTGGGCCGACGCACTGATCATCGGATTCTGCCAGTGCCTGGCCCTCATCCCGGGCCTTTCCCGGTCCGGGACGACCATGGCCGGCGGCTATCTGCGCGGCTTGAGCCACGAGGACGCGGCGCGCTTTTCCTTCCTGACCGCCACCCCGATCATACTGGGCGCGGTCGTTCTCGAAGCGCCCAAGCTCATCCGCCACCACGGCCACTTCGGGGCCGTGTCGATCCTCGCCGGGGTGGTCGCCGGCCTCACCGCCCTTGCCGCCACCGCCCTGCTGATGCGCTGGTTCAAGGCGCACGAAGCGCGCGGCTTCACCCCTTTCGCCATCTATTGCCTGCTGGCCGGCGTCGCGGCGCTGGCCATCCTGGCCGCGCGGTGAAAGGCGTCCGCGCCGGCGTCAGTCGTAAGCGTTTTCGCTTGCCAGTTCGCCCGCCGCCGGCGCACTGAAAGGCATCTTTTGACGGGAGCGACGCATGATCGGCTATGCGACCTTAGGCAGCAATGACCTTGAGAAGGCCAAGGCCTTTTACGACACGGTGCTGGGCGAACTGGGTGGCAAGCGCACCTGGAGCATGGACCGCATCCAGTTCTATGGGTCCTCCGAGCGTGGCCCCATGTTCGCGATCTGCCGCCCCTATGACGAACAACCGGCCACCGTGGGCAATGGCGCCATGGTGTCCCTCGCCGCGCGGTCGCGCGAGCTGGTCGACAAGACCCACGCCACGGCCTTGGCCGCCGGCGCGGCGGACGAGGGCGGGCCGGGAATGCGCACCGACACCTTCTACGGCGCCTATTTCCGCGATCTGGACGGCAACAAGCTGTGCGTCTTCCACATGGGTTAGGGTGAGCTTCGACGTTCGGCGTCCGACGCCCTCTCGATTTTCAACCCTCGCCCCGCTTGCGGGGAGAGGGTAGGGTGAGGGGTCGATGGGCGTCGCGTCGGCCCGACCCCGTTACCCCACCCTCTCCCCCGTGAAGAACGGGGGGAGGGCTATGAATTTCGAAATGGACTCCCAAAGCGACAGCGCCCAAACGAGACCTTCATGCCAATTCGCCGACACCTCCCGATCTTCGCCGCCGCCTTCCTGGCCCTGGTCGCTCCGGCCTTCGCCCGCGCCGCGCCGGCCGATCCGGCGGCGGCGCGGATCGAGGCCTTCGACCGCGCCCTCGTCGACACCATGAAGGCCGGCCCGGCCCTGGGCCCCGCGGGCCGCTACCGCAAGCTGGCCCCGGCGGTGGAGGGGGCCTTCGACCTGCCGGTGATGACCCGCTTCGCGGTGGGGCCGGCCTGGGCGACGATGTCCGAGGCGGACCGCCAGGCCCTGATCGGCGCTTTCACCCGGCTCACCGTGGCCAGCTACGCCCACAACTTCGACCGCTTCGGCGGCGAAAAGTTCGACATCGATCCGGCGGTGCAGAGCCGGGGGGCGGACAAGATCGTGCGCTGCCGCCTGACCACCTCCGACGGCAAGACGGTCAATCTGCTCTACCGAATGCACGCCGCCGCCGGCGGCTGGAAGATCGTCGATGTCTATTACGGGGCGGTCAGCCAGCTCACCACTCGCCGCGCCGACTTCGCCGCCCCCCTGGCGAGCGGCGGGGCCAAGAGCCTGATCGCCCACCTCGCCGCCACCAGCGCCAAGCTGCTGCAATAGGAAATCGCCGATGATCCTCTACGGCTCTTCCATGTCGCCCTTCGTGCGCAAGACCCTGGCCTATGTTTCCGAGAAGGGGCTGGCGGTCGAACTAAAGCCGATCGGCATCGGCGAGAAGGACCCGGCCTTCCGCGAGACCAGCCCGTTCGGCAAGATGCCCGGCTTTCGCGACGGCGATTTCGCCATCTCCGATTCCACCGCCATCATCACCTATCTCGAGGCGAAGCATCCCGATCCGCCGTTGATCCCGATCGCCCCGGCCAGCCGTGCGCGGACCATCTGGTACGAGGAATTCGCCGATACCATCCTGGCCGCCTGCATGGGCAAGCTCTTCTTCAACCGGATCGTGGCGCCGCGCTTCCTGGGCCGGGAAGGCGATCTGGCCGCCGCCGATAAGGCTGAGGCCGAGGAACTGCCGCCGCTCATCGACTACATCGAGACGGTGATGCCGGCGTCCGGATTCCTGGTGGACGACCGCCTGACCCTGGCCGACCTGGCGGTGGCCAGCCCCTTCGTCAATTTCGCCCATGTTGGGATTACCGTGGACGCCGCCGCCCATCCCAAGACGGCAGCCTTCGTCGAGGCCATTCTGGGGCGCCCCTCCTTCGCCCCCATCGTCGCCAAGGAAAAAGCCTTCTTCGCCCGCTGAGGCGCGCTGGAGTCTTGGCCATTTTAGATTGAATCACCCCACACCTAACGTCACCGCCGGGCGCCAGTCCCGGTGGCCCAGGGCCCAGCTATTCGCCGTGGGCGGGCCCCGGGGCGGAAAAAGCGGGGCCCAGGGGGGGGGGTGGGCGGGGGCGACACCCCGCCACCAAGGTTCTTTTGCGGGGGGTCCAA
>JBPCMA010000220.1:0-32061 GCA_051002715.1 Caulobacteraceae bacterium
GGTGGATTTCTGCCCTTCGAGGTGCGCCCGATAGCGGACCATCGACCCGCAACTCGCTGCGGTCCAGAAATCGCTGGCAATATCCATTGTCGGAAATCGCCCCAGAGCGGACTTCTCGATGGTGGCGACGGGTGGAAGCACCGGCGCGAACCGGAGATCAGGGGCTGAGCGTATAGGGCTGGTAGGCGTCGACACTTGTCAAGTAAGCCCTTGCGCGCAATAGACTGATGGGAAGGAGGAGGAGCTATGGGGTACTTCCGTTTTCACAGAATCATAAAGATACTGCCCGGCGTCAGGATGAATCTCTCAAAAAGCGGGCCGTCCTTCTCTTTTGGTGTCAAGGGTGCCCGTGTGAATGTCGGCCCAAAACGTGTCCGAACGACCGTAGGAGTTCCTGGTTCGGGGCTGAGTTACATTCACGAGGAGGGTCGGGGGGAGTCGAAGACCATTCCACCCTCGTCATCAAAGCCGCCTGCGTCTGTGCGCGCTTATGAGCAGAACCGCACATTCCCCGACGCAGAGGCAGTCTTGAACTATTCGAACCAGATGGCCGCTCCGTCCCAGTCGCCAGCGACCGAGATAGTCGCTGATGCGGAGCTTGGTCCGCGAAATCCGCACCTATATGCGCTAACCGAGAAATGGTACCCAAAAATCGCGCAATCACGCACCAACGAGCGCCTTTCGCAATGGTTAGTTGAGATTGAACAAGAATATAACGACAATGGTTATGATCGACATGCTTACGAGTTGCGTCGTCGGATAATCTTGGCGGAGATGTTGGCCAGAGCGCGCGGTGTACGCCCGAAGCCAATGACAAAATGGGAGCAGGATGCTTTTACGCGAGAAGCAATGGTCGCAACAGTCGCCGACGAAACCAGCCGGCCAATTGGAAAAACCTAGAAGTCCACTAGAAATTCGACTTCATACAAACCCCAAAAACCGGCCGGCGTCGTGAAAACCGATCCGACACCTCAATTGGAGAGTGTCGGGTCTATGCCGCTCCCGTGGCACTTCGGGCAACTCTCATATTCGATTTCAGGGGGTATTGCGGCAGGTACAACATCTTGAGCAATGGGAATGCGCCCTTCACCGACACACATTAAGCATATGAAAGGTTTGATTTTGAATTCCACGTCAAGCACCCACCTTAGGTTTAAAACCACGATAGATTAATACCATTTTTCTGCTCACTAGATTGCCACTTTGCGACGCGACACGCGTGTAGTCGGTGCGAGCCATCAAGACAAGATGGATATCGAGGGTTTTCTCAAATAAGACTCTTTGCCCAGCTTAGCAAACTGAATGTCCCCCACATGACCGATGCGCCCACTCGCGGGATTTGCCCGCCTTGGTTCAGCGCCGTGGCCGACGCTTTCGCGGCCAATTTCGCCGAGGGCCTGGAACTGGGCGCCCGCTTCGCCCTGGCCATCGACGGCGAGATCGTCGTCGACCTGATGGGCGGCTGGGCGGACAAGGCCGGGACGCGGCCGTTCGACGAGCGCACCCTCACCCCGCTCTTTTCGACCACCAAGGCCCTGGCTAGCCTGATGATCGCCCGCCTGGTCGGCGAAGGGCGCCTCGCCTACGGCCAGCGGGTCGCCGATGTCTGGCCCGAATTCGGCGCGGCGGGAAAGGCCTCGCTCACCGTGGAGCAGATACTCTCGCACCAAGGCGGCCTGCCCGGCCTTCCAGGCCCGATGCTCCCGGCCGACTGGTTCGATCGGGACGGCGTGTGCGCGCGCCTCGCCGCCATGGCCCCGTTGTGGCCGCCGGCCACCGCCAGCGGCTATCACCCAGTGACTTTCGGTCATCTGGCCGGCGAAATCTTCCGCCGCGTGGACGGCCGAACCCTGGGCGAGGCCTTGCGCGGGGACATCACTGAGCCGCTGGGCCTGGATGTGTGGATCGGCCTGCCGGACGCCGAGCATGGGCGGTGCGCCGACATTCGCCGGCCCCCGGCGGCGCCCGACCTGGGGCCGATCACGGAGGCCAAGCGCCTCGCCTTCCTGACGAAATGGGCGGCGCCGGGCGGCCTGGGGCAGGCGGCGTGGCGACGGGCGGAGTTTCCGTCCGTCAACGGTCACGCCACCGCCCCGGCCCTGGCGCGGCTGATGGCCGCCCTCGCGTGCGACGGCAAGATTGGCCCCGCCCCGGTGCTCGCGCCCGGCGTGGCGGCGGCGGCGGCGCGGGAGCGCATCGGCGGTCCCGACCTGGTGCTCCCTTATGAGATGAGCTGGGGCGCGGGCTTCATGCGCAACGAGGGCCTGGGAATCTACGGCCCCGGCGCCCTGGCCTTCGGCCACTCCGGCTGGGGCGGAAGCTGCGCCTTCGCCGACCCGGAGCGCGGCGTCTCGGGAGCTTATGTGATGAATCGCCAGTCGGCCGAGCTGATCGCCGACCCGCGCGCCCGACGGCTGATCGAGGCGGCTTATGCCACCTTTTGAAGTCTCCGCGTCGCCCGCCACGCCCCGAATACGAAGGTCGCCGCGCCGGCCCAGATGAAGACGAAAGAGACGGCGGCGGGCGCCGTCAGCCGCTCGCCGTTGGCGATGCCGATGGCGAAGCCGAGGGTCGGGGCGATGAATTGCAGGAACCCCATGACCGACAGAGGCAGGCGGCGCACCGCCCAGGCGAAGAGGGCCAGGGGCGCCACGGTGGCCGGGCCGGCCGTCGCCATCAAGAGGGAGGCGCCGAGCGAGTGGCCGAACACGCCGCCGCCGGCGTGGTGCAGCCAGAGCACATAGGCCAGGCCCGGGCCGGCCATCAGCAGGCACTCGACGAAGAGGCCCGTCTGGGCGTCGGCGTCCACCTGTTTACGGATGATCCCGTAGCCCCAGAAGGCGGCGGCGAGGAAGAGAGCGATCAGCGGCGGGTGGCCGAGAGCGAGGGTCTGCAGAACCACACCGACCGCGGCCAGGGCTATGGCGACCGCGCCGACCCTGTCGATCCGCTCGCGAAACACCGCCGCGCCCACCGCCATGTTGAGCAGGGGGGTGATGTAGTAGCCGAGGCTCGATTCCAGGTTGCGCCCGTTGGTCACCGCCCACACGTAGACCGCCCATCCGCTGCCGATGAGCAGGGCGGAGAGGGCCAGCATGGCGAGCAGGCGCGGGCGGACGAACACCTTGGCCGCCTGGCCGGCCTGGCCGCCCACCAGAACCAGCAGAAAGGCCCAGGGGGCCGCCCACATGGCCCGCTCGCCGAGGATTTCGAGGGGGCTCGCGCCGGCGTGGCCCATGACGATGAACAGGGCCGGCATGGCCCCCCACAGGGCGTAGCAGCCGGCGCCGACGAACAGCGCCTGGCGGGAGGCCCCGCCCGGCGCTTCCGCCGACTGATTCACGCCAGGACCTTACGCCCGATCAGGCCGCGTTCGTGTAGAAGCTCGGCGATCTGCACCGCGTTGAGGGCCGCGCCCTTGCGCAGGTTGTCGGCGACCACCCACATCGACAGGCCATGCTCAACCGTGGGGTCGCGGCGGATGCGCGACACATAGACGGCGAATTCCCCCTGCGCCTCCTTGGGCGTCATGTAGCCGGTGGCGTCGCGCCGATCGACGACCATGACCCCCGGCGCCTCGCGCAGGATATCGCGCGCCTCGTCCTCGTCGAGGGGATCGTGAAACTCGATGTTCACCGCCTCGGAATGGCCGACCATCACCGGCACCCGCACGCACGTCGCGGTGAGGGCGATGGCCGGGTCGAGAATCTTGTGGGTCTCCTGGCGCATCTTGGTCTCTTCGCCGGTGAAGCCGTCGTCGCGAAAGCCGTCGATGAAGGGGATGACGTTGAAGGCGATCTGCTTGGGAAAGACGCTCGGCTCCGAGGGGCCGAGGACAAAGACGCCCTTGGTCTGGTCCCACAACTCGTCCATGCCTTCCTTGCCGGCCCCCGACACCGACTGGTAGGTGGCCACCACCACCCGTTTGATCCGCGCCGCGTCGTGCAGAGGCTTGAGCGCCACCACCAGTTGAGCGGTGGAGCAGTTGGGGTTGGCGACTATGTTTCTGCGGCGGGCGCCGTCCACGGCGTCGGGGTTCACCTCCGGCACGATGAGCGGCACGTCCGGGTCCATTCGCCACGCCGAGGAATTGTCGACGACGACGGGGCCGGCGGCGGCGATGCGCGGCGCCCACTCTCGGGAAAGCTCGGCGCCGACCGACATCAGGACCACATCGACGGCGGAGAAATCGAACTGGGCGATGTCCTCGCACTTTACCGCGTCGGCCTTCCAGCCCACCTCGACGCCGATGGAAGCCCGCGAGGCGATGGCGTGCAGCCGCTCCACCGGGAACTCGACCTCCTCGATGATGTTGAGCATCTCGCGCCCGACCGCGCCGGTGGCGCCGACCACGGCGACCCGGTATGCCATCGCAACTCTCCTCTGGGTTTTAAGGGCCGCGCCCTCAGGGCGGCGTGGGCGTGGAAATAAGGCGGTGGGCCGCGAACCGCAACCACGCCACCATCGCCAGGCCGGTGAGCAGGAGGCCGGCGCCCAGCACGAGCACGCCACGCACGTTCTCGTCGCCGACCACCAGGGAGGCCAGGGCGGGTCCCATCGCCCCGCCGAGCAGCTGCGCCGAGCCGCTCTGCAGGCCGGCGCGCCGGCTGGGATCCGCCTCAATGATCATGGGAACCAGGAAGGGGGACACGAACAGGGTGGCGAACCCGGCCAGGGCGTTGGCCGCCACGAACAGCCACGCCGGCAGATGATGCGCATAGATGAACCAGACCGCCAGAAAGGCGACCGAGGCGATCGCGAAGACGGTGAAATAGCGAATCCGGCCGGCGAGGGCGGTGGCGGCGGCAGCGCCAATCACCTGGGCGGTCAGCGACACCCAGAGCGCGGTGCGCGCCACCCCGGCGCTTAGTCCAGCCTGATGGGCCAGGGGCTGCAGATAGACGCTCACCGCCCCGGCCGCGGACACATAGATCAGGGTGGCGCCAAGAGCGATCCAGCCGCGCGGGGGCGGCGCGGCGCTCTCGCCGGCCGCCTTGGTGAGCGGCGCATAACGGCTGGGCGCGGCCAGGGCCGGGGCGACGCCCATGATGCTGGCCGCCGCCAGGGCGACAAAGCCGCCGCCCGCCCCGAAGCGCGGCATCCCCCACAAGGCCAGAATGACGGCGAGGGCGAGTTGGGCCACGGTCTGGGCGGTGAAGAAGACGCCGGCCCATCGCTCGGGGGTCACGGTTCGGGCGATCATGCCCACGGTGATCCACAACAATACCCCCTCCGCCGCCCCGGCGGCGGCGCGAACGGCCAGCACGCCCGCGCCGGCCGCGCCCACGCTGGCCAGGTCGAGTGCGGCCAGGGCCAGCGACGCCGCCACCCCGATCGCTTTCAGGCGCTTCGGCTTCAAGAACACGCCGGCCAGGGCGGTCGCCACCCCCATGGTCAGGAGCTCCAGAGTGGCCGTCTGGCCGATCCCCGCCGCGCTCAACCGATGTTCGTCGACCAGGGCGCCAAACAGAACCGGCATCACCCCGACGATCAGTAGCGAATTGACGCCCACCCCGATCGCCGCGCCCGCGCGCAGGCCGCTGAGCGGCTGTCCCACGGCGTCGTGGACAAGATGGTCGCGGGTTTCGATCTTCGTTGCGGCGATCGGCGGCATGTTTGGACACTCCGATGGGCCGCCCTTAGGGTGGATGGCGTCAAAAGCGCTCGCAAAATCGCGTCAAATCGGCGATGGACCGCCCAAAGCGCCACAAGCTGAAAAGGACCGCTCCATGCCGCGCAAGCCCAACTATCAGTTCGAACGCCTGGACCGCGAACGCAACAAGGCCGCCAAGGCCGCCGAGAAGGCCGCCGCCAAGCGCGAACAGAAGGAGCGGGACAGGGCCGCCGCCGCCCCCGAGGGGGAACCCTCGGAACCGGAAGATTAGGGATCGGGGCCATGGCCGCCGCCACCGTCCGAACCCACGAAACGGTCCTGCTCGACGGCGAGCATTTCGAGGACTGCGAGTTTCGCCAGTGCCGCCTGGTCTATGCCGGCGGGGCGCCGCCCAGCTTCGCCGGCTGCCGGTTCGAAGCCTGCGAGTGGAAGTTCGAGGGACCGGCGGCCGACACCCTGGCCCATCTGAAAGTCGTCTGGGGGGCCGGCGCCAAGGCCTTCGTCCAGGGCCTGATCAAGGAGATCACCGGGGCCGGCGGGCGGGGCAAGTGAGCGCCGCCGTTAATCGTTGAGTTGCTTCCATCGTGCCAGCGCTTCGGCCGGCCCGGCGTAGGCTTCCTGCAGCTTGGGGTTCCAATACCGCAGGGCCTCCAGGGCGATGCGCCGGCCCGACACCGCGCAGATCACGAAGCGGCCGGGCTTCAGGACAGTGAGATCGCCGTCGCCGTAGCGCACATGGGCGATATCGTCGGAGTTCCCCGCAAGATTCCGGTCGTGGGCGTTCATGGGCTTCATCTAGGCCAATCGGCCCGGGCTTCCAATCTCCGCGTCAGAACAGGCTTCCCTGGCCCTGGTCGCGGCGGGCGACCGCCGTCCGGCGGGCGGGAGGCGCCGTCGATCGGTCGATCGTCGCGTCCCGATCGCCGTCGCCGAACACCAATCGCACGGCGTCTCCGGCGGTCAGGGCGCCGGCCGCGCGGACGAGCGACCCGTCCCGGCGATGGACCCGCGCGAAGCCGCGGCTCAAGGGGCGATTTGGATCGAACGACAGCCGCAGGCTCTCCATTGCGGCCAAAGCCGCGGCCGACCGTTCGATGCGCCGCCGCGCGGCGGGCGCCAAGCGTCCGGTGAGGGCGGCCAGGCGCTCGGCCTTCACCTGGATCGGCCGCTGGAGAAGCCCGGGCCGCAGCGGCGCGGCCAGGGCGGCGAGGTCGTGGCGATGGGTGGCGACGTTCATCCGCAGGGCCGCGCCCAGGCGGCCGGCCGCCAGGTCGAGGCGCTGGGCCGCGATGGCCAGCAGGTCGGCGGCCCGGGGCAGGCCGCCGGCGGCGGCGGCCAGAAGGGCCCGGCGGTGATCGATCAGGGGGGCGCCGCACTGGATCATCCGGCGCTCGTGGTCGGCGAGGCTGGCGGCCAAATCGGCGAACACCGGTGTCGCCATCTCCGCCGCCGCCGTCGGGGTGGGGGCGCGGCGATCGGCGACGAAGTCGATCAGGGTGGTGTCGGTCTCATGGCCCACCGCCGAGATCAGCGGGATGGGCGAGGCCGCCGCGGCGCGGGCCAGGGCCTCGTCGTTGAACGGCCACAGGTCCTCCACCGAGCCGCCGCCGCGGGCGACGATGATCAGGTCGGGCCGCGGAATCGCTCCGCCAGCCGCCAGCGCCCCGATGCCCTCGATGGCGGCGCTCACCTGGGCCGCCGCCTGGTCACCCTGCACCACCACCGGCCAGACGATGACCCGGCACGGCCAGCGCTCGCGGATGCGGTGCAGGATGTCGCGGATCACCGCCCCGGTCGGGCTGGTGATCACGCCGATCGTTGTGGGCATGGCCGGCAACGGCCGCTTGCGGGAGGCGTCAAACAGACCCTCGGCGGCCAGCGCGGCCTTAAGGCGCTCGAGCTGGGCGAGGAGGGCCCCAATGCCGGCCGCCTCCATGGTCTCGATGACGATCTGATATTGCGAGCGGCCCGGATAGGTGGTGATCTTGCCGGTGACGATCACCTCGAGACCCGTCTGCGGCCGGATGGCCAGGCCGCCTGCCTGCCCCTTCCAGATCACCCCGGAAATGCAGGCCCGCTCGTCCTTCAGATCGAGATAGACGTGGCCGCTGGCGTGAAAGGTGACCTTGGATATCTCCCCGCGCAGGCGCACGAAGCCATAGGCCGCCTCGATCGTTCGCTTGAGCGCGAAGGCCAGTTCCGAGACAGTGTAGGCCGGCGCGTTGGAGTCTTCAGTCTCGGCGGAAGCGTCGTCGGTCATGGCCGCCGGTTATAACCCTCTCTTACCCCAGACGGGGAAGAGGGTTGGGGGGTCGAGCCTCGCGGCCGTCAGATGTAGCGCCGCAGCGAGCGGGCCAGTTCGGAGGGGCCGGACCGCTTGCGGGCCTGTTGCGGCTGATAGGCGAGGCGGGCGTGTTCGACGCAATAGGGTCCCTCGTCGCCGGCCCGCCGACCGCAGAACGTGAACTGGTCGCTGGCCGGATCGCCGATCGGCCATTTGCACATGTGTGCCCCCAGGGTGAGCACGGTGGCCGTGCCGGGCGCCTCTACGTAGGGGGCCGGGCGCATCGCCGGGGCGGGCAGGGGGTGGTGGTGCGCGGCCAATCGGCGCTGCGCGGGCGCGGTGGCGACCGCTGGGCGGGAGGGGCGGGGCGCCTTGAGAATCGGCCGCGCCGGCTGCGAAGGCGTCGCGCGCCCCGACAGGCCCAGGCGATGGACCTTGCCGATCACCGCGTTGCGGGTCACCCCCCCGAGCTGCTTGGCGATCTGGCTGGCCGAATGGCCGTCCAGCCAAAGCTTCTTCAAGGTTTCAACCCGTTCGTCGGTCCAACCCATGATCAAACCTCCCATCGCCTGTTCGCGTCCCGGCGGAAGGCTCTTTCGCGCCGGTGAACACAAGATATCGTATTCCGAGCGGAGCCGGACACAATAGGCGCCACAAATTCGTCCACAGAAGATCGACGCTCGGTGCCCCCGGGAGGTGGGAATCCTTGCCATCCGCGCCGCTCGGGGGCACATGAAGCGCATGAAGGACATGGCGCCCGCCCAGGTGATCCCGCCCCTGCCGCGCGACTACCACGGGGTCAACTGGATCGGCTTTTGGACCCTTTATATGCGCGAGGTCCGCCGGTTCTGGAAAGTCGGCACCCAGACCCTGGCCGCGCCGGTGGTGACCGCCCTGCTCTACATGCTGGTGTTTGTGGTTGCGGTGCGCGGCGCCGCGCCGCCCATCGAAGGGGTGAACTTCGCCTCCTTCGTCGCGCCGGGCCTCATCATGATGCAGATTCTCGGCAACGCCTTTTCCAACTCCTCGTCGAGCCTGCTGCAGGCCAAGATGAACGGCCTGATCGGCGACTTCCTCACCCCGCCGCTATCGCCCGCCGAGCAGGTGGCCGGCTTCACCCTGGGAGCGGCGACGCGCGGGGTGCTGGTGGGCGCGGTCACCGCCCTGGCCGTCGCGCCCTTCGCCCGCCTGGGCTTCCCCCATCCCTGGGCGGTGATCTATTTCGGCTGCGGGGCGGCCCTGATCATGGGGATGCTGGGCATCATGGCGGCCATCTGGTCGGAGAAGTTCGACCACATCGCGGCGGTGGGCAATTTCATCATCATGCCGATGACCTTCCTGTCGGGGACCTTCTACATGGTCTCGCGCCTGCCCGAGCCGTTCCGCGCCGCCTCGCACTACAACCCGTTCTTTTACCTGATCGCCGGCTTCCGCTACGGCTTCATCGGCCATGCCGACGGATCGCTCGCCGTGGGCGTGGCGATGACGGCCATCCTCACCGTGCTGCTGGCCACGGTGTGCCTGTGGATGTTCGCCACGGGGTACAAGATGAAGACGTGAACACCCGACGATAGGGCGGAAGTTGATGGTACCTTCCACAGCGGTTCCTATTTCGGAACAGTAGTTGTCACGGCGCTCGATGGCGTCACAACTCCAGCCTCCTTTGCTAATGCAGCAAATTTATTCTTGTCCAGATAGGTCGACAATTTTTGTAACTGCGCGGCTACGTCCTTTTGATTCATCAATCCTCGCACCGCGGCGCCACCCAAAACGCCAAAGCTAGTTTCGGTTACTGTTCCACCTTCGTATTTTAGCGCCTCCACGTAGGGTTTTCTACAGTCAACTGTTAAGAGTCGCTCAAACAGCGCGGCTACCGCCTTATTGTATGCTTCACGTTGTCCTTCAGTGACCGTTGTCATGGCCTTCAAGACGGGATTCGCCGATAAAGATGAGAACATCCACCGTACGAGCATGGCGCTATCCGCGTCACTGGTGCTACTTACCAGGCAACGACTGAGATCATCGGCGTAGACTCCCGCCGATGCCGTGGTTGTTCCCCCCAAAACCGCGACGGCAGCCATCACCGCCATAAGCGCTCGTTTCATTCCGCAGCCCCCTATTTTGACCAAATCACCGTGCCGTCATATTGGGGCGGGCGCAACCCTCACCGTGGCCGGGGCCGCCTCTCAGCGCTCCAGGTAGTAGGTCAGGGTCACGACCACCCGCACGCGCTTATCGATGGTGCTGGCCCCGCCGGAGGGCGAATATTCGTTGTCGGCCGGCGTTCCGGCGGCGGCGTCGCGTGAGTTGATCGAGAACAGTCCCTGGTTGGCCGACTGGATCGATCCCACCTGGGCGCCGGCGTCGTTGGCGAACTGCTGCGCCGCGGCGCGCGCGTTCGTCGTGGCGTCCTTCAGCATCGGCGCCTTGATGTCGGTGAGGCGAGTGAACTCGAAATCGGCCTGATTCTGCGTCAGGGTCACCCCCTTGCTGATGAGGCGTCGAGGGCGTGCGTCGCGGCGTCGACCCGGGCCACGTCGGTCGAGCGCACCAGGATGGTTCCGGCGAGGGTGTACCGGCTGGTTTCGGGGACCGCCTTGGACCGGTCCTGATTGGCGGCCTGGTCGGTGAGGCTGACGCCCTGGGCGTTGATCGCCTTGTCGTCGAACCCGCGGGACTTGAGGTCGGTCAGGATCGCGGTCTCGTCGGCGCGGGCCTTGGCGTAGAGATCGGGAAGATTGCCGCCGGTGTTCGAAAAGCCGATCGTCCACAGCGCCAGGTCCGCCTTGACGTCCCTTTCGGCGAAGCCCTTGACCGTGACCGCGTTGCCCGCCATGCGACCGCGCAGGACCGTGGTGCTGACGAAATAGCCGGCGCCCAGGAGCCCGACGGCCAGCAATCCCCCGAGGATGGCGGCGGTGATCTTGGCGGTCTTGTCGTCCATGGATTTGAGCCCCCTTTGTGTGTTCGCCGCGGTGGGACTCGGCGAAACACCGCGTGGCCAGACTGCCCCCGACCGGGCGAGTCTGTCCAGGGGCGGACCCCGGCGGGCAGCCGCACCGGCGGAGCATCGCCGCGTTGACACCGCCGGCCGGCGCGACGAAAACGCCACGCTTCCCGTCCTCGCGCCGTTTTGGCGCGGGGACGCATCGCTTTTGAGGAAGCCTCGCCCATGACTCCCCCCGATCCGCCCGGCGCGCCCGCCGATCATCTGCTGGGGGTCTATAACCGAGCGCCGCTGGCGTTCGAGCGTGGCAAAGGCGCGCGGCTCTATACGGCGGAGGGCGAGGCCTATCTCGACTGCCTGGCGGGGATCGCCGTCACTGGCCTGGGCCACGCCCATCCCAGGCTGGTGGCGGCGCTCAAGGAACAGGGCGAGAAGCTGTGGCATGTTTCCAACATCTTCCGGGTTCCCGGCCAGGAGGCGCTGGCCGAAAAGCTCTGCGCCGCCACCTTCGCCGAGTTGGCCTTCTTCACCAATTCGGGGACCGAGGCGGTGGAGTGCGCCCTGAAAATGGCGCGCAAATATCATTGGGCGAATGGCGCGCCCGAGCGCATCGACGTCCTCGGCTTCGAGGGCGCTTTCCACGGGCGCAGCTACGCGGCCGTATTCGCCGCCGGCAATCCGCATTACACCGAGGGCTTCGGGCCGCCGCCGCCCGGCTACGTGCATCTACCGTTCGGCGATATGGACGCGCTAGAGGCCGCCATCGGGCCGACCACGGCGGCGGTGATCCTGGAGCCCGTGCAGGGCGAGGGCGGCGCGCGGGCCTGGCCGGAAGCCGATCTGACCGCTATCCGCGCCCTCTGCGACGAGCGCGGCGTCCTCCTGATCTATGACGAGATCCAGTGCGGCCTGGGGCGCACCGGCAGGCTCTTCGCCCATGAGTGGGCGCCGGACGCCGCGCCGGACATCCTCTGCGTCGCCAAGGCGCTGGGCGGCGGCTTTCCGGTCGGCGCCTGCCTGGCCACGGCAAGGGCGGCGAGCGGCATGAGCGTCGGCTCGCACGGCTCGACCTACGGCGGCAATCCGCTGGCCATGGCCGTCGCTCTGGCCGCCTTCGAGGAGATCGGCAAGGCGGAGACCCTGGCCCACGTGCGGGGCATGGCCGGCTATTTCACGCAGGGCCTGAAAGGCTTGCAGGACCGCTACCCCGACGTGATCGCCGACGTGCGCGGCAAGGGCCTGCTGATCGGCGTCAAGCTGATCCCCGACAACCGCGCCTTCATGGCCCTGGCGCGCGACGAGCGCCTGCTGATCGCCGGCGGCGGCGATAACTGCGTGCGCCTGCTGCCGCCGCTGACCATCACCGCCGAGGAGGCGCGCGAGGCGATCGACAAGCTCGAGCGCGCCTGCGCGTCGGCGCGGGCCAAGGCGGCGGCCGCGCCGGACGCGGCGTGACCGCGCCGCGCCGCTTCCTCGACCTGTGGCGCCTGGACGCCGCCACCCTGCGCGCCATCGTCGAGGACGCCAAGGCCCGCAAGGCGGCGCGCCCGGGCTGGCCAACCGGGCGGCCAGACCCCGACGCGCCGGCGGCCGGCCGCACCCTGGCCATGATCTTCCAGAAAAGCTCGACCCGCACCCGCTTCTCCTTCGACGCCGCCATGCGCCAGCTCGGCGGGGCCAGCCTCATCGCCACCGCCGCCGACCTGCAACTTGGCCGCGGCGAAACCATCGAGGACACCGCGCGGGTGCTCTCGCGCATGGTCGACGCGGTGATGATCCGCGCCGTCAGCCACGACGATCTCGAGCGCTTCGCCGCCGCCGCGAGCGTGCCGGTGATCAATGGCCTCACCGACCGCAGCCACCCCTGCCAGGTCCTGACCGATGTGATGACCTTCGAAGAGCATCGCGGCCCGGTCGCCGGCAAGGCCTTCGCCTGGGTGGGAGACGGCAACAATGTCTGCGCCAGCTACATCCACGCCGCGGCCAGCTTCGGCTTCCACCTGGCGGTGGCCGGGCCGGCGCGTTATCGCCCGAGCGAGGCCGACCTGGCGCGGGGCGGCGGCCAAGTGACGGTCACGCAAGACATGCGCGCCGCCGCGCGGGGGGCGCATTGCGTGGTCGCCGACGGCTGGGTCTCCATGGGCGATGCCGACCACGAGGAGCGGGTGGCCGCCTTCGAGCCCTACCGGGTCGACGAGGCGCTGATGGATTTGGCCGCCCCGGAGGCGGTGTTCCTCCACTGCCTGCCGGCCCATCGCGGCGAGGAGGTCACCGATGCCGTGATCGACGGCCCCGCCTCCCTGGTGTGGGACGAGGCGGAAAACCGCATCCATGTGCAGAAATCCATTCTGGCTTGGTGTTTCGGCGCCTTGGGGTGAAAGGCCGCATGGCGCCCCTACATCCGCGCCGTGATCGACCTCGCCGCCGATGATTTCGTCGCCGCCTTCGCCATCGAGGGCCAGCCGGCGCGCGGGCGGATCACGCGCCTGGGCGCGGCGAAACGGTGGAGAAAACGCCGTCGACAGGCCGTCTATTGACAGCTATGAGGATAGGCGCGCCGCCGGCGCACGCTCGGTCGGTCGGCGCGACGGCGGCGGAACAGGGAAAAAACTCATGGCTCAGGTGCAGTGGAACTCGGCCTCGGGGGGCTTCTTCAACAGCATCCTGAACTGGCTGCGCGGCGTGCTTCCAGGGGCGCAGGACACCGCGGTCCTCGGCGCGCTGGGCGCGCCTTACACAGTCATCTCGCAGGCCGGCGTTCTGGGCCTGCCGCTGGGGGGAACCCAGACCGTCGGCGCGATCCAGACGACGGCGGGCGCCACCCTTCAGATCCTGGGCGGCATCGACGTCACCGGCTTGCTCGGCGGCGCGACCAACTTCCTGGCCCTCAACGGCGCCGGCGGCAGCGCGAACCTCGGGAGCATCGACGTCCGCAACGCCCTCTACACCGTGCCCGTCCTCGGAACGCTGCTGGGGGGTAGCGCCAATTTCGAGATCGGCGGCGGCGTCTTCGACAATGCCGGTTCGATCCTGCTCGATGGGACGCCGACGTCCGCGCTGCCCGGCGCGGACCAGATGGCGAAGCTGAGCATTCTTGGGCCGGTCACCTTGGATGGCGGCGGCCTGATCACCCTCAGCAACGACGCCTTCAACCTGATCACCGGCGGCGAGGGCGCGATCCTGACCAACGTCGACAACCTGATCTCGGGCGCCGGCGCGATCACCGGGCTGGGGCTGATCAACGAGGCCGCCGGGGCCATCAACGCCGATCAGGCCCTGCCGCTGATCCTCTCCTCGTTCGGGACGACGGTGAATCAGGGCCTGCTCGAAGCGACGAACGGCGGCACGCTCAGGCTGAGCGGCAACATCGACAACACCGGAGGCCAGATCCTGGCCGATGGCGGCCGGGTGATCCTGGGCGGCGTCACCATCGCCAATGGCGCCCTGGCCGCGGGCGTGTTCAGCGCCTTCGTGTTCCAGGAGGTCGGCAACAGCCTGACCGGCAACGGGCTGAACGGCGTCGATCTCTCGGGCCTGATCACGTTGTATGGAGACGCCAACCTGACCATCACGGGCGCGATCAACAACTTCGGCGAACTGCTGATCAAGACCGGCAAGGGCGCGAGCACCACCGACCTGATCGTCGGAGCGCCGGGCGCCATCCTGTCGGGCGGCGGCCAGATCGTGCTCGCCGCCGCGAGCAGCGTCATCACCGGCGTGACGAGCGGCGCGACCTTGACGAACGTCGATAACCTGATCACCGGCAGCGGCCTTCTGGGCGGCGGCCTGATGACCCTGATCAACGGCCTGGAAGCGACGATACGCGGCGCGGGGCCGACGGGCCTGACCATCGACACCGGCGCCAACGCCATCCAGAACGCCGGCCTGATCGCCGGTGGCCGGAACAGCCGGACCCTGATCGAAAGCGCGGTCGACAACAGCGGCGTCCTCGCGAGCCAAGGCGGTGATCTGACGGTGTTGGGCGCGGTGACCGGGGCGGGCCAAGGCGTAATCCAGGGCGGAATTCTCGCCTTCGGCTCGAGCTTTGGAGAAAACGTCACGTTCCACAAGTCGGGTGTGCTCCAGCTTGCCCAGGCACGGGGATATGGCGGACTGATCAGCGGTTTCACCAAGACTGGCTCGACCGCGCTGGACCTTCGAGACATCGGCTTCGCGGGCCCCGGCGAGGCGAGCTACAGCGGCGACAAATCCGGCGGCGTCCTGACCGTCAGCGACGGGACACACACCGCCCAGATCCACCTGATCGGCAACTATCTGGGCTCGACCTTCACCGCCAGCAGCGACGGCCAACGCGGCGTCGATATCGTCGATCAGGCCGCGCCAAAGCCGTCAGTCACCGGCTTCGCCGCGGCGGCCGCCGGCATCGTAAGCGGCGTAGGTGGGGCGTCGTCCGCGGCGCCGGCTTGCGAACACGGGGCGGCGACGATAGCGCTCGCCCGCCCGGCGACCGCCATGGCCTGATCGCTCGCGCAGATGGCGGCGCGCCCCCATATCCGCGCCGTGACCGCGCCCGCCGCCGATGACTTCGTCGCCGCCTTCGCCATCGAGGGCCAGCCGGTGCGCGGGCGGATCGTGCGCCTGGGCGCGGCGATCGACGAGGTGCTCGGTCGCCACGCCTACCCGCCGGCGGTGGCCAATCTTCTGGGCGAGGCCTGCGCCCTGGCGGCCCTGGTCGGGGCCAGCCTGAAGTTTCAGGGCCGGCTCATCGTCCAGGCCCAGGGCGACGGGCCGGTAGCCTATGTGGTGGCCGACTACGACACCACCGGGTCGCTGCGCGGCTATTGCCGGTTCGACGCCGAGCGGGTCGCGGCCCTGGCGGCAGAGACTCGCCGGCCGGGGGCGGGCGCGCTGCTGGGAAAGGGCGCCTTCGTCATGACCATCGATCCGGGACCGGACTCCGAGCGCACCCAGGGGATCACCCCCATCGAGGGCGAGACCCTGGCCCGGTGCGCCGAAACCTATTTCGCCCAGTCCGAACAGACGCCGACGCGGGTGCGCCTGGCGGTCGGCCAGGCCGACGTGGGCGAAGGGCCGCGCTGGCGGGCCGGCGGCCTCTTGATCCAGACCATCGCCGAGGACGCGGCGCGCGGCTCGA
Source organism: Caulobacteraceae bacterium (assembly GCA_051002715.1). Taxonomy (GTDB): domain Bacteria; phylum Pseudomonadota; class Alphaproteobacteria; order Caulobacterales; family Caulobacteraceae; genus Acaudatibacter. The sequence continues at coordinate 15,962 of JBPCMA010000220.1, forward strand.
CCGCCGAGGCCTGGGCGCGCGCCCAGGCCTTTTTCGCCACGGTCGGCGAGGACGAACTGATCGACCCCACCGTTTCGGCCGAGACCCTGCTCTTCCGCCTGTTCCACGAGGACGGGGTGCGGCTGTTCAAGCCGCTGGCCGTGAGCGGCTTCTGCCGCTGCTCACGCGAGCGGGTCGCGGCGATGCTGGCGGCCTTCGGCCCCGACGAACGCGCCGGCATGACCGGCCCCGACGGCCGCGTCGAGGTCACCTGCGAATACTGCTCGCGGGTCTATGAGGTGGCGCCCGACGGCGACCCCTCCGCCGCCACGTAAATCTCCCCGCCGCCTTCGCGGAACTTCTCCGCCATCGCCGCCATGCCGGCCTCCGCCACGTCGTTCTGGGCCGCCGCCGCGTCGCGGATCTCATGGCTGATCTTCATCGAGCAGAACTTGGGGCCGCACATGGAACAGAAGTGGGCGGTCTTCATCGCCTCCTTGGGCAGGGACTCGTCATGGAATTCGCGTGCCGTTTCCGGATCGACGCCCAGATTGAACTGGTCTTCCCAGCGGAACTGGAAGCGGGCGCGGGAGAGGGCGTCGTCCCAGGCGCGGGCGGAGGGATGGCCCTTGGCCAGATCGGCGGCGTGGGCGGCGATCTTATAGGCGATCACGCCCTGTTTCACGTCCTCGCGGTCGGGGAGGCCCAGATGCTCCTTGGGCGTCACATAACAGAGCATGGCGGTGCCGAACCAGCCGATCATCGCCGCGCCGATGGCCGAGGTGATGTGGTCATAGCCGGGCGCCACGTCGGTGGTGAGGGGCCCCAGGGTGTAGAAGGGCGCCTCGTGGCAGGCGGCGAGCTGCTTTTCCATGTTGGCCTTGATCTTGTGCATGGGCACGTGGCCGGGGCCCTCGATCATCACCTGCACGCCGTGCCTCCAGGCGACCTTGGTGAGCTCCCCCAGAGTCTCCAGTTCGGCGAACTGGGCCGCGTCGTTGGCGTCGGCGATACAGCCGGGCCGCAGGCCGTCGCCCAGGGAGAAAGAGACATCGTAGGCGCGCATGATCTGGCAGATGTCTTCGAAATGCTCGTAGAGGAAGCTCTCGCGGTGATGGGCCAGGCACCACTTGGCCATGATCGAGCCGCCCCGCGACACGATGCCGGTGACCCGCCGCGCGGTGAGCGGCACGAAGGGCAGGCGCACCCCGGCGTGGATGGTGAAATAGTCCACCCCCTGCTCGGCCTGTTCGATGAGCGTGTCGCGGAACACCTCCTAGGTGAGGTCTTCGGCCCCGCCGCCGCCCTTTTCCAGCGCCTGGTAGATCGGCACGGTGCCCAGCGGCGTCGGGCAATTGCGGATGATCCATTCGCGGATGTTGTGGATGTTGCGGCCCGTGGAGAGGTCCATGATGGTGTCGGCCCCCCAGCGGATCGCCCACACCATCTTGTCCACCTCGTCCTCCACCGAGGAGAGGACGGCCGAATTGCCGATGTTGGCGTTGATCTTGACCAGGAAGTTGCGGCCGATGGCCATGGGCTCCAGCTCGCCGTGGTTGACGTTGGCCGGAATGATGCCCCGGCCCCGCGCCACCTCGTCGCGCACGAACTCGGGAGTCACGAAATCGGGAATGGCCGCGCCGAAGTCCTCGCCGTCGCGGATGACGGGACCCCCCGCCTCCCGTCGCAGGTTCTCGCGGATTGCGACGTATTCCATTTCCGCCGTGATCGTCCCGGCGCGGGCGTATTCCAGCTGGGTCACCGCCGCGCCGGCCCTGGCCCGCAGCGGCCGGCGGGCCGACTGGAAGGCGGGGGCCAGATGCTTGCCGCGGGCGTGGCCGTTGTCCTCGGGCCGAACGGCGCGCGCCGGAGCCACTTCCACGTCGCCGCGGGCGACCACCCAGGCCTCGCGCCGCCGTTCCAGCCCGGCCCTTATATCGATCGTGGCGGCCGGGTCGGTGTAGGGGCCGGACGGGTCGTAGAGGATCAGCGGCGGCTCGCCGGCCGAGGGATGGACCGCGATCTCGCGGAACGGCACGCGCAGGCAGGGGTGCAGGGCGCCGGCCTGATAGACCTTGCGCGATCCGGGGCGTTCGCCGGTCGGGATGGTGGGAGCGATGGGCGTGTGGACGTTCATGGCGCGCTTCTCGACGTGGCTCGTGGCCGGGCCGACCGGGCCTGGAAGCGATGAACGGACGCCGCGAGGGCGATCCGCATTCCCTCCCTTCGCCGGCATGATCCGGATCAGGTTCGGCGGGTCGCCGCGTCAGCAGCCTCTCAGTCCCTCAAGCGCGGGACACCCCGGAGAATGGGACCGACCCTACGCCGACGCGCCCGCCGGTCAAGCCTCGCGGCCTGGCCGATCACGATGAAACGGTTACCGCCGGCTCACCGTGAAGCGCAGCAATTCGTGCTGGGGCAGGGGCCAATCGGGTTTCAGCGCCACGGCCCGCCGGTAGTCGAAATAGGCCGACTTTTCATCGTCCAGCCCCTCATAGGCCAGGGCGCGATTGAAATAGGCCTTTTCCGGCTCCTTGACGCCGAGGCTCAACGCCCGGGTGAGATCGTCGACAGCCGTCGAATAGTGCTTTTCGCCCACCGCCACGGCGCCCAGATTGACCCAGGCCTCGCCGATGGTGGGCGTCAAGGCGATCGAGGCGTCGAGGTCGGCCCGCGCCGCCTCGAACGCCAAGCCCCGCAGCTCCATGACGGCGCGATTGATCAGCGTGCCGGCCCGATCGGTGGTGTCGAGGTCCTCGCCGCCGAGCGCCAGGGCGCAGGTGAGGATCGAAGCGCGGTCGGACTTTCCGGCGAAGGCGGCGCGCGAGCAGTCTTGCGCCATCCCGCCGCCGATCACCGTCACCGCCGCGCCCGCCGGGCCGCCGAACACAAAGGCGAGGAGGGCCGCCGCCACCTTGGGTCGAAGCCTCATCGCCAGCCTCCCAGGTTGCCTTTTCGCAATAGGAGATTGGCGCCGGCAAGGCGGCGATGTCAATTTGCGAGGGCGACGCCGGTTTCCCGCGCCACCGCCGCGAATAGAAACGGCGGCTCCCGGGGCGTCCCGGGAGCCGCTCAAAGGCTGGCGTTCAGACCCGTCGACGCACGATCATGTGGTAGATGACCAGCACCACGATGGCGCCGAGCACGGCGACGATCAGGGTGGGGATGCTGAGGATATTATGCCCGGTGCCGATGCCGCCGAGGAAGTGGGAGGAGATGAAGCCCCCCACGATGGCGCCGATGATGCCCAGAACAATATCCATGACCAGACCCTCGCCGGTCTTGTTCACGATCTTGCTGGCGATGAAACCGGCCACCCCACCCAGGATGAGCCACGCGATAATCGTCAATAGCATGGTGATAACCCTCCAGCCCCGTTGCCTTGGCGATTCGCCTTTTAGGGCTTGTGAACGCTAACGTCGCCTAAAACGAAGCGTTCCGCAATCGGGCGTGATTGACGCGCCGCGGGGGGTCGCGGCGCGGGCGACGGGCCGGGCAGAGCGGTTCAAAAGCTATACTGTAGTTTCGGGCTATAAAAAGCGTCACCATGAAATATCGACGTCCCTTGGCAAATGTTTAACGTTTTTTCACGAAAACGCTTCGGGAACGTCTTCGCGCCTTGCGAGTTGAGCGATGATGAATTCGCCCTTGAAACGCCAGCCGACCGTCCTGGTCGTCGAGGATGAGAGTCTGGTTCGCCTGGACGCCGCCGAAACGCTCCGCGACGCCGGCTTTACCGTGCTTGAGGCGGCCAACGCCGAGCAGGCGCTCGCCGTGGTGGTTGTCGAACCGGACCTGGATGTGCTGTTCACCGACATCGACATGCCCGGCCGCATGGACGGCCTGGAACTGGCCCGCCTGGTGTGTCGCCTCAAGCCGGCCGTCCACCTGCTGCTCACCTCGGGCACGGTCAGACCGTCGGGCGGAGAGCTTCCCGCCGCCGGGGAATTCATTCCCAAGCCCTACTCGTCCGCAGCCATGACCGACGCGGTCAGCCGGATGCTTGCCTAGATCGGCGCCGATCCCCGCGCCTGGGATAAATCCAAGCGAAAAAATCCCGCCGTCGCGGCTCTGGCGATCGGCCGATCATGCGCTATAAGGCCTCGCGTCGCGCGGGCGGTTTTTCGAATAGCGGTCATGGATCAGCAGGCAGAGGCGGCGGGGAGGCGGATCCCGGCCGCGCGGGCGGCGCCCGCGAGGCCCACCGCTCGCCAGCGCGCCTATCTGATTCTCGAGGAAGGCCAGGCCGACGGCGGCCCCAGCCGGGTGGTCGAGCTCGCCCTCATCACCTTGATCGTCACCAATGTCGTCATGGTGATCCTGGAGACGGTTCCGTCGATTTACGGGCCTTACCGGGACTATTTCCGGGGCTTCGAGCTCTTCACGGTGTGCGCCTTCGCGACCGAATACGCGGTGCGGGTGTGGTCGGCGCCCGAAGACCCCCGCATCGGGGCGGGCCATCCGCTGACGGGGCGGCTGAGGTTCGTCCTTCGGCCCATGATGATCATCGATTTCCTGTCGTTCGCCCCGTTTTTTCTGGGCGTCCTGACCGGCGGCGTGGTCGACCTGCGCGCCCTGCGGGTCCTGCGCCTGCTGCGGCTCTTGAAGATCGCGCGCTATTCGCAGGCGATGCCGGCCCTGCTGGGCGTTCTCTACGCCGAGCGGCGGGCCCTGCTGGGTTCGTTCATCCTGCTCCTCTGTACGGTGTGCGCCGCCGCCGAGGTGATGCATCTGGTCGAAGGGCCCGGCCAGCCCAAGGCGTTCGGCACCCTGCCGACCTCCATGTATTGGGCGATCGCCACCCTTTCGACGGTGGGCTATGGAGACGAAGTGCCGCTCACCCTGCTCGGCAAGCTGGTCGCCGGCGTCACCATGGTGCTGGGGCTGGTCCTCTTCGCCATGCCCATCGGCATCATCGCCAAGGGATTCGTCGATGGCCTCCACCGCCGCGAATTCAACATCACCTGGAGCATGGTGAAACGCCAGCCGCTGTTCGAGGATTTCGGTCTCGACGCGGTGGGCCAGATCGTCGATCTGATGGGCGCGCGAATGGTGCAGGAGCACACCCGGATCGCGGTCGCCGGCCAGGACGCCGAGAACTTCTATCTGATCGTTTCGGGTCGCGCCCGCGCCGAGGACGAGACCGGCGTGTGGGACCTTGAGCCTGGCGACATGATCGGCGAGGAGGCGCTCGGCGACGGTGGAGTCTACGGCAAGTCGGTCCTGGCCCGCGCCGAAATGCGCCTGATGGTGCTGCCCGGCGAGGATCTTCGCCGGCTCGCCCGCAAATTCCCCCTCCTCGAGCGCCGCATCAGGAACGAAGTGGCCTGGTAGAGGCACGGCGGCGGCGCGGGGCGGCCCTTCCGCGATTCCATGAGACGGGATGCCGATCTGGCTTAGGGCGATGGCCTTTCGGCGACCACGTCCGAAAACCGCGAGACACGTCGCCGCGACAAGAGGATGATCGGCGTCATGGACATGGATCATGACGCCTGCCACCGCGCCCTGGCGACCCGCGACGCGCGGTTCGACGGACGGCTTTTCGTCGGCGTCAAGACGACCGGCATCTACTGCCGGCCGATCTGCCCGGCGCGGACGCCCAAGCCGGCGAACGTGACCTTTTTCGCCTCGGCGGCGGGGGCCGAGGCCGCGGGGTTTCGCGCCTGCCTGCGCTGCCGCCCCGAGACCGCGCCCGATCTCGCCGCCTGGAAGGGGACCAGCAACACCGTCTCGCGCGGCCTCGCCCTGATCGAGATCGGCGCGCTGGACGAGGCGGGCGTGGAGGGCCTGGCCGGCCGCCTGGGAGTCGGCGAGCGCCAGCTCCGGCGCCTCTTTCGCCAGCACCTGGGCGCCTCGCCGGTGGCCGTCGCCCAGACCCGGCGGGTGTTGCTGGCCAAGCAGCTCATCCACCAGACGCGCTTGCCGATGACCGATGTCGCCCTCGCCTCGGGATTTGGCAGCGTGCGGCGCTTCAACGAAACCTTCCAGCGGCTTTACGACCGGCCGCCGGCCAGCCTCAGGCGCGGCAAGGGCGAAGTGGAATCGACGGCGGCGGGCGGCTGGCTGACCCTCGCCCTTCCCTATCGGCCTCCCTACGATTGGGGCGCCCTGCTGGCGTTCCTCGCCGCCCGGGCCATCGCCGGGGTGGAGACCGTCACCGCCGCCGCCTACGCGCGGACCATCGCCCTGGGCGAGGAGAGCGGGGTTCTCAAGGTCGAGCCCCGGGGCGGCGATCGCCTGGCGGTCGCCATCCGGTTCCCGCGCTTGGCCGCTCTGCCGACGATCATCGCCAAGGTTCGGCGGGTGTTCGACCTGGCCGCCGACCCCGCCGCCATCGGCGAGCACCTGGGTCGCGATGCCCGCCTGGCGCCCCTGGTGGCGGCGCGGCCCGGGCTGCGCGCGCCCGGCGCCTGGGACGGCTTCGAACTGGCGGTGCGGGCCATCCTCGGCCAGCAGATCACCGTCGCCGCGGCGACCGCCCTGGCAGGCCGCCTGACCCGAGCGTTCGGCGAGGCCCTACCCCCGGAACTGGCCGGCGCCGTCCCCGGCCTCACCCATACCTTTCCCTCGGCGCGGCGGCTCGCCCACGCCGACCTTTCCATCCTGGGCATGCCGCGCGCCCGCATCGGCGCCCTCTCCTCGCTGGCCGCCGCAGTGGTCGCCGACCCGCTCATCTTCGGGCCTCGGCGGAGCCTCGGCGACGCGATCGCCAGGCTCAAGGCCCTGCCGGGAATCGGCGAATGGACGGCGCAATACATCGCCATGCGCGAGTTGCGCGAGCCCGACGCCTTTCCGGCCGCCGATGTCGGGCTGATGCGGGCTCTGGCCGAGGCCGACGGGCGGCGCCCCACGCCGGCCCAGCTCCTCGCCCGCGCCGAGGCTTGGCGGCCGTGGCGCGCCTATGCGGCCCTCCACCTGTGGGCGGCCGACCCTTCCTCCTCCAGCCAGCATCGCGAGACGACCCATGACCGGCAAGCCGCCTGAATGCCTCTTTCTCGACCGCCGGCCGACGCCGATCGGCGAGGCCCTCCTGATCACCGACGAGGACGGCGCCCTGCGCGCCTTCGACTGGGCCGACGACGAGGATCGCCTGCGCCGGCTCATGCGCCGGCAATACGGCGAAACGCCGTTGACCGACGGGCCCGCGCCGGCGGCTACCGCGCGGGCGGTGGCGGCCTACTTCGCCGGCGAGATCGACGCCCTGGCCGGAATCGTTTGGCGGATCGCCGGCACGCCGTTCCAGCAGAGCGTGTGGCGGGCCCTGGCCGACATCCCGGCCGGCGCGACGGTGAGCTACGGCGAACTGGCCGCCCGTATCGGCAAGCCCCGCGCGGTGCGCGCGGTGGGGCTGGCCAACGGGGCCAATCCGATCGGCGTGGTCATTCCCTGCCACCGGGTGATCGGGGCGGATGGCTCGCTGACCGGCTATGGCGGCGGCCTGGAGCGCAAGCGCTGGCTGCTGAACCACGAAGGCGCCGCTTTCCGCGAGACGGCGCCGGCCATGGCGGCCTGACGGCGCCGGCGGCTTAGCCGCCTTGGCTGCCGGGTTGCGGCGTGGTGTGAAAGCCGGCCGCCTCGCGCGCCGTGGGGGCCGAGCGATGTTCGGTTCCGGCGAGATCGCCCGACAGCCACAGCCACACGCCGACGAGGGCCGCCGCCGACAGCATCACCGAGACGACGAGCACCCACAGAACATGGCGTCCCCACCGCCCCTGCCGCGCCCCGGTGGCGGGCAGCGTCGGGGGCGGGCGATCCGGCGATCCGGCCATAATGTCCTCCAAGCGAGCCTAGAGCCTGTCCCGATCGGGTTGAACAACCCGGACGGGATAAACAGGCTCTATCTTAAACACTTCAACGCTTTCTCATCGCAAAACCAGTTCCCACTTTTGCGGAAAGCGCTCTGGCGGGCGAAGAACGCCCGCGCGCGGCTGGGCGTTCCCTATTCGGCGGTCGCGGCGCCTATCGGCGGGGTGGCCTCGGTGGCGCCAGATGGAACTCGACCACGGCGCGGCGGCGCAGCGGGCGGGCCTGGCCGCCGGGCGTTTCGGCCCCCGCGGCCCCCGCCGCGTCCTCCTGGAAGGCGACGGTGGTGAAGCCGCGCCGGTGCAGGACCCGCGTCACCGCGTCGGCGCGCTGCCTGGAAAGAAGGAGATTGGCCCCAGGCGCGCCGGCCGCGTCGGCCAGGCCGAACACCTTGACCCCCGTCACGTCACAGCCCCGGGCCCGGCGGGCGGCGGCGGCGAGCAGCTGGTCGGCCTGCGGCGTGACCCTGGCCGATTCGGACTCGAAATAGATGGTCGAGGTGAAGTCGGCGCAGGCGGCGGCCGGGGCCTGGATGACCGGCCCCCGCGCCACCGCCGCCTTGCCGGGGCGCGCGCTCTGGCAGCCGGCCAGGGTCAGGGTGGCGAGCGCGACCGCCGCCGCAAAGGCCGCCGCCCGTCCTATATCCCGCGAATGCCTCGGCGTCGTCATGTTTTCCCCTCCCGTCAAGCTGTTCGCCAACGCGGCCCGAGGCGCCTTGGTTCCAACCCGGCCCGCCATCGGGAACCGACCGTTGGCGCCTTCCGTTGTCTTACCCTAATATGCTTTTCGCCTGTTCTTAAACCTTCCTCCACAAGAAAGCCGACGTCATGAGATCATGGTTTGGGCGACGGACCGTCGTCACCGACGCGCCCGACGGATTGGCGGCCTACAAGGAGGGCCGGGCCGATGAGCGGGCCGGCGTCGATCATGACGTCGCCGCGGTTCGCGTCGATCGGGGGGCGATCAACGACGCCTATGATCGCGGCCGGCGGGAAGAGCGGCTGCGCCATCGCGGCTCGCCCCTGCTGGCTCTCATCACCATCATCCTGGTGATCATCGCTCTGGTGGTGATCGTGCTGGCCATCCAGACGGGATCGTTCAGTGGGGCGGGGTCGGTGATCGACGGCTGGATTCGCTCGCCGGTCCAGAACGCCGCCGACAAGACCGGCAACGCCCTGCAGAACGCCGGGCAGAACATCAAGGACCGCGCCGGCTCGACCCAGCCGTGAATCCCCGCCCGGCGACCCGCGAGCGCTGATGTCGCGCATCGCGCATCTCTCCGATATCCATTTCGGGGGTGAAAACGTCGGCGCCGTGGCGGGCGCGCGGGCGTGGCTGGACGAGCAGAAGCCCGACCTGATCGTCATCACCGGCGACCTGACCAGCTTCGGGCGCCCTGGCGAGTTCGACCGCGCGGTCGCCTGGGTCGGCGGCCTGACCGCGCCCCTGCTGATCACCCCGGGCAATCACGACACCCCCTATCTGGGCCTGATCGACCGCCTCGTCGCGCCGTTCGCCCGTTACGAGCGGGGCTTTGGGGAGTCCCGGGACGCGACGTGGTCCAACGGCAGCCTGGCCGCCGTCACCGTCAACACCGCCCGCGGCGCCCAGTGGCGGTGGAACTGGTCGAAGGGGGCGGTCGGGCGGGGTCAGATCGACGCGGCGCTGGGCCGGCTGGCGGCCCGGCCGGCCGGCGGCCTGGGAATCGTCGCCTGCCACCATCCCCTGGTGGAGATGACCGGCGGCCCGATGACGGGGCGGGTGCGCGGCGGGGAAGCCGCCGCCCGCCGGCTGTGCGAGGGCGGGGTCGATCTCGTCCTGACCGGCCACATACACGCGCCGTTCGCCATGGCCTATCCCTACGGCGACGGCCACGCCTACGCCGTCGGGGCCGGCACCCTGTCGGTGCGCGAGCGTGGCGTGCCGCCCGGTTTCAACCTGATCGAGGCGGACGCGGCGATGCTCACCGTCACCGCCCAGGCGTGGACGGGATCGCGGTTCGACGTGTGGCGAAGCTGGACCCTTCCCCGGCGCCCGGCGGGGTGAAGGCGCTATCGCCTCAACGCCGGGGAATTTCCCGCCCCTCGAAGAAGGCGCGCACCGCCGCGCCGAGATAGCGGGGGTTTCGGATGGCCAGGAAGCCGGCGCCCAGGGCGGCCGAGATGGCCACCACCGGCTTGTCGCGCACGAACCGCAGGATGCGCTCAGCCGCCCCGCCCACCGCGGCGGCGGGCTGGCGGTCCCGCCTGCGCCTGGCGGCGGCCCCGATGAACAGCCCGCCCAAGGCGATGACCAAAGCCGCGGCGGCGGCCACGATGGCGGCCGCCCCGGCCCGTCCCACGTGGGGCTCGATCAGGGCGTAGAGGGCGAAGGCGATAGCGACGACGCAGACCGCCGCGCTGGCGGCGAAGGCGGCCGCCGCGGCGAGAGCCAGGAAAAGGCGGCGCAGCATGGCCCAGCCGACGCTATTTGGAGCGGTTGGACAGCAGCAGGCCTAGCAGCAGGCCGACCCCCAGGCCGGTCAAGGTGGCGGTGAGGGGCCGCTCCTTGACCCGATCCATGACGTAGCGCTGGGCCTCGTCCACATGCTGGCCGGCGTTGTCGGTATAGGCCCGAGTCTGGGCGCGAAGGGTGTCGACGCCGTCCCTGAACACCCGTTCGGCGGTGCGAACCGCGTCGGCCAGAGCCCGCTCGCCGGCGGAGACGGCTTCGTTGAAGGCGCGCTGGCCATGATCGGCGGCGCTGTTGGCGGCCCTTCGCGACAGCTTGGCCTCGTCGGCGGCTTGGTCGAAAGTGTCGGCGGGCATGGTTGTTCTCCTGAAAAAAAGTTTTCGCCCCTGGCGGCGCCGTTGGCGCGGCGCCCATGGCGAACTCAGGCCGGTGAACGCGGGGCCGCGACCGGTGGTTCCGCGCCTATCCCGCCGCGCGGCCTAAATACCGCCCCGACGCCGCGCCGGCCGGATCGGCAAAAACTAGCGCGGCGATGGTTTCCGTTCGCCTTCGACGGCGCTAAAAGGCCACCCCATGACCAATGTTCCCAAAATCGCCGCGGTCGCCGCCGCGCTCCTCCTTCTCTCGGCGTGCGAAAAGCCGGCCGGCCCGACCAACGCCGTCTCGGGCGCCGGCGAGGTCAACGGCGCCCCCTCGCAGACCGTCGCCTCGGCCCTGCCGGCGCTGCCCATGCTGACCAACCCGGTGTTCGGGCCCGACTTCGTGGACAAGGCGGGGTCCGGCGACCTGTTCGAGATCACCGAGAGCAAGCTGGCGCTGAGCCGCTCGACCAACCCCCAGGTGAAAGACTTCGCCGGGGCGATGATCGCGGCCCACACCAAGTCCACCGCCGCCTTGCAGAAGGCCGTCGACGAGTCGGGCGAAACCGTCGATCTGCCGACCGCCCTGCCGGACGACCTGCAGACCAAGGTCGCCGCCCTGACCCTCATCGCCGCCGGCTCCGCCTTCGACAAGGCCTATGTCGCCGACCAGATCGCCGCCCACCAGGACGCGCTGGGCGCCCTGCAAAACTACGCGCGGCGAGGCGATACGCCGGCGCTGAAGACGTTCGCCGCCGCCGCCGCGCCGGTCGTCGCCGACCATCTGACCCGCGCCAATACCTTGCAGGCCTCGCTGAAATAGGGCGGGGCGACGCGCCCTCATCGGTCCAGCAGGCGGGCCACCAGGGTGTCGATGCGGCCCGAGACGCCGGCGGCGCGCAGGGCCTCGCGCACCGCGCGGCGGGCGCGGGCGAAGGGGGTCGCCTCGGGAATCTCGAAGGTCGATGCGCCCGCGCGCTTCCTCGCTGTTGAGGACGGCGATGAGATAGTAGGCTTCGTCTTCGGAATCGGGGGGCGCCCAGTAGAGCTTGTGGTCCACCACCCCGTCGCCATTCCGCAAAAGGCAAGCGGCGGGCTGGGTTCCGGCTTTGGAGTAAACCACCCGTAACGGCGGCGCGGGGAATTGGGCGCCCAATTCCTTGTGGTAGTTCCAGCGCTCGATCAGCGTCATCGCGCCTCGGCTCGATTGATTCCAGGCCGATTCGGCCGGACGCATCCAGGCGGCCAGCCCCGAGAAACCCAAATCCGTGGCCGCCTTGGCGTCGAGCATCGTTCCATCGGGGGCGACCGGAATTACCCCCTCGAAGGCGCGCCACACCCGGAACGGCAATATGCTTTCGCCCAGATAGACCGGCCGCAGAAAGGCCTTTTCCACCGGCGCCTCGATGCCCGGCAGGGATTTGTAAGGCCGCTTTTCCTGAGTCGAGCGGCGGCTGGCGACCAGCGGCGCGGCGGCGGACGAGCCGAGGCGGCCCTGGGTCTTACGCTCCACCAGGCAGAGCATGCGGGGGACCAGGGTCGCGCCCTGGCGAAACATCTTCTGGAAGTCCGAGCGCCGCTCGCCCGCCTCGATCCGGGCGGCCGGCGGCGCGTCGGCGGCGGACACCGTCAGCCTCTCATCGGCGATCGCCTCGGAGGCGTCGCGCAGGGGAAGGCGGCCGGCGAAGTGTTTCAGACGCTCGGGAATCCGCTTCGCCGTCGCCCGTCGCCGGCCGATCGCGACGCAGGCGGGGACGGGGAACAGCGGTTCCACCTGATCCAAATCCCAGGCTTCCTCCCAGGCGATGCGAATGCTGTCGTAGCTGCCGGTGCGGAACGGGGCGAACTGGCCGCCTCGCAGCACCGCGCGCGGCAGGACGAAGGCGATGGTCCCGGCCGGCCGCAGGTAGAGGCCGGCGGCGCGCACGGCGAACAGGGCGGAAAGATCGTTCTGGGTGGCCATCTTGCCGCCCACATAGATGCGCTCGCCCCTGGCCAGTTCGCGGAAGCGCTTCTGCAGGCCCGGCGTCATGTGGCGGAAGGCCAGCCACGGCGGGTTGCCGATCAGCACATTGGCCCAATGGCCGCCCGCGGAAAAACTGAAAGGCTTGGTCAGGTTTCGCGCCACATAGCCCCAGATGGTGTTGCGCCCGGTGCGCCGGAGATGATCGTAGGTGACGTAGGTTTCACTCAGGTCGTCCAGCGCCGCCTCTTCATGGCGGTCGGGGTCGCGCTTGTGGTGCCGGCCGACGGTCAGAACCGCGCGGGCGCGGAACTGCGCCGCCGATTCTCCGGCCTCGGAGGCGGCGCGGACATCCTCGATCAGTTTGTCGAACAGCGATCCGTAGCGGGCCAGCGGCTCGGGAAAGGTGAGGATCGCCGCCCCGCTGGTCGTGGCGCCTCCCGTGGCGCCGCCGTTGGTGACCGGGACGCCGCTGTGGCCGGGCGGAGCGGGAACCGTGATCACCAGTTCTTGGCGGCGCATATAGCTCTGCACCGAAAGCTGCATGGAATCGGCCAGGTAGACCGGAATCGAGACCGACCCGCCGCGCCTCTCCAGAGCGGGCGTCAGGGCGAGCAGATAGGTGACGCGGGCGATGATCACCGCGATCGGGTGGATGTCCATGCCGGCCACGAGCTGCGTCACTTCCGCCGCCCACTCGCCCTCGTCGCCGCCCGATTCCATCGCCTCGTCCACCGCGCGGCGCACCGCGTGGAACAGGAAGGTCCCCGAACCGCAGGCCGGGTCGAGCACGGTCTGTTGCAGCGGGTTGTCGATGGCCCGCGCCACCACCTTCGCCGCCAGCCAGTCAGGGGTGTAGTATTCGCCCAGGCCATGGCGCTGGTCGCGGTCGATGAGGGATTCGTAGAGAATCTTCAGCACATCGATCTTTACCTCGCGCAGGCGGAAGCGGCCGACGTGGCGGGCCAGGCGGCGCACCAGGTCGGGGCCGCCGGGGGCGAGCAATATCCAGTCGAAGAAGTCGCTCTCCACCGCGCCGAACACCCCGGCGGCGGCGAAGGCGCGGCCGGTCAGGATGGCCTCCGGGTCGTCGGCCTCCACCTCCAGGACGCGGGCGGCGATGGACTTGGCGACGATGACCAGGAAGGTGTGTTGCAGCCACAGGGCATCGTCCTCGACCTCCCTGCCGTAGACCAGGGTGAGAAGCTGCGACCACAGTTGGCGTTGGAGGGAGGCGGTGGGGTGATCGGCGATCGCCGCCCAGGCTTCGGCGAGAGCCGCCCTGGCGCGCGGGAAGGCGACGCTGCCGGCTCCCAGTTCGGCCAGGATGTTGAGGGCGTCCGGCGCGATCTCCGCCCGCGCCGCCACCGCGCCGTCGAGCCAGGCCAGCAGGTCGTCCGGCTTGCGCGCGTCGGTCCGATAGCCGCGCAGGAGAACGGGCGCGCCGCCGCGCAGTTCGTAGGCCTCCCAGTCCAGCCCGTCGGTGACCACGCCGACGAACCGCTGACCGCTCGCCGCCTCGCGCTCGGGCAGGTAGCGCGACAGTTCCTCCAGGGCGTCGGCCCGCTCCCCGGCCAGATTCGACTTGAACTCCAGCACCGTGCGGCCGAGCAGGGCGTCGATGCGGCCGCGCGCCTCGACCACCCGCAGTTCGTGGCGGATGGCGTGCAGCTCCGCCCCCAGGCCTTCGGTGAGCAGAACGCAGACGCCGGTCCGCACCGCCTCGTGGCCGGGCCGCCGCGCCAGGTCGGCGACGATTTCGATGAGGCGGTCGGAGGTAATGGGCATGAGCGGGCCTTAAGTCGCGGGAGTTTAGACCAGCCCGCGTCCCGTGGGCGAACTTCCTCCCGCGCATTCGAGAGGCCGCCCCCTTCCCAATCCCCGCCGGCGGCGCTACCCCACGCTCTATGGCCGCCTACGTTTTCCCGCCGCCCGATCCGCCCGCCGTACCGGTGCTGGGGTCGGACGCCCTGTTTCCGGTCCGCCGCATCCTCTGCGTCGGGCGCAACTACGCCGCCCATCGCCGCGAGATGGGCGGCGAGGACCGCGACCCGCCGTTCTTCTTCGCCAAGCCGGCCGACGCCGTGGTCCCCCTGGGCGGCGCCATTCCCTATCCCTCGGCCACGGCCGACTTCCATCACGAGGTCGAACTGGTGGTTGCGCTCGGGGCCGGCGGGGCGGACATCGCCGTGGGGGACGCGCTTGCCCTGGTCTTCGGCTACGCGGTCGGCGTCGACCTGACCCGCCGCGACCTGCAAGGCGCCGCCCGCGCCAAGGGCCAGCCGTGGGAGGCGGCCAAGGGCTTCGACCGCTCCGCGCCGATCGGCGCCATCCGCCCGGCGTCGGGATCGCCGCCGGCCGGGCGCATCGCCCTCTTCGTGGGCGGCGCGGCGCGCCAGCAAGCGTCGGTCGCCGACATGATCTGGAACGTCGCCGAAATCATCGCCCAGGCCTCGCGGCTGTGGCGCCTGGCGCCCGGCGACCTGATCTTCACCGGCACCCCCGAAGGGGTCGGCCCGCTGGTCGCCGGCGACGCCGTCCACGCCGAGATCGAGGCGGTGGGGACGCTGGACTTCACCATCGCCTAGGAAGTTCGATGGCGCCCCTCACCCTGCACGGCTATTGGCGCGCCGCCGCCCCTTACCGGGTGCGGATCGCCCTCACCCTCAAGGGCCTCGCTTACCGCGACGCGCCGGTCGATCTGCGGGGGGGCGAGCAGGGCGGCGAGGCCTATCGCGCCCTCAATCCCCAGGCCCTGGTTCCGGCCCTGGAGACCGGCGGCGTCGTCTTCACCCAGAGCCTGGCCATCCTGGAATGGCTGGAGGAGACCCACCCCAAACCGCCGCTCCTGCCGGCGGACCCCGAAGGGCGCGCCGTGGTCCGCGCCATGGCCGACATCATCGCCTGCGACATCCATCCCCTCAACAATCTGCGCGTCCTTAAGGCCTTGGCCGGCCTGGGCTTTCCCATGGGTTCCCCCGAGCAGGTCGCCTGGGGGGCGGGCTGGATCGCCGACGGCTTCGCCGCCCTCGAGCCCATGGTCACCCGTCATGGGGCCGGCTTCGCTTTCGGCGAGACCCCCACCCTGGCCGACTGCTGCCTGATCCCCCAGCTCTATTCCGCCGGCCGCTTCGCCGTTGACATGGCCCCTTATCCGGCCTTGGCCGCCGTCGCCGCGCGCGCCGCCGCCGACCCCGCCTTCCAGGCCGCGCACCCCGACCGCCAGCCGGACGCGAAATAGGAGAGGAATCGATGGCCAGGGTGCTCGGATTGGGCGGGGTGTTCGTCAAGGCGCCGGACCTGGACGCCTGGCGGGCCTGGTACCGCGACGCGCTGGGGGTGCGGTTCGAGGACTTCGGCTCGGCGATCTTCAGGCGCCCGGCGGCCGGGCTCACGACCCTGGCGCCGTTTCCTCTCGATACGGACTATTCCCAGCCGTCCCCGCAACCGTTCATGATCAACTTGATCGTCGAGGATATCGACGGGGTACTGGCGATGGCGGCGGCGGCCGGCGCCCAGCCCACCGGCCGCCAGGACGATGACTA
>JBPCMA010000221.1:0-8409 GCA_051002715.1 Caulobacteraceae bacterium
CCGTCAGGCCGGTACGATCACTTCTCCCTGGAGCTTTATGCGTCATTCCCGCCTCCTTATGTCTAATTATGTAACGTAAATTGGGAGAGGGGGCAAGCGATTTCGTCTAGTTTCGTATATAATTCCCTTCCAGTTGGCCTGCGTCAGATAGACGACATCGACGCGCCAGATTACGACGGGACGGCCGGGCTTGATCGTTTCGGTGGTGTCGACGAGATAGCGCCAGACGACGTACCAGCCGGGATGATTGTAGTGCGATTGGATCGCCCAGGGGCGAATGCTGCCCTTTGACTCCAGAGCTTCCCGGGGCGGAGGGTTCAATTTTCCCTGAAGCGATAGATCGGGGAACCGCTGCTGCGCGACATCGGGGTGTTTGTGTTTCTTGTAGGGGCTGACCGCATGCAGTCCCTTGACCCCGAATATGCCGACGATGGCGCTGAAGACGTTGGCTTGTTCGATGTAGATGTCGATGAGCTCCGCCGTCTCCCTTTCGACATACTCAACCGCTCTTTCGATGTGAATCGGCTGAAGGTTTTTCGGTAGCGGCAACGATTCCCCACGATGCGCCGTTGGCGATGGCCCTCGGCGTGAAGCGCGCCAGCGCCGGGATCGCCTTCTCGGCCACCGAAAAATATCCCGAATCCTTCTCGACGCCAATGCTCTCGTAGCCCACCGCCAAGGCCGCCGCGATGGTCGAGCCGGCGCCCATGAAGGGGTCGAGGACGACGCCCCGGCCAAGAGGAAGGGCGGCGCGCGCGAGTTGACGCATGAGCGCCTGCGGTTTCAAGGACGGATGGCCCGCGAGCGCGCGCTCGTCGCGCCCGGCCGGCGCGGCGCGGATCACGTCGTGGAAAGGGTCGTGGCCCGATATGCGGCGCAGGCCGCCCGTTCCCCACTTCCTCAGATTGTCCTGGACACGCCCCTCGCACGGCTTGCGGAACAGCCCCCACGGCTCCCACCCCGACCGGGGCATGACCGACACGTCGGGAAATTCCTCATGGGCGTTCTTCGGGCGATCCCCGCCTCTGAGCGTCTGGACGAGGCGGATGATCTCGCCGCGCTTCTCAAAACCGGCCTCCATCATGGGGACGTAGACATATTGAGAGAGGAGCGGGTTGGTCGCGATCATGACGTGACCGCCCGGCGCCAGAATCCGGATCGCCTGCCTGGCGAACTTGTCGAAAAAGGCGCGCAGCGCGGCGATGTCGGCGGCGTCGAAAACGGTGAAACGCGGGACGGGGCTGCGCCTCCACCCGTCGAAAGCCGGGGGGATGCGCCACACGCCGCCGCGCCCCTCGCGCAGCTTGGCCTTCTCCTCGTCGGTGAACTCCTTGACCCCATAGGGAGGGTCGGTGACAATGGCGTGGACCGAGTTGGCGTTTCGCTTCGCGAACCATGCGAACGCGTCGGCGTGATGAATCCGATATTCCCCGAGGGGCTGCCCGGCGACCTCGCGCGCCGACGTTTGCCCGCCCTCGCGACGATCGTTCGGATCGACGTCGACGATACGATCGATCCGCGCGCGATCAAGGCTCATCGTCCATCCCTTCAAGCCGCCGGTTTGTCGCGGCCGACGCGCGGCTCGAGGAGGACCGTAGACGGATTCGCCAGTCGCTCGAAGGCGCGGCGCCTGGGGTTTTCTCGTTCGCCGCGCCCGTACCTCACGTCAGGGACCAGACCGCCAGTTCGTTGCCGGAGGGGTCGCGGAAGTGGAAGCGTCGGCCGCCGGGGAAGGGGAAGATGGGGCGGGCGATCGTCCCGCCGGCGCCGCGCACCTTGGCCTCCATGGCCTCCAGATCGTGGGCGTAGAGCACCACCAGCGGCTTGGCCGGCGCGCCCTCGGCGGAGAAACCGCCATCGGTTCCCTGCCCCTCGAACGCCGCATAGTCCGGCCCGTAGTCGGTGAAGGCCCAGCCGAAGGCGGCGCCGTAGAAGGCCTTGGTGGCGGGAAGGTCCGTTCCGGGAAACTCCACATAGTCGATCTTGCCGTCCTCGCGCATCGCGTCGCCTTTCGATCGTTCGGTTTTTGTTCTATGATCGCCTCAAGCGGACGTCAAGGCGAGTGAGGATCTCGGTTGGGTGGCCCGATCGGGATGGTTGACCGGGAGCGGAACGGCTCCTTCGCGATGCTGGCCGACTCGTCCCATCAGGTTCGCGGTGACGCCAATGTAGAGCGTGCCGTGCCGGCGGTTGGTCATCATATAAACGGCGATGAAGGGCCGTCGCGTCATAGTAACGAGACTGGTGTGAATGGGTGGCCGGGACAATGGCCCGGCTATGACGGGAGAGGGAGCGGGGTCAGTCGGATCGACCGACAACAGGGTTGATCAAATGTACTTGGCTTTGCCACTTCGAAAACCGTTCCTCCGCCTCGTCCGCGCCGATCCTCGGCTCAAACACCTTGTCGTAGCGGGTGAAGGCGCGCTCGTCCGCCGGCGACAGCAGGCCCACCCCCCGGCCGGCGGCGAGGGCGGCGCCGGCGGCGGTGGCTTCGACGATGGCGTGGCGGCGGAGCGGGCGGCCCAGCAGGTCGGCCTGGATGTGCAGGAATGTCTGGTTGGCGGTCAGACCGCCATCGGCGCCCAGGGTTTCGGGTGGGGTGAGGCCGGTCACGCCGAAGACGTGATCGAAGGCCTCGCGCACGCGGAAGGCGACGCCTTCGAGGGCGGCGCGGGCGATATGGGCCGCCGTGACCTGGGCCGAGAGGCCAGTGAGGCCGGCGCGACGGGCGAGGTCGCCGTGCGGCGCGCCCAGGCCGTTCAGGGCGGGCAGGAAGGCGGCCCCGGCGGCGTCGGGAACCGAGGCGGCGAGCGCCTCGAAGCGGGCGTGATCGCCCAGACGAAGCGCGCCCCTCATCCAGTCGAGGGCGGCGCCGGCGCTCAGCACCATGGCCTCGACGCAGAACCGCGTTTCGCCGGCGGCGCGGGAAAGCACGAACGGCGGCGCGGTGGGGCTTTTGAACATGAACTCGGCTCCCGTGGCCACGTCCAGGGCGGCGGCGGTGCCGTAGGTGACCTTGGCCATGCCGGCCCCCTCGCCGTGGGCGATGAGGGCGCTCTGCTGGTCGGCGATGTCGGCGGCGATGGGCACGGCCGCGCCGAAGGCCTTGGGAGCGGTCACGCCGATCGGCCCCCAGGTATCGACCAGGCGTGGGAACATCGCCTCGTCCAGGCCCTGATGGGCGATCAGGGCGTGGTTCCAATCCAGGGTCGCCAGGTCGAGATAACCGGTCGGCCAGGCCTGGCTGGCGTCGGTGGCGTGGACGGCGCCGCCGGTGAGCTTCCACATCAGGAAGGAATCGATATTGCCCCAGGCCAGGCGACGGCGCGGCGCCTCGACGCCAGCCAGCACGCTCTCCAGCTTGGCCGCCGCCTGTTGCGTGGCGAGGAAGAAGCCGGCCGCCACCAGTTCACGCGCCCGCTCGGCGCCGCGAAGATCGCTCCAGATGACCAGAGGCGTCAGCGGCGCGCCGGTGGCCTTGTCCCAGACCACGATGCTGGTTCTCTGTGAAGTGACGCCGATGGCGGCGATGGCGGAGGGAGCGCGGCCACAGCTCGCCAAGGCGTCCGCGATCGCGCGCCGGGCGGCCCGCCACACCTTCGCGGCGTCCTGCTCGACCCGGCCGGGGCGCGGCGAGGCGCAGGTCAGGGGCGCGCGGGCGATCCCTTCCATGACCCCGCCCGGCGTGAACACGGCGGCGCGCGCGGTGGTGGTGCCGACATCGACGGCCAGCAGCGGTTCAGGCATCGGGGAGCAGCACGCCGGGGTTCATGATCCCGTTCGGGTCGAGGGCCGCCTTGACCCGCCGCAGCAGGGCGACGCCGCCGGCGCCCAGCTCGCGTTCCAGCCAGCCCCGCCGCACCCGGCCGATCCCGTGGTGATGGGCCAGGCTGCCGCCGTGCGCGTCGGTCGCCTCCATGATCCGCCGCCAGCCGTCCACATAGACCCCCTCCATGGCGGCGGGATCGCCGACCTGCACGGCGAAGGTGAAGTAGAGATTGAGCCCGCTCCGATAGGCGTGCGAGCTGTGGGCCGATCCGGCGAGACAGCCCTCCACCGCCTTCAGCGAGGCGGTCGCGTCGTCGTAGATGGCGCCGATCGCCTCCCAGCCGGCGGAGATTTCCACCGTGTCGAGGACGATGCCGCGCGCCAGGAACTGGTCCCACGACGGCACATGATTGCGCTGTTCCAGCCAGCGCTCGACGATGTCGGACGGCGCGGCGGCGAGGCCGGCCTCGGCGGCGAGGGCGGCGACGGCGGCGGCCTCGGCGGCGACCAGGGCGGCGGGGCCTTCGTGGACCATCAGGATCAGGCAGGCGGCGGCCCGCGCGTCCAGGCGCCGGCTCTCGCGCTCGTCGTATTGGCGAATGACCGGCGGGCGCCAGCCGGACTGGATGATCCGGCGCTGGAATTCGAAGCCGGCCCGCATGTCGCTCGCCTCAAAGGCGGCGACGGCGCGCGCCTCGGCGGCGCGGCGCAGCGAGAAGGTCACCCCGGTGACGACCCCCAAGGTCCCTTCCGAGCCCAGCATCAGATGGCGCAGGTCCGGGCCGGCCGAGGCGCGCGGCCCCTTGCCCAGCACCACCAGATCGCCGCTCGGCAGCACCGCCTCGATGGAATGGACGATGTCCTCGATATTGCCGTAGGCGGTGGAGAATTGGCCCGAGGCGCGGGTGGCGATCCAGCCGCCGACGCTGCTCACCGCCACCGACTGCGGCCAGTGGCCGATGGTCAGGCCCTGGGCGGCGACCGCCTCCTCCGCCTCCAGCCCGTTCTTGCCGGCGTCGAAGCTGGCCAGCAGATTCGGCGGATCGATGAAGCGGGTGGCGTTCATCGCCCCCATGTCCAGCACGATGGCATCGGCCGAAGCGACCACCCCGCCGACCACCCCGCTGCCCAGGCCAAAGGGAATGACCGGGACGCGGCGCTCGCCCGCGAAGCGCAGCGTCGCCTGGACATCGGCCACGCACGCCGGTCGCACGACGCAGGCGGGGAGGGGGGCCGGCGTTCCGGCGTGATCGCGCACATGGCTCGCCATCCAGTAGTCGTGACGGCGCGCGGCGCGCGAGGCCTCGTCGGTCTGGACCTTCCCTTCGCCGAGCAGCCGGGCGAGGGCGTCGGGCGTCGAATGCGCCATCGGCGGGCATTCCTCCTTCTTCGGGGCCGGGGCCGCGGCGGCCCGATTGGCCCATGGCGCAAAACTTACGTCTTACCCGATGAATCTCAAGGTCGATCTCCACCGCGCCCGCCGCCGCGCCTCGGTCGACCGCCTGTCGGCGATGGGCGCGCCGGGGTTCCATGCCCTTCTCTCGCTTCGGTTGCGGCGCCGCATGGCGCGTGGTATCAGGCGCCGGCTCGCCGCGAGGGGGCGTTCGCGTCTGTGCGCGCCCGCCGGCTTTCCTCGGCGCATCAATCCTTTAGGCCGGATTTGGGCGACCGCCCAAGGTCGGCGCGACAACGACACTTGGGCGGTTTCACTTGGCTGACGATTCCAGAACAGGCGATGTCGGCGCGCGTTACGCGCGGGC
Organism: Caulobacteraceae bacterium; assembly: GCA_051002715.1. GTDB lineage: Bacteria > Pseudomonadota > Alphaproteobacteria > Caulobacterales > Caulobacteraceae > Acaudatibacter. The sequence goes on from JBPCMA010000221.1 coordinate 5,529, forward strand.
GCTGTTCGACCTGGCGGTCGAGACCGATGCGCTCGGCCCCGTCGAGGCGGATCTGAAGAGCCTCAAAGCCATGATCGCCGCCAGCGCCGACCTGCGCCTCCTGCTCGCCTCGCCGGCCTTGACGGCGGAGGACAAGGCGGCGGGCCTCGCCGCCATCGCCGCACGGGCCGACTTTTGCGACACCACCCGCCGGTTCCTCGGCCTGCTCGCCGCCAACCGCCGCGTCTCGGCCCTCGCTCCCATCATCGCCGCCTTCAGCGCCCTCGCCGAGGCGCGCCGCGGCGTCGTCGCGGCCCATGTGGTGACCGCCGTCCCCTTAAGCGCGGCGCAGGCCAAGGGCCTCGCCGCCGCCCTGCGCGCCGCCCTCGGCAAGGATCCCCAGATCGAGACCAGCGTCGATCCGGCCATCCTGGGGGGGTTGAAGGTGCGGGTCGGCTCGCGCCTCTACGACGCCTCGCTCAAATCCAAGCTCGATTCCCTCAAGTTCGCCCTCAAGAGAGCCTAAGACACCTCCATGGACATCCGCGCCGCCGAAATTTCCGACATCCTCAAATCCCAGATCGCCAACTTCGGCGTCGAAGCGGACGTCTCCGACGTCGGCCAGGTCCTTTCCGTCGGCGACGGCATCGCCCGGGTGTTCGGCCTCGATGAGGTCCAGGCCGGCGAGATGGTCGAATTCCCGTCGGCGGGAGTGAAGGGCATGGCCCTCAACCTCGAGCGCGACAACGTCGGCATCGTGATCTTCGGGGCGGACGCCCAGATCGCCGAGGGCGACGAGGTGCGCCGCCTGGGCGAAATCGTCGACGTGCCGGTGGGCAAGGGCCTTCTGGGCCGGGTGCTCAATCCGCTGGGCGAACCCATCGACGGCAAGGGGCCGCTGACCGACGTGGCCGAAAAGCGCCGGGTCGACGTGAAGGCGCCCGGCATCATCCCGCGCCAGTCGGTGCACGAGCCGATGTATACGGGCCTCAAGTGCGTCGACGCCCTCACCGCCATCGGCCGGGGCCAGCGGGAGCTGATCATCGGCGACCGCCAGACCGGCAAGACCGCCATCGCCATCGACACCATTCTCAACCAGAAGCAGATCAACGAATCGGACGACGAGGCCGCCCGTCTCTACTGCGTCTATGTGGCCATCGGCCAGAAGCGCTCGACGGTGGCCCAGATCGTCAAGACCCTCGAGGAGCGCGGCGCGCTGGACTACACCATCGTGGTCGCCGCCACCGCCTCCGAGCCGGCCCCCCTGCAATTCCTCGCCCCCTTTTCCGGCTGCGCCATGGGCGAGTGGTTCCGCGACAACGGCATGCACGCCCTGATCATCTACGACGACCTCTCCAAACAGGCGGTCGCCTATCGCCAGATGAGCCTCCTGCTGCGCCGGCCGCCCGGCCGCGAAGCCTATCCGGGCGATGTCTTCTATCTCCACTCGCGCCTCCTGGAGCGGGCCGCCAAGCTCAACGAAGCGCACGGCGGCGGCTCGCTCACCGCCCTGCCGATCATCGAGACCCAAGCCAACGACGTCTCGGCCTATATTCCGACCAACGTGATCTCGATCACCGATGGCCAGATCTTCCTGGAGACCGACCTCTTCTTCCAGGGAATCCGGCCAGCCATGAACATCGGCATCTCGGTCAGCCGGGTGGGCGGCAACGCCCAGATCAAGGCGATGAAGCAGGCGGCCGGGCCGCTGAAAGGCGAGTTGGCCCAGTTCCGCGAAATGGCCGCCTTCGCCAAGTTCGGCTCCGATCTCGACATCTCCACCCAGAAAATGCTGGCCCGTGGCGAGCGGCTGACCGAGCTTCTCAAGCAGGCGCAGTATTCGCCCCAGTCGGTGGAGGAGCAGGTCTGCTCCCTCTACGCCGGCACCCGCGGCTATCTGGACGCCATTCCGGTCGCCCAGGTCGAACGGTTCGAGAGCGAACTGCTGGCCCGCCTGCACGGCCAGCACGCCGATCTGCTGGCGGCCATTCGCGACCAGAAAACGCTGACCGGCGAACTGGAGGCCAAGCTCAAGGCGGTGCTCGACGCCTTTTCGGCCAGCTTCGCCTAAGGGCCTGGGAAGGACGTCCCGCCGGCATGGCCAGCCTCAAGGAACTGCGCAATCGGATCGCCAGCGTCACCGCGACGCAGAAGATCACCAAGGCCATGCAGATGGTGGCGGCGGCCAAGCTGCGCCGCGCCCGCGAGGCGGCCGAGAACGCCCGGCCCTACGCCGAGCGGATGACCGCGGTGATCGCCAATCTGGCGGCCGGGGTTTCCGGCCCCGGCGCGCCGAAACTGCTCGTCGGCACGGGCTCGGAGCGCCGGGAACTGGTGGTGGTGGCCACCGCCGACCGCGGCCTGGCCGGCGGCTTCAATTCCTCGGTGGTGCGCGCCGCCCGCGACCATATGGCCGCCCGCATCGCCGAGGGGGCCGAGGTGTCGCTGATCACCGTCGGGCGCAAGGCGCGCGACCAGCTCAAGCGCAACTTCGGCGAGCGCCAGCTGGCCTTCTTCGAGGCCGGCAATACGCCGGTCATGGAGCGGGCCAGGGAGATCGCCGACGCCCTCATCGCCCGCTTCGAGGCCGGCGAGGTCGACGTCATCACCCTCTTCTACAACCGCTTCGTCTCGGTGGTGAGCCAGACCCCGACCCTGAAGCAGCTGGCGCCGGCCCAGATCGTCGTCGACGCCGACGCGCCGGCCATCGACTTGAAGGGCGCGGCCTATGAATACGAGCCGGACGAGGCGACCATCCTGGCCACCCTTTTGCCGCGCAACATCGCCACCCAGATCCTCTCGGCCCTGATGGAAAACCAGGTCGGCTTCTTCGCCGCCCAGATGGCCGCCATGGACGCCGCCACCCGCAACGCCGGCGACATGATCGCCGCCCTCACCCTGA
>JBPCMA010000222.1:0-3400 GCA_051002715.1 Caulobacteraceae bacterium
GGGGGGGAAGGTAAGGGCCGCCGCTGGTGCCGGCTGGCTGACGGCGGGCCATGCCTGGGTTTGGGCGGTGGCGGCGCAGTGCCGTTGAGTCCCCCCTCCGCCGCGTGCTAGGCGGAAGCCATGAACAACGCCAGGCAAACGACCTACGACCGCGAGGCCCTGCTGGCCTGCGCCCGCGGCGAGACTTTCGGCCCCGGCAACGCCCAGCTTCCCTATCCGCCGATGCTGATGTTCGACCGCATCACCCGCATCGAGGCCACGGGGGGCGCGCACGGCAAGGGCTATCTGACGGCCGAGTTCGACATTCATCGCGACCAGTGGTTCTTCGACTGCCACTTCATCGGCGATCCGGTGATGCCCGGCTGCCTGGGCCTGGACGCCATGTGGCAGCTGGTGGGCTTCTTCCTGGGCTGGTCGGGCGCGCCGGGCCGCGGCCGGGCCCTGGGGGTGGGCGAGGTGAAGTTCACCGGGCAGGTGACACACAAGGTGAAGAAGGTGGTCTATCGCATCGACCTGAAGCGACTGGTTCTGCGACGCCTGGTGATGGGCGTGGCCGACGGGGTTCTCGAAGCCGACGGGACGCCTATTTATGAGGCGCGCGACCTGCGGGTCGGCCTGTTCAGCGCCGAGAACCTGGCCTGAGCGTTTCGGCGGGCCCGGGCGCCTTAAGGGGAACTGTCATGCGGCGAGTGGCGATCACCGGCATGGGTATTGTCTCGGCGATCGGAAACGGCGTCGAGGAAGTCGCCGCTTCCCTGAAGGCCGGGCGCTCGGGGGTGGTCGCGGCGCCGGAATACGCGGCGCTCGGGTTTCGCTGCCAAGTCCACGCCGCGCCGGTCATCGACTGGCAGGCCAGGGTCGACCGGCGGGCGGCGCGCTTTCTGGCCGCCGGGACGGCCTACGCCCACATAGCCATGGAGCAGGCCATCGCCGACGCCGGCTTCACCGCGGCCGAGGTGTCGAACGAGCGGACCGGCCTGATCGTCGGCGCCGGCGGCCCGTCGACCCGGACCATCGTCGAGGCGGCCGACATCGCCCGGGCCAAGGGGGTCAAGCGCATCGGCCCCTTCGCGGTCCCCAAGGCGATGAGTTCGGGTCCCTCGGCCACCCTGGCCACCTGGTTCAAGATTCGCGGCATCAACTATTCCATCGCCTCGGCCTGCGCGACCAGCACCCACTGCATCGGCGCGGCCTGCGAGCAGATCCAATTGGGCAACCAGGACGTGATGTTCGCCGGCGGCTGCGAGGAGTTGGACTGGACCTTGTCGGCGCTGTTCGACGCCATGGGGGCCATGGCCTCGGGCTTCAACGATCAGCCCGCCCGCGCCAGCCGCCCCTATGACGTGGACCGCGACGGCTTCGTGATCGCCGGCGGGGCGGGGATGGTGGTGCTGGAGGATCTGGAGCGGGCCCGGGCGCGGGGCGCGACCGTCCACGGCGAGGTGGTCGGCTACGCCGCCAACTCCGACGGCTTCGACATGGTGGCGCCGTCGGGCGAGGGGGCGGCGCGCTGCATGCGCCTCGCCCTGGCGCAAGCCGGCGGCCGGCGGGTGGACTACCTCAATCCCCATGGCACCGGCACGCCGGTGGGCGACCAGAAGGAAATGGCGGCGGTGCGCGAGGTGTTCCCCGGCCCCGTCCCCCTGATTTCCTCAACCAAGTCGCTGACCGGCCACAGCCTGGGGGCGGCGGGGGCGCTGGAGGCGATCTACAGCCTGCTGATGATGCGCGACGCCTTCGTGCCGGCGAGCGCCAACATCGACACCCTCGACCCGGATTTCGACGGCCTGCCGATCGTCCGCGAACGGATCGACCGGCCGCTCACGACAGTGATGTCCAACAGCTTCGGCTTCGGCGGCACTAACGGCTGCCTGGTGATCGCCAAGGCGTAGGGAGCGCCGCTCTCGGCGTCAGTGCCGAAACGCCCTCGTCCCGGTGAAGGCCATGGCGATGCCGGCGGCGTCGGCGGCGGCGATGACCTCGGCGTCGCGGATCGAGCCGCCCGGCTGGATCACCGCGCTCGCCCCGGCCTCCACGGCCTGGATCAGGCCGTCGGCGAAGGGGAAGAAGGCGTCGGAGGCGCAGGCCGAGCCCTGGGCCAGGGAGGCCGGCAGGCCGGCGGCCTGGGCGGCCTCGGCGGCGCGCGCCGCGGCGATGCGGACGCTGTCGCGGCGGTTCATCTGGCCGGCCCCGATCCCGGCCGTCTGGCCGTCGCGGGCGAAGACGATGGCGTTGGACTTGACATGCCGCGCCACCGTGAAGGCGAACAGCATGTCGCGCACCTCGGCCGGCGCGGGCTGGCGGCGGGTGACGATCTTCAGGTCGGCGGCCGTGAGCCTGGCGCCGTCGCGGGCCTGGACCAGAAAGCCCCCGGCCACCGATCGGAACGTCTCTCCCGCCGCCGCCGGGTCGGGCAGGGGGCCGGCGAGAAGAAGGCGCAGATTCTTCTTGGCGGCGAAGAGGGCGATGGCCTCGGCGTCGGCGTCCGGGGCGATCACCACCTCGGTGAAGATCTTGGCCATTTCCGCCGCCGCCGCGCCGTCCAGAGGTCGGTTCACCGCCACGACGCCGCCGAACGCCGACACCGGGTCGCTCTGGAGGGCGCGAAGGTAGGCCGCCCGGAGATCCTCGCCCAGGGCGACGCCGCACGGGTTGGCGTGCTTGACGATGACCGCCGCCGCCGTCTCGGCCGGGTCGAACTCGGCGACCAGCTCCAGCGCCGCGTCGGTGTCGGCAATGTTGTTGTAGCTCAGCGCCTTGCCCTGCAGCTGGCGCGCCGTGACGACGTCCGGCCGGGAACCGGCCAAGGCGTAGAAGGCCGCCGCCTGGTGCGGGTTTTCGCCATAGCGCAGCGCCTCCCTCAAGGTCCCGGCGATGAGCTTGCGCGCCGGCCAGGGTCCGGGGGCCTGGGTCTCGCCGGTCTGGCCGCCGAACCAGGCGGCGACGGCGCCGTCGTAGGCGGCGGTGCGGGCGAAGGCGCGGGCGGCCAGGTCCCGGCGCAGGGCCAGGCTCGTCGCGCCATCGGCGCGCAGGGCTTCCAGCACCCGCGCCATGTCCGCCGCCTCGGTGCAGACGGCGACCCAGGCGTGGTTCTTGGCCCCCGAGCGGATCATCGCCGGGCCGCCGATGTCGATCGTCTCCACGCAGGCCGCGAAATCCCCGCCCGCCGCCACCGTCTCTTCGAACGGATAGAGATTCACATAGAGAAGATCGATGCCGGCGATGGCGTGGTCGGCCATGGCGGCGGCGTGGGCCGGGGCGTCACGAACCCCTAGCAGGGCGCCGTGCACCGCCGGGTGCAGGGTCTTGACCCGCCCGTCCATCATCTCGGGGTAGCCGGTCAGCTCGGCGACATCCCTGACCGGCAACCCGGCGGCGGCGATGGCGGCGCCGGTGCCGC
>JBPCMA010000223.1:0-2912 GCA_051002715.1 Caulobacteraceae bacterium
CTCGAACTCGCTCCAGAACGGCGAGGCGAAGCGCACCGTCAGGCCGAAGGTGTCGCGATAGAAGGCGACGGCCCTGTCCATGTCGCCGACGAACTTGATCGCATAGGTCAGTTTCGCGTCCATCGCCCTGTCCTGTCTGGGTCCCGCGCCAGCCTACACCCACCTTCCCGTCATTGGCCATGAGGGGGAACGAGGAAAGGGCGCTGGTCGGCCGCCTCGGGATCTGCCCAGCCGGCGGCGCGGCGCCAGCGGGCGGTCGCCTCGATGGCGTCCTGGAGGGCGTCGGCGCGGCGGCGGCAGAGCGCCGCCCAGCCAAGAGCGCGCCCGTCCGCCGCGCCCCGCGCCTCGCGGCGATAGAACCGGGCGAGGCTCTTCGCCTGGGCCAAGGCGATCGTCCCATGGTCGGCGACGACCGCGCCGCCGATGTGGGTGAAGGGCGCGCCGGTCATGCCGGCGGGCACACCAGATCGAGCGCGGCGGCCAGGACGCGCCACGCCTCCAGCGTTAGAACGTCGAACACGCTCTCCATCAGCAGCGTCCGGGCGCGCGCCTCGTTGAAAGCAAGGCCGGCGCCGACCTCGAGACTCTTGATCCGGCCCCGCCAGTCGGCCACGCCGGCGGCGATCGCCGCGGCGAGGCCCATCAGGCGCACGGCGTCGCCCTCGGCGTGGCGCGCGCCCAGTTCGATGCGCTGGGCGGAGGCGGCCGAGAAGGCCTGGGCGTGCCCGTCGAAGGCGCGCAGGCGTTCGCCGCGGGGGTCGGGCCGAGTCATGAAAGACTCCGGTTGGAGGATAGTCGAAGATTGCATAATGCAATTATAAAGTCAATTGGAATATGCAATTTGCAATCTATGCCTATCCGCCCGGTCGGCGGCCTTGAGATTCGCCGCCTCCAGCTTCACAAGCGGCGGATGGAAACGGTCCAGGATGCGGCGGCGCCCCCGGCGGCGGGCCGGCCCGATGCGCGGGCCCTCTTTTTCGCCTTTCTCGCCATCGGCATGGCCGGCTTTGGCGGGGTGCTGCCTTTCGCGCGGCGCGGGCTGGTGGAGTCCAAGGGTTGGCTGACCGCCGAGGACTTCAACGAAACCCTCGCCCTGTGCCAATCGCTGCCCGGACCCAACGTCGTCAATCTTTCGGTGGTGGTCGGCTCGCGGTTCGCCGGGGCGAGCGGCGCGGGGGCGGCCCTGGCCGGCCTCGTCGGTGTCCCGGTCGCCCTCGTCCTCGTGCTGGGCGCGCTCTATGGCCGGTTCGCGGCGACCGGCCGGCTGCCCGGCGTCATGGCCGGCCTCGCCGCCGCCGCCGCCGGGCTGGTGGCGGCCACGGCGGTCAGGATGGCCGCGCCCCTCGTCGCCCGCCGGCCGGCGTCGGGCGGCGTGTTCCTCTCCCTGGCCTTCGCCGGCGTCGGCCCGATGTCCCTTCCCCTGCCGTGGGTGCTCCTCGCCTTGGGCCCGGTCAGCATCGCGGTGGCCTGGGCGCGGCGGCCGTGAAGAGCCTGTCCGACACCGTCGCGACCCTGGCCGCCCAGTTCGCCATTCTCTCCCTTCTCGCCTTCGGCGGGGCCAACGCGGTGATCCCGGAGATCCACCGCCAGTCGGTGGAGGTCCACCGGTGGATGAGCGACAAGGATTTCGCCGCCCTGTTCGCCCTGGCTCAGGCGGCGCCCGGCCCCAATTTCATGATCTCCACCCTGGTGGGCTGGAAGGCGGCCGGTCTGGCCGGCGCCATGGTCGCCACCGTCGCCTTCGCCGGCCCGTCCTGCCTGCTCGCCTTCTTCGCGGTCAGGCTGTGGGACCGCCATCGCGCCGCCCCCTGGCGCGCCACCCTCCTCGCCGGTCTCGCGCCGGTGACGGTGGGCCTGGTGGCCGCCAGCGCCTGGCTGCTGGCCCGGGCCGCCGACGCGAACTGGCGCCTGGCCGCGGTCACCGCAGCCACCGCCGCCGTCGCTCTCGTGACCCGCCTCAATCCCCTGTGGTTCCTGGGGACGGCCGCCGTTCTGGGACTGGCCGGAGCGTTTTCATAGAGACCGAAGGCCGGGCTGGACTAACCCCGCTCTTCCTTGGCCCGAAAGGCCTTGAGCACGTCGCGGGCCTGTTCGCGGCGATCCTCGGGGATGTCGGCCCAGATGTCGAGGATGTCGGTGGAGACGTCCTGGGGATCGATTTCCAGCAGATGGCCCGGGCGGGTTCCCAGCACCGGGGCGATCTTGCGCAGCCACTTGTCCGACAGCCGCCGCTCGCCGGCCTCCAGGAGGGAGATGACCGCGCCGGTGGTGCCGATCGCCTCGGCCAGCTTGGCCTGGGTCATGTGGCGGAATTCGCGCCAAGCCTTCAGGTGATTGGGCTCTGGGTCCCGGGGCATGATGCATTATGCAAAGACTAGGCAGAAAAATCGTCAGGCAAAATGCAAACTTTTGGGTTGCGCTATTAATTGCAATATGCAATCCATGGCGCATGCCCTATCGCGCCAAAGCCGGTCCCGCCTTACCCGACCGCCCGCTACCACCCGAGCCGCCGGCCGCCATCGCCGCCGCCCCTCGCCCGTGGCTCACCCGCGCCGCCGGCGAGTGCGCTTTTCCGGTGGACGGGGAGGGCTGGACCACCCGCGCCTGCTGCAATCCCTGCGCCCGAAGCGCCTATTGCGCGGCCCATCTGGCCCGCATGTTCGGGCCGGGCTGAGCGACATGGCCCGCAAGCGCCGCCACGCCCGCCCCGCCGATCCCATGGCCATCGCCCGCCGGCGCGCCGCCGAGCGCCTGGCCGAGCACGATCCGGCTACGTGGGGCGTCAACGAGGATGCTCTGGGCCTGGCCGCCAACGCGGCGGTGGAGGCCCGCTCCGGGGCGGGGGGGGGGGCCCCCCACCCCCCCCCCCCCGAAAACCTCCCCCCCACCCTTTTCCCCCGCTGCCTCAGCCC
>JBPCMA010000224.1:0-6147 GCA_051002715.1 Caulobacteraceae bacterium
CCCTGCGCGCCGCCCTCGCCGCCCATCACGCCAGGCCCGTCACGCTTGAGCGCCCATCAAAGGCCGCGTAATGCTCGACCCCGGCAACGCCCGTCCCGCCATTTTCAACAATGAACGGGACATCCCCAAGGGGTGCGTCAGCCATCTGCATTCTCGCCTCTAGCGAATGATGGGGCTCACTACTCCGACTCGACTGGATCAGACCCGCACGGCCAGAAATCGCCTCGTATTTTTTCCGTCGCGCGCGCCTTCCGCGCGGCGGCATAGGGGATGCAGTTCGTCGCCAGGACCGGCCTAGCGCCTAGGCAGCCTTGTTCGCTGGCGTCGGGGCGGCGTGCCAGGCGATTTCGATCTGAAGTTGACCCTTCTCCTTGGCGTCATCGACGTTGCCCTTGACCTGTGCAATCGCCGTTTCGTCGATCAGTGTTGGGGAAACTCGTTCGGGTGGGCCTCGATCTCGGTGTCGGCGCGGCCCCAGCGAATCCGTGCCCAGCCGCGTTCGTGGAAATAGAAGAGGATGATCTTGGTGACAGTTTCGAAGGCGGCGATCGAAAGGGCGATCTCGCCGCTTTTCTTCATGCGGACGTGAAATAGCATCGGCACCAGAAAGCTGAGCAAGGCGGTGTCAATGCTGCCAAAAATGCGCCACGTCACCGCTTTGACCAGCGAGCGCGAGCGGGCTGTCGGAGCGTGCACGAACATTGATATCCCCGGAAAACGGCGTTGAATCCCGAATGTCATCGGGAAGGCGAAAAGACCATACGCGGCCTGGCAAAATATTTCCGGCGACCGACTTATCGCGATCTCGCGCCGCTGGTCGGATGACCTCCCCTCGCCGAGTGTGGAGATGGGCGGCGCTGGCCATGCAATGTTCCGCGATCGATCATCCGCCGGCCCATAGGCTATAAGCGGCCCGCTAAGGGCGTCGCCGGGTCCGGGGTTGTAGGAGCGGCCAAGCGCCAGCTTGACTCCACGGGGCCACCATGAGTCCGGCACGGGGCATTTCGTGGCGTCGGATCGCTGGGAACGCCCAAAGGCGACGTGTGCTTGAGCCGGGCACACGTCTGAGACCGCCGCTCCGGTCGAGAAATGGCTTTCCCCCGACAGCCATTGGGGCTGTGGTCGCGGGTCAAATGGCCCTAGCCGCTGCGGGTGGCAAGCGAATTAAAAAGACCCCCGGAGCCTTTTCGCGCTCCGCGCCCTCAAGTCTCCGCGTCCGCTGGGAACCTCTCCAACGCTTCGGGGTTTGCGGTTCTCCACCGACCATTTTCATTATCGAGGGAGAGACACGACCATGGCCACATCGGCGATCACCAAAGCCCGCAAGGCGGCGGCGAGGAAGGCGGCTGAGCCCGGCGACGCCATCGCGCTCCTGAAGGCGGACCACAAGGAAGTAAAGGGCTGGTTCGAGGACTATGAGGACCTCGAGGGCGACACGGCCAAGGGTGCACTCTCCGCCAAGATCTGCAAGGCCCTGAAGGTTCACGCCAAGATCGAGGAGGAAATTTTTTACCCCGCCGCCCGCGCCGCGACCGACGACAAGCCCCTGCTCGACGAAGCTCAAGTAGAACACGCCGGGGCCAAGGAATTGATCGCTCAGATCGAGGCCATGCAGCCCGGCGACGACCTCTACGACGCCAAGGTAAAAGTGCTGGGTGAACAGGTGGTGCACCACGTCCAGGAAGAAGAGGGCGAGCTCTTTCCAGAGGCCCGTGCCGCCAAAATGGACCTTGCCGGTCTGGGCGCGCGCATGGCGGCGCGCAAGAAGGAACTGATGGCCGGCGCGGCTTGACCCCCATCGTCCAAGCCGATGCTCAACGGCGCCCGCCCCCTCGGCGCGATCTGCTCGTGTGCGAACGGGGCTGGGCGCCTTGACAAAGCGCCAGCGCACAAATCGGGTCCCGCGGCGAGCTTGGCCGCCTGAGTATGCGCTACTCTCGTTACGGATCACTGGTTAATTGCAAGGTATTGTCGGCGACGTGACACCGCTCCTCAGCTCATTGGTCGGCCTCCTCCTGCTGGGCGCCGTCCTTCAGGACGCCTTCGAGGTGATGCTGCTTCCGAGGCGAGTGAAGCGTCGCTGGCGCTTGACCCGATATTACTTCAACTGGACCTGGCGCCTTTGGTCCGTGATCGCCGGGATCGTTCCGGCCGATGGCCGCCGCGAACGATTCCTCGGCATCTATGGGTCGCTGGCGATGACCCTGCTTTTCAGCTTCTGGGCGATCACCTTGATCCTAGCCTTCGGGCTGCTGCAGTGGGCGGCCCAGCAATGGGGTGGGGTCAAGCCGGCGTCAGATCTGGCCGGACAGATCTACCTCAGTGGCGTGACCTTCTTCACGCTCGGCTACGGCGACGTGGTGCCCCACACCCCCCCCGCGCGCATCCTGGCCGTGGTGGAGGCGGGCGTGGGGTTCGGCTTGATCGCGGTGGTGATCGGTTATCTGCCGGTTCTCTATCAGCTGTTTTCCCGCCGCGAGGCGCATGTGCTCCAGCTTGATGCGCGCGCCGGATCGCCCCCTTCGCCGATCGTCCTGCTTTGTCGACATGCCGAAAGTGGCGGGCTCGACAAGATCGACGAGGTGCTTCGCACCTGGGAAATCTGGGGCGCCGAGCTTCTCGAAAGCCACCTTTCCTATCCGATGCTCGCCTACTACCGCTGCAGCATCACGATCAGTCCTGGCTCGCCGCGCTGGCCGCGATCATGGACACCTGCGCCTTGATCTTGATCGGCGTGGAAGAATTGAAACAGCTCCAGGCCCGCATGACCTTCGCCATGGCTCGCCAGGTCGTCCTGGAGATGGCGCGATCGTTGGAAGTCTCGGCGCGCACCGATGCGCCAGATCGCTTCCCGCCCGAGGACTTTGACAGGATGCTGCACGCCTTCAGGGAGGCTGGGCTGACTTGGAACGGCGGCGAGGCGGCGCCGCAAACGCTCGCGGCCGTGCGCGCCACATATGAGCCGGTGGTCCAGGGTCTCGCCGAGTATTTGCGGATCCCATTGTCCGGGTGGGTGGCCGCGCAGGACACGCCCGATCATTGGGAACGCGGCGCGCGGGGGATTATCGCCAGTCGCCTCATCAGCGGCCTTGCCGATGGGTCTATTTCCGAAGCCACGGCAGCTACCGACTCGAAGCGAGGTGGGTGGGTTCGCCGGGTGCGCGAGCGGCAGCAGCCTATGGCGCCGTGAAGTCGGAGTTGGAGCAACCAGCCGGCGAAGGCGCTGACGTCTCCCAAAGAGTGCAGGACGCGGCGAAAGCTGGGGCGCAGGCGGTGAAGAGCGAATTGAAGGGCGATCCTGCGTCATAGCCAGCCGTTCACCTATCGCGCATCTCCCTGGCACGTGATCTGCGGTCGGGGTCCGCTTCGGCGGTGACGGTCGATCTCGCGCTGTCGAACCGGCGTAGTGCTTTCGCCGACCTACTCGCCCAAGGAGATCGAGATGGACAAGCTGTTCGCCAAATTCTCGACGGCAACCGCCAAGGTGACAGGCAGCCCCCTGGCGTTCCTGACGTGTGTGATGTTGGTCGTCGTTTGGGCCGTGACGGGCCCCGTGTTCAAATTTTCCGAGACGTGGCAGTTGGTCATCAACACGGGAACCACCATCGTCACTTTTTTGATGGTCTTCCTGATCCAGAACACTCAGAATCGGGACGGTGCGGCCATTCAAACCAAACTCGACGAGCTGATCCGTTCATCTGCCGCCCAGGACGAATTCATGGGCATCGAGACGCTCACAGACAAGGAACTCGACAAACTGCATTCCAAGTGTCAGCGCGCCGCTTCGGACAGTCAACGCATCCTTGAGAGGGCGGCGGCCGAGAAGAAGAACCGCCAGGGGGCCGCAACGGCGACATAAGCGTGCGGTACCGCTGCTTCGGGTCGGCGATGGCGCCAGTCAGCTCGCGACCTTTCGGTCGCCCGCCAACTCCCCGTCTCGGATCGCGGCGTCCAGCATGCCCCAATCCAGCAATGTCAAACCAGATTCCCTAAGCCTTCGTTTCACGCGTTGTTAGGTCGTAAGCCTCATAAGCAAGGGGCTCGGTTGCCGCGTCTCCCCCTATGTTTTCTTGGAGGACCGATGGCTGCTGCCCAAAAATCGGGGGCAGCGGCGGAGCGAAGCCTTCCCCGACGAGTTTGCCTTGACAGTCCCTCCTATCGACACTCAAGGCTCCTGAACCGCACCATGGAAACCTTCGACGCCGTCATCGTGGGCGCGGGCCCGGCCGGTCTTACCGCCGCCACCTATCTCGGCCGCTATCGCCGCCGCGTCCTGGTGCTCGACGGCGGCCTGCCGCGCGCTAGCTGGATTCCGCGCAGCCACAACACCCCGGGCTTTCCCGGCGGGGTCGCCGGTCCTGAACTGCTGTCGCGCCTGCGCGCCCAGGCGAAACGATATGGCGCCCATATCCGCGAAGGCCGCGCTGGCGACCTGGTCAAGGAGGGCGACAATTTCCGCTTCGATCTGGAACGGGGCGCGGTCGCCGCGCCCTTCGCCCTGCTCGCCACCGGCCTTATCGATCACAAGCCGGACGTGCCGGGCCTGGACGCGGCTATCCGGCAAAGCTTGGTTCGGTTGTGTCCGATCTGCGACGCGTTCGAAGCCATTGACAAGCGCATTGCGGTGCTGGGCGACGGCGACCTGGGCGCCCGGGAGGCCCTGTTCCTTCGCACCTATTCCGAACGGGTGACGCTCCTCCACCTGGGCCATGCCGCCGACCTGAAAGACAACGATAGGCTCAAGGCGAGCGGCGTGGAGATGCTCGAAGTTGAGATCGGCGCGATCTCTCTCAAGCCGAGAACGGTTTCGGTGGCGCTGCCGGCGCCTGGACGCTCCCGCCGCTTCGACCACCTTTATCTGGCCCTCGGCTGTGACATGGAAAATCGCCTGGCGGTCAAATGGGGCGCGGACCACGACAAGGACGGCAAGCTGATCGTCGATGCCCATCAGCAGACCTCCATCGAGGGCGTTTACGCCGCCGGCGACGTGGTGCTTGGATTGAACCAGATTGCCATCGCGACCGCCGAAGCGGCCATCGCCGCCACTGCCATTCACAACAAGCTGCGAACCTGAAATGCGACCCCCGCCGTTGTTAAGGCTGGAGGCTGCAAACATGGCGGGTTCGTTAAAGAATGAGGCGGCGCGGCGGGGGGCCGCGCGGGCGAGCGCCCAGTGAAGCCCCTGGACATGGCCGTGGGCGTGGCCCTGGTGGCGACCCTGGCGCGCCTCTTCGCAGACCCTCGCCGGCCCACCTTTTCCACACCCTCCGCGGCCGGCCCAAATCGCGGCCGAGGCGCCCGCGACCCCGCCCAAATCCCCCTGCGCGGCTGGAAGGACGTGCTGGTGCGCCTGTGGAGTGAGTTCAACGCCGACAACATCACCATCATCGCCGGCGGCGTCACCTTCAGCGTCCTCTTAGCCATCTTCCCGGCCCTGGGCGCCTTCGTCGCCCTCTATGGGTTGGTCGGCGATGTCAACGATGTGCCGCGCCAGCTCCAGGTGATCGGCGTCATCTTGCCCCACGACATGGTGAAGTTCATCGGCGGCGAGATGATCCGCCTGGCGCGGGCGCGCGGTGGCGGCCTGTCCCTGGCCTTGATCGGCGGCCTCGTCATCTCCTTCTGGAGCGCCAACGGGGCGATGAGGACTTTCATGGTCGGGTTGAACGTCGCCTACGAGGAAAAGGAAAAGCGGGGCTTCATTGGCGCCACCCTCACGTCGCTCGCCTTCACCATTGGCCTGCTGGTCTTCGCCATGGGGACGCTCGTCGCCCTAGGCGCCAGCTCGGTGGTAGCCGCCTTCTTAGGCAAGGACGCCGAGTTCCTGTTCAACCTGGCGCGCTGGCCACTGCTGGTTCTCGCCTTCGCCGGCGGCCTTTCCCTCCTCTACCGCTTTGGGCCGAGCCGCGAGGCGGCGCGCTGGCGCTGGATCACCTGGGGGAGCGCCCTAGCGACGGTCCTCTGGCTCCTCGCCTCGGTGGCCTTCTCCTTCTACGCCAGCCGCTTCGCCCACTATGACCGCACCTATGGGTCGCTCGGCGCCGTGGTCGGCCTGATGGTGTGGATCTGGCTCTCGGCCATCATCGTCCTGGCCGGCGCCGAACTCAACGCCGAGCTCGAGCACCAGACCGCCATCGACACCACAAC
>JBPCMA010000225.1:0-18511 GCA_051002715.1 Caulobacteraceae bacterium
ACCTTCTTCTTTCGCTCCCCGATGCTGGTGTTCATTATCAACCTGCTGGGCGTGGGCATTTTCGCCGGCCTGATCGCGGCCGACACCCAGCGGCTCAAGATGACCTACTACCAGTTGGGCGGCGATACCGCCGGCATGAACGTCGCCACCAGCTGGGGCGCGCTCAGCCTCTACCTCGATTTCGTCAACCTGTTCCGCTTCCTGCTGTTCTTCATGGGCGGTCGGCGGTAGGCTGAACGGCCTCGAACCTTCCACGAAGCCCCGGCGCTCGCGCCGGGGTTTTTTCTCGCCGTGCTACTTCACCACCGTCAGTCGCGCCCGGTCGAAGAGGCGCAGGACGCCTTCCAACTCGGGGCCGCGGGTCAGGACCAGGCCGCCGTGCGCCAGAACCCGCCAGGCGCCCAGGCGGCGCGCCAGGGCGGGATGCTTTTCGATGCGATAGAGCGGCGCTTCGCTGGCGCGGCGGAAGACCGAGAACACCGTCGCGTCCTTCAGATGGTCTATGGCGTAGTCGCGCCAGTGGCCGGCGGCGACCATCCGGCCATAGAGTCCCAGAAGTCGATTGAGTTCACGCCGGTCGAAAAAGACCACTCCCGCCTGGCGGCCAGGGGGGATAAGCGTCGGCTGCGCTGGGTCGAGGGCCATGCGAATCGAAACCTAGCCCGGGGGGCCGGTCGGCGCAAATTGTGCGGCGCCGCGAAATCACCTTGTTTCCGCCAACCGCGCGCCCGCTTGGCCCTCGATCTAGCCCTTCGTCGGTTGGTCGGGACTTTCACGGTTTCGGTTCTGAACAGCCCCCCCAGCCCCCTGGAATCGCGGGTTTCGGCCGGCCGACGCTTAAAGCCTCCCAATCGCCCCGGGCTCTCGGCCGCGGGGCTTTTGTTTTTCGGGCGCGGAGGGTCGGCGCTCGTGTCCGGCGAAAGATTAACGGGGCTTAACCTCGCGCCGCTAAATCACCTTAATTCCGTCGCTCGGGCGCCCGCTTGGGCCTCGATCTTATGACGGTCGGCTGATCGGAACACCCGCGGGTCCCGGACCCTGAACAGCCCCCCAGCCCCCCAGGATTTGCGGGCTCTGGTCGGTCGACAGCCAAAACAAGACACCCCCGCGGCCCTCTCCCCTCCTGCCGCGGGGGTTTTTCTATCTGGGCGCGGCGCTCTAGTCGCCGGCGTCGCGCTTGGCCTCGGGAGTTTCGAGCAGGCCCAGGACGCGGCCGCCATGCGCGCCCTGAACCAGGACCAGGGTGGTCAGGCCGTCCTCGCTGGCCGGCGGAAGCTTGAAATTCACCGGCCGCCCCGCCCATGCCCCCAGCCGCGCCAACTGGCGCACCACGTCGCGGTGCGCGATGGTGGCGCCGCGATTGTCTCCCGCCTTCACTTCGACGTCCTGCTCGCGGGGGTCGAAGCGGATCAGCCACACTTCCGCGCCGCCGCGCGGTCGCGCGCCGGAGCCCACCCCGACCCGACCGTCCTGACGCATCCTGATGTCCAGGCGCTTAAGCGGCGCGCGGCGCGCCTGGCGAATCAGGGCCTCGATCGCCGCGGTCTTGTCGCCGGATGTCTGGGACGCGCCATCGATCACCACCTGCGGAGTATAGACGTCGCGCAGGCCGAAATGCTTGTCGTAGGCCGCTTGGCGATCGGCGAAGGCGGGCTGGGCGAAGGTGTCCTTCCAGCCCAGATAGTCCCAATAATCCACCGACCAGGTGAGGGCGATGATGTCCGGCCGCTCGGCGAGGCGGGCGACGAAGGCGTTGGCCTGGCCGCAGGACGAACAGCCCTGGGCGGTGAAGAGTTCAACCACCACTGGCGCCCGCGCCCACGCCGCTCCGGCCGCGCCAAATCCGGCGCACAGGGTCAGCAGGAGCGCGGCTCGCCTCATGACGCCGCAATTAAGCGGAGTTTGGCCGGCCGGCCGTTCACGAAAGTGTGAACATTGGCCGACTAGGCCGCCTTGGCCAGGTTGCGCAGCACGAAGTTCAGCACCCCGCCGTTCTTGAAATAGGTCAGCTCGGTGGGCGTATCGATGCGGCAGCGGACCGGAAAGCGGGCGATCTTGCCGTCGCCGGGCCGGTAGAGTTCGACCATGAGCTGGCGGCGGGGATGGAGGTCGGCCAGGTCGCGGATGGTGACGATCTCCTCGCCGGTGAGGCCCAGGCGCTGCCAGCCCTCGGCGATGAATTGCAGCGGCAGGACGCCCATGCCCACCAGGTTGGAGCGATGGATGCGCTCGAAGCTCTCGGCGATCACCGCCCGCACCCCCAGCAGCCTGGCGCCCTTGGCCGCCCAGTCGCGCGACGAGCCGGTGCCGTATTCCTTGCCGGCCAGGACCACCGTGGCGCGCCCCTCGGCCTTATAGCGCATGGCCGCGTCATAGATCGACAGCTCCTCGCCGGAGGGGAAATGCCGGGTCACCCCGCCTTCGATGTCGGGGGTGATCTTGTTGCGGATGCGGATGTTGGCGAAGGTGCCGCGCATCATCACCTGGTGGTTGCCGCGCCGCGCGCCGTAGGAGTTGAAGTCTCCTTGGCTGACCTGATGGCCGGTGAGATATTCGCCGGCCGGCGAGGCTTTGCGGATGTTGCCGGCCGGGCTGATGTGGTCGGTGGTGATGGAATCGCCGAAGATGCCCAGGATACGCGCCTCGACGATATCGGCGACCGGCGCGGGGATCATGGTCAGGCCATCGAAATAGGGTGGATTCTGAACGTAGGTCGAGCCCATTTCCCAGGCGTAGGTCTGGCCGCCGGTAACCTCGATCGCCCGCCAGCTCTTGTCGCCCTTGAACACGTCCTTGTAGCGCTCGGCGAACATCTCGCTGGCCACCACTTTTCGTTGGATGTCGACGATCTGCTTGTTGGTGGGCCAAATGTCTTTGAGGAACACGTCCTTGCCCGCCTTGCCCTGGCCGAGCGGCTCGCTCGTCAGGTCGATCAGCATGGAGCCGGCGAGGGCGTAGGCCACCACCAGCGGCGGGCTGGCCAGGTAGTTGGCCCGCACGTCCGGATTGACCCGGCCCTCGAAGTTGCGGTTGCCCGACAGCACCGAGACGGCCACTAGGTCGCCGGCCTGCACCGCCTTGGAAATGGGCTCGGAAA
Organism: Caulobacteraceae bacterium; assembly: GCA_051002715.1. Lineage (GTDB taxonomy): Bacteria > Pseudomonadota > Alphaproteobacteria > Caulobacterales > Caulobacteraceae > Acaudatibacter. Next base: position 3,098 of record JBPCMA010000225.1, read on the forward strand.
GCGGCCCGGAATTGCCGATGCAGGTGGTGCAGCCATAGCCCACCAAGTTGAAGCCCAGCGCGTCCAGCGGCTTGGTGAGCCCCGCCTTGGTCAGATAGTCCGTGACCACCTGCGAGCCGGGGGCGAGCGAGGTCTTCACCCACGGCTTCACCTTCAAGCCCTTGGCGACGGCGTTCTTGGCCAGCAGGCCGGCGGCGATGAGCACGCTGGGATTGGAGGTGTTGGTGCAGGAGGTGATGGCGGCGATCACCACATCCCCGTCACCCAGGTCGTGGCCCTCGCCCTCGACTGACGTGCGAGGCGCCGAAGCGCCTTCGCCCTTGCCGAATTCGCCGGCGAGGGCGGCGCGGAAGCTGGCGGCGGCGTCGGTAAGCAGAACCCGGTCCTGCGGCCGTTTGGGGCCGGCCAACGATGGCATTACGGTGGAAAGGTCAAGTTCCAGGGTGTCGGTGAAGATCGGATGCTCGATCCCCGGCTCGACCCACAGCCCCTGTTCCTTGGCATAGGCTTCAACCAGCGCCACCCGCTCGGGGGCGCGGCCGGTGGCGGTCAGATAGTCGATGGTGGACCGGGTGACCGGGAAAAAGCCGCAGGTGGCGCCGTATTCGGGCGCCATGTTGGCGATGGTGGCCTGGTCCTCCACCGTGAGGCTGGCGAGGCCTTCGCCGTAATACTCCACGAATTTGCCGACCACGCCCTTCTTGCGCAGCATCTGGGTGACGGTGAGCACCAGGTCGGTGGCGGTGGCGCCTTCCGGCAGCGCCTTGGTCATGTGGAAGCCGATCACCTCCGGAATCAGCATGGGGATGGGCTGGCCGAGCATGGCCGCCTCCGCCTCGATGCCGCCCACCCCCCAGCCCAGGACCGAGAGGCCGTTGACCATGGTGGTGTGGCTGTCGGTGCCGACCAGGGTGTCGGGATAGGCGAGAAATTCACCTCCCTCTTCCGCGGTCCATACGGTCTGGGCGAGGTTCTCCAGGTTTACCTGATGGCAGATCCCCGTTCCGGGCGGCACGACGCGGAAGTTGTTGAAGGCCGACGATCCCCAGCGCAGAAAGCGGTAGCGTTCGATGTTGCGGTCGTACTCCTTCTCCACGTTCTCGGCGAAGGCCTTGGGGGTGCCGAAATAGTCCACCATCACCGAGTGATCGATCACCAGATCGACCGGGTTGAGGGGGTTGATCCGCGCCGGGTCGCCACCCAGGGCCGCCAGGGCGTCGCGCATGGCGGCCAGGTCGACCACCGCCGGTACGCCGGTGAAATCCTGCATGAGCACGCGCGCGGGGCGGAAGCTGATCTCGTGGCGCGCCGCGCCCTTGTTGTCGATCCAGGCCGCGAAGGCCTCCAGGTCGGCCCGGCCGGTCCCCACGCCGCCCGCGCCCCGCAGCAAATTCTCCAGCAGCACCTTCATGCACACCGGCAGGCGCGAAATGCCGGTAAGTCCGGCCTCCTCGGCGGCGCGCAGGCTGAAATAGGCGTAGGTCTTCTCGCCGACCGTCAATCGGCGGCGGGTGTTCAAGGTGTCGATGGAGGGCATGTCGGGGAAGTCCTTTGCAAGTTCCAGGCCGTCCGAAAATCGGCTCGGAGGATCGTGCGCGGATCGGGGCGGACGCACAGGTTCCGCCCCGCGCGGCATCGTCCCCGTGCGGCCGGGGCCGTCTTAGACCTGGCGCGCCGCCGCGTCCATGCGGGGCGAGCGGGATGATCGCGCGGCTTGCCATCGAAGGCCTGGCCATAGAGCGTGGCGAACGTTTGTTGTTTTCCGGGCTCGACGCCTGCGTGGCGGCCGGCGAGGCGCTGGCCGTGACAGGGGCGAACGGGGCGGGCAAGACCAGCCTGTTGCGGGCGGTGGCGGGGTTCATCCGCCCGCTGGCCGGCGCCGTGCGCTTTTTCGGCGATGCGGGCGAGATCGAGGGCGGCGAAGCGCGACGAGGCGCCTGTCATCTGATCGGCCACCAGGACGGCCTCAAGACCGGCCGCACGGCGCGCGAGGAACTCTATTTTCAGGCACGCTGGGCCGGCGGGAACGCGGCCGGCGCCCTGGCCGCGGCCGGGCGCCTGGGCCTGGGCCGGCTGCTCGAACTGGAGGTCCGCGTGCTGTCGGCTGGCCAGCGCCGCCGCCTGGCCCTGGCCCGGCTGATCGCCGCGCCCCGCCCGCTGTGGCTGCTGGACGAGCCGCTCGCCCCGCTGGACGGAGCCAGCCGGGTCCTTCTGGGCGAGGTGATGGGTGAACACCTGAGGGGCGGCGGCCTCATTGTGGCGGCCATGCACGACCCCTTGCCCGTCGCCGCGCGCACCGTGGAAATCGGCATATGAGCGCCGTTGGAGCCCTGCTGCGCCGCGAACTGTCGCTGGCCTGGGGGCGCGGCGGCGGCCCGCTGCTGGCTCTGGGCTTCTTCGCGGCGGCGACCGCCATGCTTCCCTTGGCCGTGGGCCCTTCGCCGGCGCGCTTGGCGGCGGTGGCCGGCGGCGTCGCCTGGGTGAGCCTGGCCCTGGCCAGCCTGCTCAGCCTCGATCGCTTGTTCGAGCGCGACTTCGAGGACGGGGCGCTGGACCTTCTGGCCCTCGGGCCGCTGCCGCTGGAGGCGGTGGCGGCGGTCAAGTGCGTGGCCCAGTGGCTGGCCGCCGGCGCGCCGCTGGCGCTCGCCGCGCCGGTGGCCGCCATCGCCCTGGGCGCGCCGCCCGCCGCGGCGGCGATGATCGCGGCGACCGCGGCCCTGGGTGGCGTCGCCTTCTCCTTCGTCGGCGGAGCGGGCGCGGCCCTGACCCTGGCCAGCCGGCGCGGCGGGGTGCTGATCGCGGTCATCGTTCTGCCCCTGCTCGCCGCCCCGGTGATCTTCGGCGGCGCGGCGACGGCGGCCTTTGAAGCGGGCCTGCCGTGGCGGGGCGCGTTCGCTTTGCTGGCCGCCTACGCCCTGGCGGCGGTGGCCGTGACCCCCTTCGCCATGGCCGGCGCCTGCCGAAACGCCCTGTCGTGACCGGCGCCGGGCGTTCAGGCGACATTCACGCCGCTCGTGTATAGGATCGCCCAACCAACGGAGCCGTTCATGACATCCTCGCCCCGCCTTTTTCTGCTCGCCGCTCTCGCCGCCTCGCTGGCGGTTCCCGCCGCGGGCCTCGCCCAGGACCAGTACGGCCCGCCGCCGGGACCCCCCAGGTCGAACGGCGAGCCGCCGCCGGTCACCGCGGCCTCCCAGGCCCAGCGCCTGCGCGAGACCTTGCGCCTGCGCCCCGATCAGGACGGCGCGCTGCAAGCCTTCGTCCAGGCCATGGCCCCGCCGACCACCGCCATGGAGAGGATGCGGAGGCGTGAAGAGACCACCGCCTCTATGCCGACCCCGCAACGCCTGGACATGATGCTGGCCGGAATGGACGAGATGCGCGCCATCACCGTGGCGCGGATCGACGCCACCAAGCGCTTCTACGCCCAGCTCACCCCGGTTCAGCAACGGGCGTTCGACGCCATGCAGGCGGAGAGAGGGCGCGAGTCCGGCGGTTCGCGCTGACCTTCAGCCGTTGGCCCTGAATGCCCGCTCTATCATCGCGGCGAAGGCCAGGGGCGTGCGATCTTCCAGATAGGGGCCGATGATCTGCGCGCCGATCGGAAGGCCGGACTTTGTCGCGCCGATGGGGACGGCGGTGGCCGGCAGGTTGGCGAAGGTGGCCAGGCCCGGCCAGGCGACCTGGGCGCCATAGGCGGTATCGACCCCGTCGATCGTATGGATGCGGCTGTTGAAGTCGCCCTCGTCATGGGGAAATGCGACCACGCCGAAGGTCGGGGCGATGACCACGTCGAAGGCGCGGAACAGCTCCGCCCATCGGCGGCGCACGGCGAACTGCATGTCCAGGGCGTCGAGCCAGGCGTGGGCCGAGAGCGGATCGGGTTGCGGCGGCCCGCCGCGCGAGATGGCGGTGAACAGCAAGGTGACGTAGGCGCCCTGGGCGGCGGCGAGGTCGGGGACGAGGTCGCTGCGCCGCTCCACCGAAACGCCGGCGCCCTCGAGGTTCGCGGCCAGGGCGCGCAGGGCGGCGCGGATTTCGCCGTCGAGCGCCGCCGAGGGATGCTCGTCGATCATCAGCACACGGAAGTCAGCCAAGCGATCATGGCGGGGCGCGGGCAGATCGAGGCGATAGCCCACCGCCTCGTCCGCGTCCGGGCCGGCGACGATATCCAGCGCCAAGGCCAGATCCTGGGCGGTGCGGGCCAACGGGCCGACCACCGCCAGCGGCGGGGCGCAGCCGTCCTGGCCCGGCGCCGACTGGCCGCGCGCCGGCACGAGGCCATAGCTGGGCTTGTGGCCGAATACGCCGCAAAACGACGCCGGCACCCGGATCGACCCGCCGATGTCCGAGCCGAACTCCAGGGGCGCCATGCCGGCCGCCAGGGCCGCCGCCGCCCCGCCCGACGAGCCGCCAGGGGTCCGGCCGGGATCGAGGGGATGGTTGGTGCGCCCATAGACCGGATTGTCGCTCTGCCAGTCGGCGAGGAAGGGCGGAATGTTGGTCTTGCCGAGAATCACCGCGCCGGCCCCCTTGAGCCTGGCCACCGCCACCGCGTCGGTAGGCGCGATCCAGTCCTTGAAGGCGGGCGAACCCCAGGTGGTGGGCAGGCCCGCGACATTGAACGATTCCTTGACCGTCATCGGAACGCCCAGCAGCGGCCGCCGCTCGCCCCGCCCCAGGGCGGCGTCGGCGACCTTGGCGGCCTCGCGGGCCCGCTCGAAATCGCGCACCACCACCGCATTGATCGGCCCGTCCAGGCGCTCGATGCGCTGGATCGCGGCGTCGCACAGTTCGACGGCGCTCACCCGCCGGGCGGCGAGAGCGGCGGCGAGGCCGCCGGCGGTGGCCGTGGCGTAGTCGATGTCGGCATTCGGCATGGATCTTAAGGATCTCCTAGAGGATGGCGGGCGCCCGAAGCTGATCGCGCGGCGCCCAGCAGGCGTGGGTCCCGCTGCACAGCTTGTGCGGCAGGGCGATGCGGCAGACCGGCCCCTCCTCGAGGCGGGCGGCGTCGATCAGGATGCATTCGGACGTCCCGGTGTTCTCGTCGGTAATGAAGCTGATCAGATAGCCGTCGTCCTCGCCGGCCGACCCCGTGCGCGGCGCGAAGGACGCCTCGCCGCCGTAGCGGCCAGGGTCCAGTTGATGGGTCCAGCTCTCGCCGGTCTCAAGGTCGTGCTTGACCCAGCCGGTGAACAGGAACCAGCCCGGCTCGAACAGGGTCGAATAGGCGTAGCGGTAGGGCCGCCCGGCGCGGCGCGGGTCGATGACGCCGAACTCCAGGACGCGGTCGTCCAGCCGCTCCTCGCGGGTCGACCCGTCGGCCAGGTTGAACCGCCAGCGGTGCAGTTTCGGCCGGAAGGCGTGGGCGTCCAGATAGGCCATCATCGGCCCGAACCCGTCCGGCGTGTCGGCGCGCGGCGCCGGCATGGGATCCTCCTGGAAATAGCCGTCGAGGATCACCTCGTCGCCTTCCTCGTAGGCGTTCAGCCAATGGAGCACGTAGGTCGGCGCGGCTTCGAACCAGCGAACCTCGCCGCCGGCCCTAGGAACGAGGGCGAAGCGTGAGGCGAGGCCCTCGTGCAGGCGCACCGCGTGGATGTCGCGCTTTAGAAGCGCCGCGTCCCAGAACATCGGCAGGTCGTTGAGGATGGCGTAATGCTCGGTGAACGCCATGTCGTGGGGAAGGCGGGGGCCGGGCGTGGCGACTGGCCGGTAGTTCGCCAGGCGGTTGTGGGCGTCCACCACGCCCAAATGCAAGAACGGCGCGTGCTTGGAATAGTTGAAGAACAACAGTTCGCCGGTGGCCGGGTCGAGCTTGGGATGGGCCGAGACGCCGTCGATGGGGACCCAGGCTTCGATCCCCAGGGTCTCCAGGGTCAGGGGATCGATCCGATATCCCTCGCCGCACTGGTAGAAGGTGGAAAGGGCCAAGCCGGCGTGGACCACGATGTCGGTGCTCGAGGAGTCCTCAGGCTCCCGTGCGCGCCGTGGCCCGGCCGTTTGGCCAGGGAGACCGGATCGGCCAGCCCGCCCCACAGCGAGCCGCCCGCCTCCTGTTCGGCGGCGAAGCCACGGGTGCGCACGAAGCGGTTGCGATAGCTCGCCCGGCCGCCGTGAAAATCGATCTGGTGGATCATGCCGTCGCCGTCGAAGGGGTGGAAGCGGCCGAGCGGCTGATGGACCTGGTTTTCGGTGTTGCGCAGATAGACCCCGTCGAGGTCGGCGGGGATGGCGCCCTCGATGACATCGAGATCGTCGGCGTCGACCTCCTCGCGCAACGGCGTCCACGGCCCGTTGAGGTAAGGATGATTGCTCGGCGCCAGGGTGGCGAGGATCGGGGCGAGGCGCTGAACCCTCATGACCGTGCCCGCCGATAGATGGCGTCGATGGCGGTCATGTTGGCGATGGCGTCGGCCCCGCCGGTGAGCGGCGCGGCCTCGCCGGTCAGGACGGCGTGCAGATGGACGAGCTGGGCGGCGTAGGTCGTCGGGCCTTCGGTGGCCTCTTCGCGCCTCTGGCCGTTCACGGTGACCGCGAAGCGGCAGCCGAACTGGGGGGCGACGAAGTTCACGATCTCCAGAGAGCCACGTTCGCCGCCCAGGCGAAGGCTGGCCGAGAAGGCCGGCGCGGTCATCGAACAGGCGATGGAAACCGCCGCTCCGCCGGGAAAGAAGATCTGGGCGCGCATGGCGGCGTCGACCCCATCCTCGAAGCGGGCCTCGGCGCTGGCGATTTCGGGTTCGGAGCCCATGAGGGTGCGCATGGCGTGCAGGGGGTAGCAGCCTAGATCCATCATCGCCCCGCCGCCCTGGTCGGCGCTCCAGCGCAGTTCCCCGGGCCTCCTGGGGATCGCCACGTTGAACTCGGCCGCGCCGGTGTGCGGGGCGCCCAGAATCCCCTCGCGCGCCAGGGCCTCGGCGCGGCGCATGACGGCGTGGAAGCGGTAGTGGAAGGCTTCCAGCAAGGGTCGGCCGGTCGCGCGCGCCGCCTCCGCCATCGCCGCCGCCTCGCCGGCGTCGCGGGCGAAGGGCTTTTCGCACAGCACCGCCTTGCTGGCGTTCAAGGCGGCGATGGTCCACGCCGCGTGGCCGGCCGGCGGCAGGGCGTTGTAGACCACATCGACATCGTCTCTGGCGATCAGCGCCGCATAGTCTTCCGCGACGGCGGGTATGCCGTGTTCGCGCGCATAGTCGGCGGCCCTGGCCGGGTCGCGCGCCGCCACCGCCGACACCAGAAAACCTTCGGCGCGGCGAGCCGGTTCGATCACCGCCGTTCGGGCGATGCGCGAGGCGCCCAGCAGGCCGACGCGGAACACCTGGGTCTTGGCCATGCCACCCCTATACGCCGACGCGCCGGCGCCGGTAGAGTCGCGGCGATGAAAAACGCCGCCCTCGACCTGCGCGACCGCGACGCCCTGTTCGACGCCCTGGAAGCGCGCGTCTTCGACCTGGCGGTGATCGGCGGCGGCATCACCGGGGCCGGGGTGGCGCGGGACGCGGCGATGCGCGGCCTCTCCGTCGCCCTGGTCGAGGCGCGCGATTTCGCCGCCGGGACCAGCAGCCGGTCGTCGAAGATGATCCACGGCGGCCTCAGGTATCTGGCCCAGGGCGATATCGCCCTGGTCCGCGAGGCGGCCTCGGAGCGCAAGATCGTCGAGGCCATCGCCCCGCATCTGGCCCGCCGCACGCCCTTCGTCATTCCGGCCAGAAGCGCCGCCGCCATCGCCAAGCTGCGCGCCGGCCTGTGGGCGTTCGAGAGGCTGGGCGGCGTTCCCAAAAGCCGGCGGCATGAGGTGTGGTCGCCAGCCGAGCTGCGGTCGCGCGAGCCGGCCATCGCGGCCGACGATCTGGTCGGCGCGGTGGTCTATCCCGAATATCTCACCGATGACGCGCGCCTGACCCTCGCCAACGTTCGGAGCGCCGCCGCCCACGGCGCCCTGGTGGTCAATTACGCCAAGGCCGAGGGGATCGTCGGCGAGGGCGGCCGGGCGGCCGGCCTCAAGGTGGCCGAGACCCTGCCGGGCGCGAGCGAGCGCCGCGGCCGCCTCGCCGCCCGGGTCATCGTCAACGCCGCCGGCCCATGGGTGGACGCCGTGCGGGCGATGGAGAGCCCGGGCGCCGCGCCGCGCCTGCGCCTCACCCGCGGCATCCATCTGGTCGTTCCGCGAGCGGCGCTGCCCATCGAGCGCACCGTGATCCTTGTGGCCGCCGATCGGCGCGGCGTGTTCGCCGTTCCGCGGGGCGCGATCACCTACATCGGCACCACCGACACCTTTGAGGCCGTCGCGAGCGCCTGGCCGGCGATCACCGGCGCGGACGCCGACTATCTGCTGGCCGCCGCGGCCGCCCGCTTTCGCACCCCGCCGCTCACCCGCACCGATGTCGTCTCGGCCTGGGCCGGGGTGCGACCCCTGGTCGGCGAAGAGGGCAAGGCCGCTTCCGACATCTCCCGCCGCGACGAGCTGTGGAGCGGCCGGGCGGGTGTGCTCTCCATCGCCGGCGGCAAGCTCACCGCCTATCGGCGGATGGCTGAGCGGGTGGTCGATCATGTGGAGAGCGCGCTTGGGGTCAAACATCGGCCCTGCCGCACCGCCGACGAGGCCCTGATCGGCGGCGACGCGGCTTGCGACATCCACGCCATCCCCGGCGGCCCGGCGGCCGAGGCGGCCCACGCGGTGCTGGTCGAAGGGGCTCTCACCCTTGAGGACTATTGGGTCCGCCGCGCCGGCCGCGTCTGGTTCGACCTGGATGGCGGTCTCGCCGCCCTGGCCCCGGCGGCCCAAGCCATGGCCCCGCTGCTGGGCTGGTCGCCGGCGCGCAAGGCCCAGGAAATCGACGCCTGCCGCGCCCAACGCCGCGCCGACATGGGGGCGCTTCGCGGCGCCGCGCCCGCGAACGCCTGAGGCGGCTCGCGGACACATCGTCGTGGCCGCCGGCGCGGGCCAGGCTGGGGAGGATCAAGGCGCTTGCGGCGAGGCTGGCGCCGGGTGGGCGCGGGGATTATCGTTCGGGCGCGCTTCATGATCGCGGGAGAGGGTGATGCTGAAAATATCGGTCCTAGCCACGGCCGCCCTGGCCATCGCCACGTCCGTCGCCGGCGCGCCAGTGCGTGGAGGGACCGCCGCTCTAGGCGACTGGCGGTCGGACGCGCCGGGGGTGGTCCGCCACATCACGGCGGCCGACCTGCCGGCGCCGTTCAACACCCCATCGGCGCAGGCTTCGTCGAGCGTCGTCGCCCGCCCGCCGGGCGCGGCCCTGAAGACCCTGCCCGGCTTCACCGTGACGCCCTTCGCCAAGCTGGAAGGCCCGCGCCAGATCCGCGTGGCGCCCAATGGCGACATCTTCGTCGCCGAGACCGACGCCGGCCGGATCAGTGTGCTGCGCGCCGCCGACGGGGCCGCCACGCCGGCCCAGCGCGCCGTCTTCGCCGAGGGCCTCGACCGGCCGTTCGGCATCGCCTTCTGGCCGCCGGGGCCCAAGCCGGCTTGGGTCTATGTGGCCAACAACAATTCGGTGGTCCGCTTCGCCTACACCCCCGGCGATTTCAAGGCGGGCGGCGCGGCGCAAGTCGTGGTCGCCAAGCTCGCCGGGACCACCGGCGGCCATTCGACCCGCGACGTGGCCTTTTCCGCCGACGGGCGCACGATGTTCGTCTCGGTGGGGTCGGGCTCCAACACCGCCGAGGGCATGGCCGCCAAGTCGCCGGCGGAAATCAAGGCGTGGCAGGCGGGCCATGTTCTGGGCGCGACGTGGGGCCGCGAAGAGGGGCGGGCCGACGTGCTGGCCTTCGACCCGCTGGGCGACGGGCGGCGCGTCTTCGCCACCGGCCTTCGCAATTGCGTCACTCTCACCGTACAAAGGCCGTCCGGCGCGCTGTGGTGCGTGGTCAACGAGCGCGACACCTTGGGCGACAACCTACCGCCCGACTACGCCACGCGGGTGAAGGCGGGCGGCTTCTACGGCTGGCCGTGGTACTACATCGGCGATCACCCCGATCCGCGCCACAAGGGCCAGCGCCCGGATCTGGCCGGCAAGGTCGCCATGCCCGACGTGCTGATCCAGCCCCACTCGGCCCCGCTCGGCATGACCTTCTACACCGCCGGCGCGGGGGCCGCGGCCTTTCCGCCAGAGTATCGCGGCGACGCCTTCGTCACCCTGCATGGCTCGTGGAACCGGGGAAAGCGCACCGGCTACAAGCTCGTCCGCCTGAAGATGCGCGGCGCCGCGCCCACCGGCGAATACGAGGACTTCCTCACCGGCTTCGTGATCGACGACGCCAAGGTGTGGGGCCGGCCGGTCGGGGTGGCCATCGCCCACGACGGGGCGCTTCTGATGACCGACGACGACGGTGACATGGTCTGGCGCATCGCCCCGGCGCGGGGCGGGGCCAAGTGAGGCGCGCCTTGCCGACCCTCCCCCGCCTCTTTGCAGGGGAGGGGGACCGAGAAGCGGTGGAGGGGGCGAATGTCGCGCGCGGGCGTTGCAAGGCCGCCCCCTCCACCGGCTTCGCCGGTCCCCCTCCCCCATTTCATGGGGGAGGATTGGGGTGCGTTGTGGCGGTCGCCGTCTTCCTCTCTTCCGCGACGACGGCCCAGACCTTGCCCAAAGGCGACGCGGCGGCGGGGGCGGCCTTGTTCGAGGACCGCTGCGCCATGTGCCACGTGGCGGCGGCGGGGGGCGGGCAGGGGCCGAGCCTCGTCGGCGTGGTCGGGCGTAAGGCCGGGACGGCGGCCGGCTTCCACTACACCGCCGCCCTCAAGGGGTGGGGGCGGGTGTGGACGGCGGCCGAACTCGACCGCTTCCTGACCGGCCCGGCCAAGGACGTGCCCGGCACCGCCATGGCGGTCGCCATCCACGATCCGCGCCAGCGCGCCGACCTCATCGCCTTTCTCGCCGCCAAGGGAGCCCGCCGATGACCGACACCACCGAAAAAAGCCCCGAGCCGAAGGAGAAGAACGCCGCCGCCCTCGTCTCGGAAATCGAGGCGGGGCTGCACGACGCCGAGGCGAAGCTCCTGGCCGAGCTTCGGCGCATGCGCCGCGAGGCGCGCCAGGCCCTCGCCGGCAACGGGCGGCCAGCGCGAGAGCTCACCCTCGGCCAGAGGATTGCCGACCGCGTGGCGGCCACCATGGGTTCGTGGCCGTTCATCATCATCCAGTCGATCATCCTGGCGGTGTGGATCGCCCTCAACGTCACCGCCTTCGTCAAGCGCTGGGACCCTTACCCATTCATCCTGCTCAACCTGGCCCTGTCGTTCCAGGCCGCCTACGCCGCGCCGTTCATCATGATGAGCCAGAACCGCCAGCAGGACATCGACCGCGCCGCCGCCGAGACCGACCATCGGGTGAACATCAAGGCGGAGCTGGAAATCGAACTCCTCCACCAGAAGATGGACGAGTTGCGACAGAAGGAGGTTCTCAACCTCACCTCGGCGGTGCGCGACCTGGCCGAACTGCTGGCCAAGCTGCAGGCCAGGCTATCGGCCGCCGGCCCGGCGGCGTAAAACAGGTGGAACTTGGCGCCGGCGGACGGCGTTTTCACCTTTAGGATCGTCGGCCCGCCAACGGGCGCGGCTGCGCCTTCATTCCACGGAGAGATCATGGCCGCCACCGCGCCGAAGACCGATAGGCCCTTCCTCACCGACGTAAAGACCCTGCGGGCGCGGGCGCGCAAGGACATCGCCGACGGCGCCCTGACCCCCAACTACAAGGGCGACCCCAAGCGAACCATCGCCATCCTGCAGTCGGTGCTGGCCACCGAGATCGTCTGCGTGCTGCGCTACACCATGCATTCGATCACCGCGACGGGCATCTCCAGCGAAGGGGTGAAGGCGGAATTCGCCGAACACGCCAAGGAGGAGCAGGAGCACATGCTGGCGGTGGCCGAACGGATCACCCAGCTCGGCGGGACGCCCAACTTCGACCCCGAGGGCCTGGCCACCCGCTCGGCCTCGCAATATTCCACCGGCCCGACCCTGGTCGACATGATCAAGGAGAACCTCATCGCCGAGCGCATCGCGGTGGAGCATTACCGCGAACTGGTCCGCTATTTCGGCAACGACGACCCGACCACCAAGCGCATGGTCCAGTGGATTTTGAGCGTCGAGGAGGAACACGCCGACGACATGCACGACCTGCTCGTCGCCCACGAAGGCCGGCCAATGCTTCCCCAGTGACGGCCTCGCCGCCGGCGCCCGACGGGCGGCGCCCGCGGGTGGTGATCGTCGGCGCGGGGTTCGGCGGGCTGGAGTGCGCCAAGGCCCTGGCCGGCGCGGCGGCGGACGTCACCATCATCGACCGGACCAACCACCACACCTTCCAGCCCCTGCTCTATCAGGTGGCGACCGCCGCCCTCTCGCCGGCCGACATCGCCTGGCCGATCCGCGCCCTGCTGTCGGTCCAGACGAACGTCCGGGTAGTGATGGCCGAGGTCACCGGCGTCGATACGGGCGCGCGACGGGTGGAAGCCGGGGCCCTTGCCTTCGACTATGACTGGCTGGTCCTCGCCACCGGGGCGCGTCCGTTCTATTTCGGCCACGACGACTGGGCGGCGAGCGCGCCGGAGCTGAAGCGGATCGAGGACGCCACGCGCATCCGCCAACGCCTCCTCACTGCCTTCGAGCAGGCCGAACTCATGGAGGGCGCGGCGGCCCAGCGGCGCCTGCTGACCTTCGTGGTGGTCGGCGGCGGCCCGACGGGGGTCGAACTGGCCGGGGCGATCGCCGAGGTGGCCCGCGAGGCCCTGCCGCGCGATTTTCACCGCATCGATGCGCGCACGGCGCGGGTGGTCCTCATCGAGGCCGGCCCGCGCCCGCTGGCCGCCTTCCCCGCGCCGCTGGCCGCCTACGCCGCGCGCACCCTGGAACGCATGGGGGTGCAGGTGATGACCAACACCGCCGTCACCGGCTGCGACGAGGGCGGGGTGGACCTGAAGGCCGGGCGGATCGAGGCGGGAACGGTGGTGTGGGCGGCGGGCGTGCGCGGCTCCGCCGCGGCGGGGTGGATCGGGGCCGATCCCGACCGGTCCGGCCGGGTGCGGGTGGAGGGCGACCTCACCGCGCCCGGCTTGCCCGATGTCTTCGTGATCGGCGACACCGCGGCGGTCACGGGCGCCAAGGGCCGCGCCGTCCCCGGCCTCGCCGCCGCCGCCAAGCAGATGGGCCGCTACGTCGGGCGGGTCATCGCGGCGCGAGCGAGCGGAAAAGCCGCCCCCGCGCCGTTCCGCTACAAAAACTATGGCGACTTGGCCACCATCGGGCGCAAGGCGGCGGTGGTGGACCTGGGCCCGGTGCGCCTCACCGGCCTGATCGGCTGGCTGTTCTGGAGCGCCATCCACATCTACTTCCTCATCGGCCTGCGCAACCGCTTCGTCGTCGCCTTCACCTGGGCGTGGAGCTATCTGACCGGCCAGCGCGGCGCCCGTCTGATACTGGGCGGCCGGGACATTGCCTAGCGGCGTGTTTTGCGCTTTGAGGGACGGGCGATTTTCCAATCCTCTGAAGGACCCATGAAAGACCCGCTGAAAACCGGATTCGCCGAACGCCTGGGGGCGCAGGCGGAGGCCAAGAAGGCCCTGGTGGCCAAGCTGCGCCCCAAGCCGACAGTGACCGCGCCGGCCTTCGAAGGCCGCACCGAGATCAGGGCGCGCGAACTGGAAGCCGTGCGAAAAGCCCGCGCCGAGGCCAAGGAGACGGCACGCCTGGCGGCCGAGGCGGCGGCCCTGGCCGCCCTGGAGGCCAAGCGCGGCGACCGCAAGGAACGCAAGGCCCTCACCAAGGCCGAGCAGAAGGCCAAGCGCGACGCCAAATACGCCGCCCGCAAGGCGGGGCGGAAATAGCCAGGCGAACTGGCGGCGCTAGAGCGTGAGGATCTGACGCTCGGGTCCTGGCCGACAAGCCGCGACCCCAACGGCGGCTGATGTCGGATTTGTGTTGAAAAACACCAAAATCGGGGTGGTCGAAAGATCAGCCGAAGTGTCGCCCAGGGCGGAATTCACAGCTCGATGCCGCTGTCCGGGACCTAGGATGGCGGCAGAGCCGCAAGCCTCAAATCGGATATCTCCCGGCGTCCGCTTTCGAGATTAGCCTGCACGACCCGAAATTTTCGCGGCAGATCGCAAGAAACGGTTTTTTCAACACAATCGGCGCTCGGCTGACCTTGGCGTCCGAGGCGATGACCAGCCTCAATGGTCCGTGATGTTGTATGTCTTGCCGTTGACGATCATGTCTCCGCCTCGCTGACCGGCTTTGCACGGACCGACCCAAGTCATGGACATCCTGACGAGAGGCGCCGCGTTCGGCGGCGAGCGCAGCGTCATCTCATACTTCGAACTGAAATCGCCGCTGACGTCCGTGCGCGAGGTCTGCATGCCGCCTCTGGGAGATTGACACGTCGCGATCTCTGTCCACGACCCATCCGCGTTATGGGTCAAATGGTTCTGGCATTTGCGATTTTTTCGGAAGTCCGAGCCGAAAACCGATCCCTGGGCCTGGGACGCGGCGTCGACACACATCTGAGACGACGCATGTTGCCCAGCCGTCACCATGTCGCTCCGCCAAAGCCCAACCCTTTGACGAGGAAGCGGCTGGACGTGGGCCACGCCCACGACCATCACGACAATCCCTACGCTGGTCATACCGGAAATGGCTGCAAGTCGCATTTGGCGTCTCCCCGAATTGCGCGAGACTTCACTCGAAGTCCGCCGCCGCCCACCCGAAGTTCGTATCAGTTTCCGAGCCGCTTTGCTTGTCACTTTTCGGCGGCGGATTCGCGGGTAACCGGGCGCATCGCGGCGAGGGGCGAGCAAGACGCCGATCGCGATGATGCCGCAGCGCTAGATCACCGGGTTGGGCGTCTTTTCGGATACCCCGTGCTTCAGGGCTTTGGCGACTGACGTGACCCCCTGAAACTCATCCAGCCATAACGAGCGTCCCGGGTGGATTGACCTTGACCCCAACCTTGGACCGGCCCGGTCTAGGATTTCCCGTTTGTCATGCGGCAAGGGGGCCGTGCTCCCTGGCGCCGTTCATGAGCTCGATCGGGCGCTTGTGGCCGATCGAGCTGTGGGGTCGCTCCTCGTTGTAGTCTCTGCGCCAAGCCTCGCATTTTGAGCGAGCGTCGTCGCGGCTCAAGAACCAGGCGGTGTTCAGGCACTCGGCCCGGACCTTGCCGTTGAACGACTCGGCGAAGGCGTTGTCGGTCGGCTTGCCTGGCCGGCTGAAGTCGAGCGTCACATCGCGCTGATGGGCCCAGAGGTCCAGGTCGCGGGAGACGAACCGGGTTCCAGAATCGCCACGCGATACGTCAAAGCGTGTTATGCATGGGCCCCTCCGCAGCCGGGCTGACTTGCGCTATGATCGCCGCATGACCCGGGAAGACGTTCTCTCCGCGCTGAAGGCCCACGAGCCCGA
>JBPCMA010000226.1:0-4256 GCA_051002715.1 Caulobacteraceae bacterium
GGGGGCGATTTTTCCCCAAACCCCCTCTGTTGAGGGGGAACGTCCTCCCCCACCCCGCCCCCGGGTTGGTTTTTTGCCCCCTCGGGGCCCGCCCACGGCAAGCGGCTGGGGCATGGGCCGCCGGGACAGGCCCGGCGATGACGGTAGGGGTGGGGGGCTTCATCGCAACCGGCCTTGTCCTGCCTACCGGCGCGGGGCGGCGGCGATGGCGGCGGCGAGTTCGGCCAGGCTCTGGTCGCCCTCCAGCTTGCGGCCGGCGACGACGAAGGTGGGCGTGCCGGTGATGGCGTCCTCTTTCTCGTGGCGCTCCACCCGCGCCTGGAGCGCGGCGATGGCGCCCTTGTCTTGCAGGCAGGCGTCGAACCGGGCCTGGCTCAGCCCGGCTTCCTTGGCGATCTGGGCCAGGGCGGCCGGGCTGGCGGCGCGGGCCAGCGCCGCCTGGTCGGCGAAGACCGCGTCGACCACCTGGAAATACTTGCCGCGCCCGGCGCAGCGGGCGGTGAGGAAGGCGGCGGCGGCGAGGTCGGCGTCGCCATAGAGCATTTCGCGAAACACGAAGCGCGCCTTGCCGGTGTCGATGTATTTGGCCTTGAAGGCGGGGAACACCTGCCGCTCCCAGCTGGCGCAATGGGGGCAGCCGGCCGAAGCGTATTCGATCACCGTCACCGCCGCGCGTGGGCTGCCCAGGGCCATGTCGCCCTCCTGCCCGGCCGGCGGCGCCGTCGCCGCGCCGGCCACGAGGGCCACGGCGAGAAGGGCGGCGAGGCCGGCGGCGCGCGGCGCGTTCATCTTCAAGCCCCCTTGGCGCCCGCCGCCGCCTGGGCCATCGCCTGGTCCATCTGGGCCATGGTCAACTCGCCCTTGTCATAGACCTTGCCGTTGATGACGTAGGTCGGGGTGCCGGTGATGTGGTCGTCCTTCATGTAATGTTCCCAGCGGGCGTTCAGGGCGTTCATGGCCGCCTCGTTGGTGATGCAGGCGTTGAACTGGGCGTCGGTGAGGCCGGCCGACTGGGCGATACGCAGCAGCACGGCGTGCGGATCGCCGCCGTTGAACATCTCCGGCTGGGCGCGATAGGTGGCGTCCAGCACCTGGAAATACTTGTCCTTGCCGGCGCAGCGGGCGGTCAGGAAGCCGGCGGCGGCGATGGACGGCTCGCCGGTCAGCGCTTCGCGCAGCACATAGCGGGCTTTGCCGGTGTCGACGTATTTGGCCTTGAAGGCGGGGAAGACGTCCTTGTTCCAGTCGGCGCAGTGGGGACAGGAGGCCGAGGCGTATTCGATCACCGTGACCGGCGCCTTGGGATTGCCCATGGACATGTCCTCGGCGGTGACCGCCGTGGTCGCCTTCTGGCAGGCGGCGAGGGCGAGGGCCAGGGCGGCGGCGGTGGTCAAGGTGGTCAGCGTGCGCATGAGGCGATCCCGATCTTTCTGGCGAGGTGAGTAGAGCGCGATTCCCCCCGCGCGTCTTTAGGCGAGCGCTTTTTGGCGCGGCGGCGGCCCTCCATGCAAGCCTATCCTCGCCGATCGCGCATCACCTCGCGGCCGAGCCGCTCGAGGGCGGCCTTCAGGCGGCCGTCGGGAACCTTCGCCAGAGTATCGGCCAGGGCCTGTTCGGCGGCGGCGTCGAGGGGTCCCTTGGCCCGGCGCCGCGCCGGGCGAGGGGCGGCCGCGTCGCCCCTGGCCAGACCGCGCAGGGGGCCCTGCACGATGCGCAGGCGCGCCACCGCTCCGGCCCCCAGAAAGAGGTTCACCCGGGCCAGGATGTCGGGGGCCCGGTGCTGGACGATGGTGGCCGACGGGCCCTCCACCCGCAGCTCCAGGCTGGCCCCGCCGCCCGAACCCCCGCCCGCCCCAGCGCCTGTTCGCGGCGCGGCGAGGCGGGTCGGCTCGGTGCGCCGGGCCAGCTCCGCCCCGACGATTTCGCTCCACCGCGCCTGCAGGCCGCCAGCCCCCTGGCCGAAGCGGGCGTCGAGGGCCTTGATGGCCTTGGCCAGAGCCCGCGCCGCCGTCGGCGGCGGCCGGGGGGGCGGGCGGGTGCGCTTGGCGGCGAGAATTCGCGCCGCCTCGGGCGCCGAGGGGAGCGGGCGGGGCATGAAGCCTATACTAACGCCTCTCATGCCTTCCGTCGCCAAAATCCGCGCCGACATCCGCGCCCGCCTGCTGACCTGGTACGACGTTCACGCCCGGGCCCTTCCGTGGCGCGCGCCGCCGGGGGCAAGGGCCGATCCCTATCGTGTCTGGCTCTCGGAGATCATGCTGCAGCAGACCACGGTCGCCCACGCCACCCCTTATTTCCGCGACTTCACCGCCCGCTGGCCCACGGTGGCGGCGCTGGCCGGCGCGTCGGACGACGATGTCATGGCGGCCTGGGCGGGTCTCGGTTACTACGCCCGGGCGCGCCATCTCCTGGCCTGCGCCCGCGTCGTGGCCGGCGAGCAGGGCGGGGGGTTTCCCGATAGCGAGGCGGGGTTGCGCGCCCTGCCGGGCGTGGGCGCCTACACCGCCGCCGCCATCGCCGCCATCGCGTTCGGCCGCCCCGCCAACGTGGTTGACGGCAACGTCGAGCGGGTGATGGCCCGCCTCCACGCCATCGAGACGCCGCTCCCGGCCGCCAAGGCGGAACTAAAGGCCCTGGCGGCGAAGCTGGCGACGCCGGATCGTCCCGGCGACTGGGCCCAGGCTCTGATGGATCTTGGCGCGACGATCTGCCGCCCGGCCGCGCCGCTGTGCGGCCTCTGTCCGCTGGCGCGGGACTGCCGCGCCCAGGCTTCGGGAGCGCCAGAACTCTATCCCCGCCGCGCCGCCAAGGCGGCCCGCCCCCATCGCCGCGGCGTCGCCTATGTCCTGACCCGCGCCGGCCAGGTCGCCCTGGTTCGCCGGCCGCCGCGCGGCCTGCTGGGCGGCATGATGGGCCTGCCGACCAGCGACTGGCGCGCCGCCCCGTGGACCCCGGCCGAAGCCCTCGCCGCCGCCCCGCTCGCCGCGCGCTGGCGCGAGGCCGGCGCGGTGAACCACGTTTTCACCCATTTTTCGCTGACCCTGGAGGTCTATGCGGCCAGCGGCGAAGCCTTGCCGCCAGGGGCCGTCTGGACGCCGATCGAAGAGGCGCTGGGGGCGACTCCCTCGGTGTTTCGCAAGGCGCTGCGGGGCAGACTCTAGCTAGGCCGCCATCTCCGCCCTGACTTTCGCCCGCAGAACGTCGATGGGGGCCAGGCCCTTGTCGGTGCGGAAATGCCAGTAGGTCCAGCCATTGCACGCCCCCTGGGAGGCGGCGATGGCCCCCATCTTGTGGATCGAGCCGGTGATCGCGCCCACCGCCAGGGAGCCGTCGGCCCGCACCCTGGCCGCCCGCTCGCCCTTGGGGCACCACACCAGATCGCCGGGGCGCAACAGGCCGGCCTCGAGAATCTGGCCGAAGGGGATGCGCGGCTCGTCCTTTTTCGAGGTCATGACATCGAGGTCGGCGGGGGCGACGGGGACGACCTTGGCGATCCGCGCCTCCGCCAGGGCGGCATAGCGCGCCTCCCGCTCAAGGCCGATGAAGCGCCGGCCCAGGCGCCGGGCCACCGCCCCGGTGGTCCCCACCCCGAAGAAGGGATCGAGGATCACGTCGCCGACGGTGGTGGACGAAAGGATCACCCGGTGCAGCAGGGCCTCGGGCTTTTGGGTGGGGTGGGCCTTGGCCCCCGCCGCGTCCTTGACCCGCTCCTCGCCGGTGCAGAGGGGCAAGGTCCAGTCCGAGCGCATCTGGACCTCGTCGTTGGCCATCTTCATCGCATCGTAGTTGAAGGCGTAGCGCTTGCCGCCGGCGCTCTTGGCGGCCCAGATCAGGGTCTCGTGGGCGTTGGTGAAGCGGGTTCCCTTGAAGTTCGGCATGGGGTTGGCCTTGCGCCACACCACGTCGTTGAGGATCCAGAAGCCAAGGTCCTGCACCACCCGGCCGACCCGGAAGATGTTGTGATAGCTGCCGATCACCCACAAGGCGCCGTCGTCCTTCAGCACCCGGCGGCAGGCGGCAAGCCAGGCCAGGGTGAAGGCGTCGTAGGCGGCGAAGGAGTCGAACCGGTCCCAATCGTCACCCACGCCATCGACGCGGGAGTTGTCGGGGCGGGTGAGCTCGCCGCCGAGCTGCAGATTGTACGGCGGGTCGGCGAACACCAGGTCCACCGACTTCTCCGGCAGGCCCGCCATCGCCTCGATGCAGTCGCCGACGACGATGCGGCCCGGTTCGATATCCATGCGCGTCCTCGAAAA
>JBPCMA010000227.1:0-4101 GCA_051002715.1 Caulobacteraceae bacterium
AGGCGAGGCGCACCGTCTGGGCCTTGATGGTGATGCCGCGCTCGCGCTCCAGATCCATGGAATCGAGCACCTGCTCCTTCATCTCCCGCGCCGTCAGGCCGCCGGTTTCCTGGATCAGGCGGTCGGAGAGGGTCGATTTGCCGTGGTCGATGTGTGCCACGATGGCGAAGTTGCGGATGCGGGAAAGCGGCGTCGTCATGGCCGCGGCTGTAGCACGGTTCCCGCACCTTTGGAGACGGGGCCGGACCGGCGGCCTCGTTCAGCCCCCGTTAACGGCCATCGTCGCAAACAAGCCCAACTCGCTGGCGCCATCACCCGCGAACCTTAGGCTACCCTTGTAGAGGGATCGTTCATGGACCGCCGCTCGCTCATCGTCGCCGGCTTGGCGTCGATCGCCGCCGGACCCGCCCTGGCTCAACCGACGGATGAACAGGAGGCGGCCCCCTACCCCGACTCCGCCCCGTCCGCGGCGCCGCCGATGGCCGCCCCGACCTACAGCGACGACGAACTGGTCAACCGCGTCTCCGATTTCCTCGGGGTCACGGCGGAATCGGCCGGGGCGGCCATCGAGCGGGCGTTCCGGGACAACGGCCGGCCCACCGGCTACATCGCCGGCGAGGAGGCCTCGGGCGCCTTCGGGGTCGGCCTACGCTACGGCCGGGGCCTGCTCTACATGAAGAACCGCCCGCCCAAGGAAGTGTTCTGGCAGGGGCCGTCGTTCGGCTTTGACGCCGGCGGCAACGCCAGCCGGGTTTTCACCCTGTGCTACGACCTGCAGTACCCGGACGCCCTCTATCGTCGTTTTCCCGGCGTCGAGGGCTCGGCCTATTTCGTCGGCGGCCTGGGGGTCAACTACCAGCGGGCCGAGGGCATCATCCTCGCCCCCATCCGGGCCGGCCTCGGCCTGCGCCTGGGCGTCAACCTGGGCTATCTGTCCTACAGCCGCAAGCGCAACTGGCTGCCGCTTTAGCGGTGAGCGATCGCCCGACGCCCCCTCCGTCACGCGATGGAAGGGACCATCGCGCGCCACCTCCCCCGTAAGAGGAGGGGGAGGAGTGAAGAACGGCCGGCTTTCCCTCTTTCCTCCCTTTGCGAAGCGGGGGAGACCTTGGGCGGCGCTCTTGTTCGCGCCGTGACGGAGGGGGCGTCGAACCGCGCGTCTCAGCCGCGCAGCTTCGCCCCCACCGCTTTTTCGGCGGCGGCCACGATCTTGGCCGAGAGGGCCTCGATATCGGCGTCCGTCAGCGTTCCGTCGCGGGGCTGGACGACGACCTCGACGGCCACCGACTTGCGGCCATCGCCCACCCCCGCCGCCTCGTAGACATCGAACACCCGCGCGCCCGCGATCAGAGCGCGGTCGGCGCTCTGGACGGCGCGGGCGAGATCGCCGGCGGCGACCTCTCTGGCGACCACGAAGGCGAAGTCGCGGGTGAGCGGCATGAAGGGCGACAGAGCAAGCGCCGAACGGGTCTTGGCGGCCCTCTTCTTGGCCTCGGGAAGGGTGTCCAGCCATATTTCAAAGGCGAGGATCGGTCCCTCGACGCCGAGCGCCGCCAAGGTGGAGGGGTGGATTTCCCCGAACTCGGCCAGCGCCGCCTTGCCCAGGCGCAGCCGGGCGCGGCGCCCCGGCCGCCACCAGGGCGAGCCGCCGTCCTGGTCGATCTGAAGCGACGCGATGGGCGCGCCCAGTTCGCCCAGCAGAGCCAGGAGGTCAGCCTTGAGCGTGAAAAGATCGTCGCCGGCCGCGCCGTCCCAGCGACGGGGGGCGTGGGGCGCGAGGACGGCGGCGATGGCGGCGCGCTGGTCGGCGGGCGCCTCGCCGGCGAACACCGGGCCGATCTCGAAGAGGGCGCAGTCGGGAAAGCCGCGTCGGGCATTGCGGCCCGCCGCCTCGATGAGGCCGGGCAGGATCGAGGGGCGCATGCAGTCCAGGTCGGCGGCGATGGGATTTTCCAGGACCAGCCGCTCGTCCCCGCCGCCGAACAGGGCGGCGATCGCCCGCGCCGTGAACGAGAAGGTGATGGCCTCCTGGAAGCCCGCCGCCGCCAAAGCTCGCCGCGCCAAGCGCAGGCGCGCCTGACGGGCGGTCAGCACCCCGCCGATGGGGCGGGGAAGCTGCGGCAAGGGCGTACCCGGAAGGGCGCCATAGCCGGCGATGCGCGCCACCTCCTCGACCAGATCGGCCTTGCCCTCCACGTCGCGCCGCCAGGAGGGTGGCTGGACGCGGCCATCGCCGTGCGTGAATCCGAGATCTGAAAGGATCTTCCGCACTCGATCCGCCGGCACGGACAATCCCGACAGCCGCTCCACATAGGCCGGGTCGAAGGCGATAGCCGGCGGGAGGGCCGGGGCCTCGCCGGCGAACGCCACCTCCGACGCCTCGCCGCCGCAAAGGTCCAAAATCAGCCGCGTGGCCAACTCGATCCCCGGGACCAGGGACGCCGGATCGACGCCGCGGGCGAAGCGGTATTGGGCGTCGGAGACGATGGCGGTGTCGCGGCCGGTCTGGGCGGTCACGATGGGATCGAACCAGGCGCTTTCGATGAACACTTCCGTGGTCGCCTCGGAGCAACCGGTGGACGCCCCGCCCATGACACCGCCGAGGCCAATGGCGCCCGAGCCGTCGGCGATGACACAGATGTCGGGCGTCACCGCGTAGGTCTTGGCGTCCAGCGCCTCGACCTTTTCCCCTTCGCGACCCGGACGCGCCCCGATGAAACCGCCGGTGAGCTTGGCGGCGTCATAGACGTGTAGCGGGCGGGCGCGGTCGAAGGTGACCAGGTTGGTCACATCGACCAGGGCGTTGATCGGACGCAGGCCGACGGCCCGCAGCCGCCGTTGCAGCCACGCCGGCGACGGGCCGTTGGTCAGTCCGCAAATCAGCCGGCCGGCGAAGGCGGGGCAGGCGTCCGGGGCGGTCAGGCGAATGTCGATCGGGCAGGGATAGCCGCCTGGAACCGGCGCGACCGCAAGGTCCTTCAGCGCCCCGATCCCCGCCGCCGCCAGGTCGCGGGCGACGCCGGCCACGCCCAGCCAGTCGGGCCGGTTCGGCGTCACCTCGAAATCGATTACCGCCTCCAATCCCAGCGCCTCGGCGGCCGGCGCGCCGACCGGCCATTTCTCGTCCAGTTCCAGGATGCCGTCGGATTCCTCTGCGGTCTGGAGTTCGGCGGCCGAGCACAGCATGCCGTTGGAGATGACGCCGCGCACCGCGCGCGGCTCCAAGGTGATCCCCGAGCCCGGAATATGGGTCCCGATCGGCGCGTAGACGGTGACGAGGCCGGCGCGGGCGTTGGGGGCGCCGCAGACGATCTCCTTCATCCCGTCGACGGTCTCCGCCTGGCAGACCCGCAGGCGGTCGGCGTTCGGGTGCGGGATGGCCTCGACGATCTTGGCGACGGTGAAGGCGGCGAGCCTGGCGGCCGGATCGTCAACATGTTCGACCTCCAGGCCGGCCATGGTCATGGCCTCCACCACCTCGGCGACGCTCGCCGTGGTCTCCAGGTGTTCCTTCAGCCATGAAAGGGTGAACTTCACGGCTTGCTGACCCCGCTCCTGGCAGCGCTTATCATAACATGTCTTGTTTTCTTTAGAACGGTTTTAGCACAAAGCTGCAGGTTATCTTCGGGGCACTCGCCGACGTCACTTATCGTCGATTGGCCTCGGCGAGTAGTTTGTATCTGGAAGTCCACACGCTCGCGATTGCCCACCTTTTTCCAACTCACGTTGGTCGGAATCTCAATCTTGATGATGCCGGCACCCGATGGCGAGAGCTCAAAATCGGGTGATGCGGCGATGGCTGCCTCAATCGCGTCCGCAAGCCTCTCGCTCAAGCCATCATCGCCGACGTGCCAGAATTCCACCGGCGTTTTGGCTAAGGCCGGTTGCGTGCCGAGCATTAAGCCGGCACCCATCATTCCGACGAACAGGTTTCGAAGAGGCATCATGACAATCCCGACTCCGGATTGGGCGCCGCGAAGGCGGAGAAGCCGTAGTGGGCGAGCCATCGCGTGTCGTTCGCGAACATGTCGCGCAGATCGGGCATGCCGTATTTCAGCCGACCCAGGCGATCGACGCCGAAGCCGAAGGCGAAGCCCTGCC
>JBPCMA010000228.1:0-16670 GCA_051002715.1 Caulobacteraceae bacterium
TACGAAAACATCGCTCCCGTAGACTGATCCAATCCCCGCATCGCCGGCCCTCCCGTGGACATCGCCACCACGAAGATGAATCATGCTCCAGACAATTAAGCGAGAGGGTTTTTCCTCAGCCTGCTAAGGGTTTCCCGCGCCCGGCGTAAAGTTTCGCCCTGGCGCGCGCTCGGCTAGGAACCGCCCCATGAAGACCCGCGCCGACCTGATGGCCTTTCTGGACGCCCACGCCATCGCCCATGCCACCCTGGAGCACGAGGCGGTGTTCAAGGTCGAGGAGGGCGCGTGGATCAAGATGGCGCTGGCCGGCGCGCACACCAAGAACCTGTTCCTGAAGGATGCCCGGGGCGGGCTGTGGTTGGTGTCGGCCGAACAGGACACTCGCATCGACCTCAAGGCCCTGCCGGCGGCGATCGGCTCGGGTCGCCTCTCCTTCGCCAGGGCCGAGACCTTGCGGGAGGCTCTGGGAGTAGAACCCGGCGCGGTCACCGCCTTCGCGCTGATCAATGATCCGGACCACCGCGTCGCCTTCGTCCTGGACGCCGTCCTGGCCGACTCGCCGCAAGCGAATTTCCACCCGCTCGTAAACACCGCGACCACTCAGGTCAGCCGGGACGGCTTCCAGCGCTTCCTGGCGGCGCTCGGCGTCGCGCCTCTGATCGTTGATTTCGCTCCGGCGTCTCGTCGGTTGCGGGCGCGCGCCGACGCGACCATCTTAGGCGCCGTTCAAGCCGCGCCCCTGGAGAAACCATGTCGCTGATCGGAGAACACGCCGGCGCCCCGCCGGCCGCCGACCTCATCAAGGAGGGCTCGGACGCGAGCTTCGTCGCCGACGTCCTGGAGGCCTCCAAGACGGTCCCGGTGATCGTCGATTTCTGGGCGACGTGGTGTGGGCCGTGCCGCCAGCTCACACCCGCCCTGGAAAAGGCGGTGAAGGCCGCCAAGGGGGCGGTGAAGCTGGTCAAGATCGATATCGACAAGAACCCGGTGATGGCCGGCCAGCTGCGCGTCCAGTCGGTGCCCACTGTCTATGCGTTCGCCGCCGGCAAGCCGGTGGATGGCTTCATGGGCGCGGTGCCGGAAAGCCAGATCAAGGCCTTCATCGACAAGCTGGTCGGCCCGGCCCCGGTGTCGGAGATCGACGAACTGATCGCCCAGGCCAGGGAGTCCCTGGAGTTGGGGGATACTGGTGGCGCGGCCCAGGGTTTCGCCCAGGCCCTCCAACTCGAGCCGGCGAACCTGGCGGCCATCGGGGGCCTGGCCAGCTGTTACCTGGCCGGCGGCGATCGCGAGCGGGCCGGCGAGGTGGCGGCCATGGCCTCGGCCGACGCGACCAACCCGGACCTGGACAGCGTCCGCGCCGCCCTCGCTCTGGCCGCAGCCGCCCCCGCCGACACGGCCGGGGCCGAAAAGCGCCTGGCCGCCGATCCCGCCGACCACGCCGCCCGCCTGGATCTGGCCAAGGCTCTGGCCGGCCAGGGGAAGTTCCAGGCCGCCGCCGACCACCTCCTCGCCCTCATCGAACGCGACCGCGACTTCGGCGAAGGGGCGGCGCGGGCCCAGCTTCTCACCGTCTTCGAGGCGGCCGGCCCAGCCAGCGAGGTCGCCAAGCAGGGTCGGCGGCGGCTGTCGTCGATCCTGTTTTCCTGAGATAAAGAGCCGGAAGGACCGCGCGGTCATGGCCGGAACGGGCTACCGCAAGATCGCCGACCTGCCGGCGACCCTCCCGGTCTTCCCCCTCGACGGGGCCATCGTGCTGCCCGGCGCGGTCCTGCCCCTGCAGATCTTCGAGCCGCGCTACCTCAACATGATCGACGACGCCATGGCCGGCCGGCGGCTGATCGGCATGATCCAGACGAGGCCCGGCGGCCCGCGAAGCCGCCCGCGCCTGGCGCGGGTCGGCTGCGCCGGCCGGATCACCAGCTACGCCGAGACCGGCGACGGCAAATATCTGATCGCCCTTTCCGGCGTCTGCCGGTTCGCCGCCGGCGAGGAGTTGGGCCTTCCCGCCCCCTATCGTCAGGTCCGCGCCGACTTTTCGCCCTACGAGGCCGATCTTGAGGAGACCGATGAGGCGGCCATGCATTTCGAGCGCGTCCCGTTCATGGCCCTGCTCCGCCGCTACCTCGACCAGCGAGGCCTGGGCGTGGAATGGGAGGCGGTGAACGCCGCTCCGCCGGCCGCGCTGATCAACAGCCTGTGCATGGCCCTGCCCTTCCAGCCGGTGGAAAAGCAGGCCCTTCTGGAGGCGGCGACGCTGGAAGACCGGCGCGCCGACCTGTCCGCTCTCCTGGCCATTGATTGCGCCCTGGCCTCGCCGGGCGAGGCGGGGGACGACGAGGACGATGACGAACCGCCCGCCCTGCAGTAGGATCGGACCTCATGACCGATGACGACGTCCCCCAGATCGATCCGCGCCTCCTCGAAATCCTGGTCTGCCCGGTGACCCACGGGCCGCTCGACTACGACCGCGGCCGGGCCGAACTGATCAGCCGCGCCGCCCGCCTCGCCTACCCCATCCGCGATGGCGTGCCGATCATGCTGCCGGAAGAGGCGCGGGAGCTGGGGGAGGGGGAGTAGGCAGGCTCTTACATCCGGTCGGGCGCCTCGATGCCCAGGATGTCCAGGGCCAGCCCCAGTTGTTTGAGGCAAAGCGCCGCCAGGGCCAGGCGCGAGGCGCGGGTGGCGGGATCGCCGGCGGCGAGAACCGGGCAGGCGGCGTAGAATTTCGAGAAGGCATGGGCCAGGCGATAGGCGTGGTCGGCGACGAGGTTGGGGGCCCGGCGGGCGTAGGCTTCGGCCACGGCGCGGCCGAAGGCGTCCAGCAGCAGCGCCAGATGGCGCTCGGCGCTCGCCGCGACGGCGATTTCTCCGGGCGCCGCGCCCTCGGCCGCCGCCTTGCGCAGGAGCGATTTCACCCGCACCGCCTGATAGAGCAGATAGGGGCCGGTCTTGCCCTCGAAACTGGAAAACCGGTCGAGGTCGAAGACGTACGCGGCGCCGCGAAAATTGATCAGGTCGGCGAATTTCAGGGCCGCCACGGCCACCTTCAGGGCGGTCGCCTCGAAGGCGTCGGGTGACAGTTCGCCACCCAGGCCGGCGGCGCGGAGTCGCTCGCGGGCCTTTTCGGTCGCCATGTCGATCAGGTCGCGCAGCTTGAGCACCCCGCCCGCGCGGGTCTTGAAGGGTTTGCCGTCGGGGCCGTTCATGGTGCCAAAGCCGATGTGTTCGAGCGATCCCTCCTTGGCGTAGCCGGCCAGATAGGCGGCGCGGAACACCACCTCGAAATGGTCGGCCTGACGCTGATCGACGACATAGAGGACGAGGTCGGGGTCGAAGAAGCGGCGCCGGTCGACGATGGTGGCCAAGTCGGTGGTGCCGTACATGGCGGAGCCTTCGGAGGACACCACCAGCAGGGGCGGCACTTCCCGGCGGTCGTCCTCGCGCGCCACGCGGACGATCCGCGCGCCCTGGTCGTCGATAAGCAGGCCCTTGGCCTCCAGCTTGGCGATCATCGGCGCGATGAGAGGGTCGACATCGCTCTCGCCGCGCCACAGGTCGAAATCGACCCCCAGGGCGTGGAAGTCGCGCTGCAGGGCGGCGCGGGTCACGTCGGCGAAATGGCGCCAGATCAGGCGGTGGCCAAGGCGGCCGGCCTGCAGCTCGGCGGTGGCCCGCCGCGCCCGGTCGCGATAAGCGGCATCGCTCTTGGCCCGCGCCGCCGCCGCCGGATAGAGCCGGCCCAGGTCGTCCAGGCCGATGCGGGCCGCGAGCTCGGCGTCCATGGCCCGCCGGTCGGCCTCCGCAGGCTCGGCCGCCTCGCCGCCCAGGCGCTCCAGCAGGGCGGCGATCGCGGGGTCGGCGTCGGCGCAGACGACGATCAGCAGGCCCATCTGGAAGCCCCAGTCGCCGAAGTGGGCGTCGCCCTGGACCTCGTCGCCCATGAAGCGGAACAGTCGCTTGATCGCCTCGCCGATGATCGAGGCGCGCAGGTGGCCGACGTGCATTTCCTTGGCCACGTTCGGGCCGCCGTAATCGACGAGCACCCGTCGCGGCGCCTCCACCCGCGGCGCCCCAGCCCGCGGGTCGGCGGCCATCGCGTCGGCGCGGGCCGACAGCGCCGCGGCGCTCACCCGCAAGTTGATGAAGCCCGGCCCGGCGATCTCCACCGAGGCGACGCGGGGGTCGCGCGCCAAGGCCTCCGCCACCACCGCCGCGATGTCGCGCGGCGGCCGCCCGGCCGCCTTGGCCCCCGCCATGGCCCCGTTGCATTGGAAATCGGCCAGCTCGGGACGGTCGCAGAGGGTCACGGCGCCGTATTCGCGGGCCAGGCCCAGGGCGGCGAAGGCCTCACCCGCCGACGCGCCGAGCGCCACGCGCAGGTCGTTCATGGCTTGGCGGCGGCGGCCCGCGCGGTCTGGCCGGCGTTGGGGCGGAAGCGCTTGCCCTGCCGGTTGAAGTCGGCCATGGCCGGGGTCACCTGGAAGCCCACCAGAACCTCGAAATTGGCCCCGCTGACTTTGGAATTGGCGCGCGGGATGATGATGTCGCCCAGGGGTTCGGTCACCGTCACCCGGTCGGCGGCGGCCGGAAAGGTTACCGGCAGGGCGAAGAATTCCTTGTCGAGGACCGCATGGTTGCGGTCGGTGACCGCCACCCAATACTGATAGGTCTTGCGGTTTCCCACCGCCTGCGGCCCGCGGCCGAGCTCGAACAGCACCTGCATCCTCAAGCGGATCGGCCCGGCGCCCGTGTAGGCGCAGGCCGAGCCGACGTTCTCGATTTCGCCGGTGAAGCCGACCGCCGCCGAGGCCTCGTCATTATTCTTGAACTCGACGTAGCGGGCGGCGTCGTAGAGCACCTTGACGAAGGGGCAGGGGCCGGCGTTGCGAAGCTGCGGCAGGGGGGCCTTGAGGTTGCCGAACTCCTCGTCCAGCTTCTTCTTTTTGGCCTCGTCCTGCTGGTCCTGATCGCTCGGCCCGGCCGAGCCGCCGTACTGCGCGAAACTCGGCGGCGCGGCGACGAGGGTCAGGGCGGCGCACAGGGAAAAGAGGACGGGGCGGATCGGGCGCATGGGCTGTCCAGACATGAAAGGCCGGGCCCGGGTGATAGCGGCATATCCCGGCCCCCGCAACGAAGGCCAGGTGGCGGGCGCGGCCCGCGTCGGCGGCCTGCTCGCCTTGACCGGCGGTCAAAGCTCGCCGATCAGACCCCATGGCTGTCTACACCGATGTCGGCGACGGCGAACTGGCGACCTTTCTGGCCGACTTCGACGTGGGGCCGGCGGTTAACTTCAAGGGAATCGCCGAGGGGGTTGAGAATTCCAACTTCCGGTTGGAGACCAAAGGAGGCCGCTACATTCTGACGGTCTACGAGCGGCGGGTAAAGGCGGAAGACCTGCCGTTCTTTCTGGGCTTGATGGGATATGTGGCGGGGCGGGGATTTCCCTGCCCCGCGCCGATCGCCGACCGCGCCGGGAATTACCTGAAATCCTTGCACGGCAAGCCCGCCGCCCTGATCAGCTTTCTGCCGGGCTTGGCGGCGCGCGCCCCCAGCCTGGCGCAATGCCGCCAGGCGGGCGAGGGGCTGGCTTGGCTGCACCTGGCCGCCGAGGGTTTCGCCGGCCGCCGCGCCAACGATCTGGGGCATGGGGCGTGGGGAGCGATGTTCGCCCCCCTGGCCGGCGCGGCCGAGGGCCTCCAAGCGGGCCTGGCGAGGCTCATCGAGGGCGATCTGGCGCGCCTCGCCGCCGATTGGCCTGCCGGCCTTCCCCAGGGCGTCATCCACGCCGACTTCTTCCCCGATAATGTGTTCTTTCGCGAGGAGCGGTTCGCTGGCGCCATCGACTTCTATTTCGCGGCCTGGGATATCCTCGCCTACGACATTGGCGTGGCGCTCAACGCCTGGTGTTTCAAAGACGGCGCTTTCTTCGACGCCGCCGCCGCGCGGGCCTTCGTGGCCGGCTACGAGAAGCGCCGCCCGTTGTCGCCCAAGGAAAAGGCCGCCCTGCCCCTCCTCGCGCGCGGCGGCGCCATGCGTTTCTTCCTGACCCGGCTGGCCGACTGGGGCAGGGCGCCGGCCGGCGCCCTGGTGGCGCCCAAGGACCCTCAGGAATACCGGCGCAAACTCGCCGTCTACCGCGCCGGCGTGGACCTGTTCGAGGCCGGCGCGTGAGCCCCGGCGTGGTCATCTTCACCGACGGCGCGTGCCGGGGCAATCCCGGCCCGGGCGGCTGGGGCGCGCTCTTGATGTCCGAGGGGCGCGAGCGCGAGCTGTGGGGCGGCGCGGCGGCGACCACCAACAACCGCATGGAACTCACCGCCGCCATCGAGGCGCTGGACGCCCTCAAACGCCCCTGCCGGGTGGAGCTGCACACCGACAGCCAGTATGTGCGCAACGGCATCGCCCAGTGGCTGGCGGCTTGGAAGGCGCGGGGCTGGCGGACGGCGGCCAAGGCGGCGGTGAAGAACGAGGACCTGTGGCGGCGCCTGGACGCGGCGCGGGCGCGCCACGAGGTGGACTGGCGCTGGGTCAAGGGTCACGCCGGCCATGCCCACAACGAGCGGGCCGACGCCCTGGCCCGGCGGGGGCTGGAAGAGGGCCTGGCGGCCGCTTCTACAGCCGGTCGGCCGGGGCGGCGGCGGCCGGGGCCAGGCGGGGGGTGACCAGGCGCCCCAGGCGCGGGGCGAGCCAGCGCTCGAAGTCGTCGACGAACTCGTAGACCACCGGGATCAGGACCAGCGACAGGATGGTCGAGGTGATCAGGCCGCCGATCACCGCCACCGCCATGGGCTGGCGGAACTCCGAGCCCTTGCCCAGGGTCAAGGCGGTGGGGAGCATGCCGGCCATCATGGCGAGGCTGGTCATGACGATGGGCCGGGCCCGCTCGCGGCAGGCCTCGATCAGGGCGGCCCGCTGCGTCGCCCCATCCCGCTCGCGCTCGATGGCGTATTCCACCAGCAGGATGGAGTTCTTGGCCGCCAGCCCCATGAGCATCAGAAAGCCAATGAGGGAGGGGATGGAAAGGGGCAGCCCGGTGACCAGCAGCGCCAGAAACGCCCCGCCGATCGCCGTCGGCAGGGCCGAGAGGATGACGAAGGGTTTGAAGAAGCTGCGGAACAGCAGCACCATCACCGAATAGACGAGGCCGATGGCCGAGACGATGGCGACGATGAAGCCGCCGAACAGTTCGGCCGACTGCTGCTCGGCGCCTAGGGAAGCCTTTTCCACGCCCGGCGGCAGATGACGCAGGATCGGCAGGACGTCGACCTTGCTCTGCACATCGCCGACCTGGGTGTCGCCGGTGGTGTCGGCGACGGTGGTGATCTGGCGCTTGCGGTCGAATCGGTCGATTTCCGCCGGCCCGGCCTGGAAATACACGTCAGCCACGCTGCCCAGCGTCGTCACTCCGCCGGCGGCGGTGGGCAGGCGCAGGTTCCTGATCACCGACAGGTCGGTGCGGTCGCGCTCGGGCAGGCGCACCCGGATCGGGATGCGGCGCTCGCCCTGGTCGAGCTTGGAGACATTGGCGTCGATGTCGCCGACCGTGGCGATGCGGGCGGCGGCGGCGATGATCGCCACCGGAACGCCCAGCCGGGCCGCCTCGTCCGCCTTGGGCCGCACCACCAGTTCGGCCCCGCTGGGCGGCTTGGTCGGCCTTGGGTCGGCCAAGCCCGGCACGCCGCCCATCTGGCGCTGCAGCGCCAGGGCCGCCGCCTCGAGCCCGTCACCGGTCTCGCTGACCAGGGTGATGTCGATCCCGGCCGCCCCGAAGCCGGAGGTGTCGAAGGTCACCCGCGCGTCGGGAATCTGACGCAGGAGGGGGCGCAGGCGATCGCGAATCCTGGGCACCTTGGTCAGGCGATCGGGCTTGAGCACCGCGACCACCGCCCCCTGGTTGACCCCGCTGCTGCCCGCGAACGTGTTGTTGCTGGCGGTGCCGACCTGGGCGAACACCGCGGCGGTTTCGGGCTGGCGGGCGATCAGGGTGTCCAACTGGCCGATGGTGGCGCGCATCTCGGCCAGGGTCGCGCCCGGCGGCCCCTCGACGTTGACATAGTAGTAGTTGGGATTTTCCTCCGGCTGGACCGCTTTTTTCAGCGGCACGATCAGGGCCACCGAGCCGAGGAAGATCACCAGGCCGATCAGGGCGGCCATGACCCGGTGATCGAGGGCCCAGGCCAGCGAGCGGGTGTAGAAACGCGGCAGCGGCGGGCGCTCGCGGCCCGGTTTCGGCTTGAGGAAATAGGCCGCCATCAGCGGCGTCAGCAGCCGCGCCACCACCAGCGAGAACAGCACGGCCACCGAGACGGTGATTCCGAATTCGCGGAAGAACTGCCCGGTTATGCCCGGCATGAAGGCGGTGGGCAGGAACACCGCGACGATGGCGAAGGTGGTCGCCACCACCGCCAGTCCGATCTGGTCGGCCCCTTCGATGGCCGCTTCGAAGGGCCTCATGCCGACATAGACCCGCTTTTCGATGTTCTCGATCTCGACGATGGCGTCGTCGACCAGGATGCCGATCACCAGGGTGAGGCCCAGCAGGGTCACGACATTGAGGCTGAAACCGACGAAACTCATGAAGGCAAAGGTCGGAATGAGCGAGGCCGGCATGGCGATGGCGGTCACCGCCGTCGCCCGCCAGCTGCGCAGGAACAGCCACACGACCAACGCCGCCAGCGCCATCCCCTCCAGCAGGGTGTGGAGGGTCGCGGAGAAGCTGGCCCGGGTCTCATCGACCCGCGAGACGATCTTGTGAACCCTGACCTCGGGATATTGTTTCTCCAGGCCCTTGAGGGCGCGATCGGCCCGATCCTCGACATCGACCTCGCTGGCGTTCTTGATCTTGCTGAGCTCGAAGCCCACCACGGGACGCCCGTTCAGAAGGGCGAAGCCGCGCGGCTCGGCGGCCCCGTCGCCCACGTCGGCGACGTCCGACAGCCTCACGAACCCGCCGCCGATGGTCGGGATCGAAAGATCGCGGATCTGATCGACGGTCGTCGCCGCGCCCAGAACCCTTAAGGTTTCCTCGCGGCCGCCCACGGTCACTCGGCCGCCCGGCGCATCGATGTTGGCTTGCGCCAGGGCGTCATTCACCTCGGCGGCGGTGAGCCCATGAGCGGCCAGGCGGTCGGGATCGACCAGGATGTTGATTTCGCGGTCGGCGCCGCCCAGGCGGTCGATGCGCGACACGCCGGGCAGCGCCTGGAGCGTTCTGGCCACCGTGTTGTCGATGAACCACGAAAGCGCGGTCGTCGACATGCCAGGCGCGGTGACCGCGTAGGTGACGATCGGCTGCGTGTCGATTTCGACCCGCTGGACGATCGGCGGGTCGATGTCGCGAGGCAGGTCGTTGCGCGTCTGATCGACTCGGGAGCGGACATCGTCGGTGGCCTTCTGCAGATCCTGGCCGAGATGGAACTGGATGAAGGTTTCCGACGAGCCCTGGACGATGGTCGATTGGATGTTCTCCACGTTGGAAAGCCCGGCCAGGGCGTTTTCGATCGGCCTGGCGACCTGGCTCTCCATTTCGGCCGGCGCCGCGCCATTGCGGGTCACCGTCACCGTTACGGCGGGAAACTCGATGTTCGGAAAATTCTTGACTGGCAGGGTGGCGTAGGCGGCGAGCCCCGCCAGGATCGCGGCGATAAAGAACACCGCGATCGGAATGGGATTGCGGATCGCCCATTCAGAGACGCGAAACCGTCGCTCGCCGCTCATGAGGCGCGCGCCGGCCGTACGTAGTCGCCGGGGACCAGCATGGCGGCCACCTTCTCGACCACCCGCGCCCCGTCCGCCGGCCCGGTGAGGAGCTCCACGTAGCCTCCGCCGCGCTGGCCGGTGGTGACCGCCACGCGCGCCACCCTGTCGTCGGCCCCCACCACCATCACCGAGGCGCCGTTGGCGTCATAGCGCACGGCGGTTTCCGGCACCGCGAGGGCCGAACGGGTGAGGCCGGTGAAACTGGCCTTGGCGAAACCGCCGGCGCGGATGTCGCGGCGCACCGGCAGGGCGATGCGCACCTTGCCGAGCTTGGTGGTCGGATCGATGGCCGGGCTGATCAGGCGCACCACGCCGGGAACCTGAGTCCCGTCGGCCAAGGTCACCTCGGCCGTCCCGCCCGGCCGCAGCTTGGCCAGGGCGTCTTCGCCGACGTCGGCGGCCAGTTCGACCTGCCCGCCCTGGGCGATGCGGTACCATGGCGTCGTCCCGGCCCCGGCCAGGTCGCCCAGGCGCACATTGCGCTCGATGACTAGGCCGGCGCGCGGGGCGCGCACCACCATCAGGGCGTCGCGTGTCTTCAGGTCGCGCACGGCGGCGGCCTGGGCGTTGGCCTGGGCGCGGGCCGAGCGGGCGGCGAAGCGGCGGGTGTCGATCTGCTCCTGGGAGAGAAGACCTTCGGTGTCCAGGCCCTTGACCCGCGCCGCCTGGGCGTCGGCCTCGTCGGCCAGGAGGCTCTGCTGAGCGGCCAGGGCGGTCTGCTGGGCGAGTTGGGCCCGCAGCAGGGTATCGTCGAGGCGGGCCAGGGGCTGGCCGGCGGCGACCTGCGTCCCCACATCGGCCAGCACCGCCGCCACCCGGTAGCCGGTCAACTGCGGGAAGACCGCGATGTCCTCGCGCGGAACCAGGGCGCCCGAGGCGATCAGGCCGCCGGCGATTTCGCGCGGCGCCACCGTCACCACGCTCGCCGCCCGCGCCTGCTGGCGCGGCGCCTCGGCCGCCTTCTTCGCTTGGCACCCCGCCAGCGCGCCGGCCAGCGCCAGCGCCATGACGGCGCGCATCAAGGTCTTCGGGCGAGGCATGTCGGGTGACCTCATCGCGGTTTGGCCGTGGATGCCGTGTAGGCCCATCCGCCGCCCAGCGCCTTATAGGCCTGCACGGCGCGCCGCAACGCCGCCACCCGCTCGGCGGTCAGGGCGGCGCGGGTGGTCCGCCAGGCCTGCTCGGCGGTGAGGGCCGTGGTCAGGTCGCCAAGGCCCATGGCGTAGAGCTTGGCCGCCCCTTGCGAGGCGCGATGGGCCCGCGCCTCGCCATCGGTCAGCACCGCGACAGCCCGCTCGCCGGCCCCGAGGTTGACCAGGGCGTTCTCCGCCTCTCCGTAGGCGGTCTGGACGGTCTTTTCATAGGCGATCACCGCCTGTTCGGTGCGCGCGTCCTCGGCCCTGGCGTCGTAGAGCAGTTTGGGAATATCCAGCACCGGAACGGTGACGCCCGCGCCGAGGGTCCAGAAGCCCAGGGTGGTGGTCTGCTGGGCCGGGACCAGGGTCGAAGGGGGGATGAAAGAGACGCCCGGCGAGGTCACGCTCGACAGGCCAAGGCCGGGCAGCAGGGTGAAGGTCGGGAATATAGCCAGATGGCGCAGGTGGGCCGTCCCCGCCTGCGAGCGCAGATGGGCCTCGGCCTCGCGCACGTCGGGGCGGCGGGCCAGCAGGTCGCCGGGGATGGCGGCCGGCGGGCGAGGCGCGTCGGGCGCCGCCGCCTCCACCGGCAGGCTCTCGACGGGGTCGACGCCGCGGCCGACCAGGATCAGCAGCTGGCGCTCGGCGATATGAAGCTGCGCCGCCAAGTCCTCGGCCTGCGCCTTGGCCTGGGAGAGGTCGCCGGCCACCCGGTCGGCGTCGGTTGCC
Source organism: Caulobacteraceae bacterium (assembly GCA_051002715.1). Classification (GTDB taxonomy): domain Bacteria; phylum Pseudomonadota; class Alphaproteobacteria; order Caulobacterales; family Caulobacteraceae; genus Acaudatibacter. Next base: position 11,628 of record JBPCMA010000228.1, read on the forward strand.
GCCCCCAGGCCCGCCGCCGCCTTCTTCTGGGCGATAGATTGAAGATCGCTCTCGATGCGCACGTTCTGGCGGGCGTCGGCCAGCTGGATGGCCAGGCCGTTGGCCTGGAAGTAGTTGTCGGCCACGCTGGCGGCGAGGCTGGCCCGCGTCCCCTCGATGTTGAACCGCGCCTGGGCCAGGTCGGCGCCCGCCACCCGCCGCGCCGTGGCCAGGCGGCCGAACAGGTCGAGCTCCCACGAAACGTCGAAGTTCAGGCTCTCCGTGTCGGTTGTTCCGCCGATCGGGAACAGCTGGTCGGACTTGCCGCCCAGATTGTAGCTGCGCTGGCGGCTGACGTTGCCGGCGATGTCGCCGGTCGGCAGGGTCTGGGCGGTCTGGCTGTCACGCGTCGCCTTGGCCTCCAGCACCCGCGCCGCCGCCGTCCGCGCGTCGGGTGAATAGCGCGCCGCCTCGTCCTCCAGGGCGTCCAGTCGCGGATCGTCGAACAGCAGCCACCAGCGGTCCAGGGCCGCCGGCGCGAGCGCCGCGCCGCCGGCCGGCGCCTCATAGCGGGCCGGCAGGCGCAGATCCGGGGCGCGGTGCGGCGCGGAGGCGCAGCCCCACAGGGGCGCGGCGAGCGCCAACAGGGCGGCGGAGCGTCTCATCGAACCATGAACTCGCGCCGCCCTCAAGATAATGATCGGCCACCTTCAGGCCCGCGCCGCCGTCACTTAGGGAACGCGTCCGGCGATTTCATCTTAACATGCGTTCACAATCGTCGCACGATACCGCTGGCGCGGGGCTGGCTCGAGGAAGGGGAAGGCATGACGGGCCACATCCGCGTCGGCATCGGCGGCTGGACGTTCGAGCCGTGGCGGGGCGTGTTCTATCCGCCGGGGACGCGGCAGGCCGACGAACTGGCCTATGCCAGCCGCCATGTCACGGCCATCGAGATCAACGGCACCTACTACTCAACGCAGAAGCCGGAGACCTTCGCCAAATGGGCGGCGCAGACGCCCGAGGGCTTCGTCTTTTCGCTCAAGGCCTCGCGGTTCTGCACCAACCGCCGTGTCCTGGCCGACTCGGGCGAGTCGGTGGCCCGGTTTCTGGGCCAGGGGCTGGTGGAACTGGGTGAGAAGCTGGGGCCAATCCTTTGGCAATTCATGGCGACCAAGCGGTTCGACGCGGTCGACTTCGCCGCCTTTCTCGGCCTGCTGCCGCCCACCCTGGAGGGCCTGCCGCTGCGCCACTGCGTGGAGGTGCGCCACGCCAGCTTCGCCGACCCGGCCTTCGTCGATCTGTGCCGCGAGCACGGCGTGGCCATCTGCGCCTCGGAGAGCCCCGACTGGCCGCTGATCGCCGATGTCACCGCCGACTTCGCCTACGCCCGCCTGATGAAGGGCGCCGACGACATCGACACCGGCTATGCGGCGCCCCACCTCGACGCCTGGGTCGCGCGCCTGCGCGCCTGGGCCGGCGGCGGCGCCTCCGAGGATTTCCCGCTGATCTCCCCCGATCGGCCGGCCGCCCGGGCCGACCGCGACTTCTTCGCTTTCTTCATCAGCGCCGGCAAGATTCGCGCCCCCGCCGCCGCCGCGGCGCTGCTGGAACGATTGGCCTAGGGTTCGCTCCGCAAGGCGCGGCGCACGCCGCTTGACCTTCCCTCTATAACGCCGCTCCATCCTGGCCTCGAGAAAAAAGGAGCAACGCGCCATGACGCCCGATGACCTGATGTTCAAGCCCGGCCTGATGAACGGCCAGCGCATTCTCGTCACCGGCGGCGGCACCGGCCTTGGCAAGGTGATGGCCGAGGCCTGCTTGATGCTGGGGGCGGAGGTCTATATCTGCGGGCGCCGCGGCGGGGTGCTGGACGAGGCGGCGCGGGAATTGACCGGCGCCCACGGCGGCAAGGTCACCGGCATCGCCTGCGACATCCGCGTCCCCGAGGCCATCCACGACATGCTCGATGAGGTGTGGTCAAGCGGCGGCGCGCTCACGGGCCTGGTCAACAACGCGGCGGGCAATTTCATCAGCCGCACCGAGGACCTGTCGCCGCGCGCCTTCGACGCCATCGCCAACATCGTCTTTCGCGGCTCCTTCTTCGTCACCTTGGACTGCGGCAAGCGGTGGATCGCGGAGGGCAGGAAGGCCTCGGTGGTGTCGATCCTGGCCACCTGGGTGTGGTCGGGCGGGCCGTTCACCGTGCCCTCGGCCATGTCCAAGGCCGGCCTCAACGTGATGACCCAGTCCCTGGCCGTGGAATGGGGGCCCAAGGGCGTCCGCTTCAACGCCATCGCGCCGGGCCCCTTCCCCACCGAGGGCGCCTGGGCGCGCCTCAGTCCCGGAGCGGAGGCGGGTTCCACCCGCGACATGGCGAGCAATCCCCTGGGCCGGGTGGGCGACATGCGGGAACTGGCCAATCTGGCGGTCTATCTGCTCCACCCCCTCTCGCAATACGTCAACGGCCAGACCATCGCCATCGACGGGGGCGCCTGGAACGCCGGCGGCGGATCGTTCGCCGCCCTCAAGGACTGGAGCGACCAGCAATGGGCCGACGCCCGCGCCATGATCCAGGGCGCCAACGAAAAGGACCGGGCCAAGCGAACGGTGTGAGGCGCGCCGGCATGGAGGCGCTGTTCGATATCCAGACGCTGGAACTCATCCGTGGCCGTCTACCTAGACGCGCCCCGACCACGGTATTGGAATGGGCTCAGGAACACTGTGAAGCGCTTCTCGGGGATTGGACGCCATGCACGACGAGATCCGGAAGAGCAGCCAGTGGGTGCTGTAGGGCGTCGGCGGATCGGTGGATTTTGGCCCGGGTGAGCGCCTGAAAACCGCGCCCTCCGGCCGCGCCGCCGCGCCGCCCCTTGACACGAACACCCGAATGCCCGCGAAATAGCCACTCAAAATCGTTTCCGGAGACTATTACCTATGCGCAAGCTCATCGTCCTGGCGGTTCTGGCCGCCAGCCTGGCCACCGCCGCCTGCAACACCGTCGCCGGGGCCGGCAAGGACGTCTCGTCCGTCGGCCACGCCACCACCGACACCGCTCAGGACGCCGCCGGCCACTAGCCGACCGGATCGCTCCAGAGGGAGCCGTCTCCTCGCCCAATGTGAAGAGGAGACGGTTCCCTGCATCCCGCCAGAGTCTTCGAAGAGGCCGACCCGGCGCGCCTGCGGGCGCTGGTCGCGGCGCGCGGCCTTGCGCTGATCGTCGCCGCCGGACCCGATGGGCCGGCGGTCGCCCACGCGCCGGTGCTGCTCGGCGGCCGGACCCTGAGGTTCCACCTTTCGGCGGCCAACGCCCTCTGCCCCATCCTGAGCGGGCGCCCGCGCGCCCTGGCGGTGGTCACCGGCCCGGACGCCTATGTCAGTCCGGACTGGTATGCGGCGGCCGATCAGGTTCCCACCTGGAACTATCTCTCCGTCGAGGCGCAAGGGCCGGTGCGGGTCCTGAAGCGGGCCGAGACGATCGCCCTGCTGGATGATCTGGCCGTCCATTTCGAAGCGGGTCTCGCTCCCAAGCCGCCGTGGACGCGCGCCAAGATGAGCCCGGCTCGCTTCGAGGCCATGCTGGACGCCATCGTCGGCTATGAAATGCGCGTCGAGCGCCTCGCCGGCATATCCAAGCTCTCCCAGAACAAGCCGCAAGGCGAGATCGCCCGCGTGGCGGCGCGCCTGGCCGAGCGGAGCGACGACGGCGCCCGGGCGCTCGCCGCCCTGATGGCGCCTTAAGGGAAATTCGCCCAGAAGGTGATGGCCGCCTCGCCGGTCGTCACGCCCGCCTCGCCACCCCCTTCCGCGACCGTGGCGTGGACGAAACGGGCCCGCGCCCAGCGACCGCCGAGGCCTTCGCTCCGCGCGGCGCCGGTGAGGCCGGCCAGCACCTCCGGATGGAGCGTGGCGCGCGGGCCGATGGCGTCGACGCCCAGAAATGTCTTTCCATCGCGAAGCTCGCTCCACGCCCGCGCCACGCCGCCGAGGGCCAGGGCGTCGGCGGCCATTCCCGCGAAATTGAGCAGCGTCCGCGCCGCCGGGCCACTGAGGGTCGGCGTCTCGACGGCCCAGTCCAAGGTGGGCCGCAGCGGGGCGAACACGCCCAGGGCCAGGGTTTCGAGCCGCCCGGCGGCGAACGCCTCGTCGCCGGCCCCGAACGCCGCCCGCGAGAACTCGATGAGGGCCAGGAGCCGGCGCGCTCCCTCGTCGATCATCTCCATCGCCTCGCGCGCCAGGTCCCCGTCCGGCGACGCGGCGAGGATATCGAGGCCGTTGACGACGCTGCCGGCCGGGTTGACGAAATCGTGGCACAGCCGCGCCGCCAGCATGGAGGCGAGGTCGATAGGGGCGATGTCCGCGCCGGTCATGGCTGTCAGCTTCGCCTGTCCCGCGAGCGCCTTACACCGGGTTTCGCGCTATCAGCCGGCGGGCGATGATGATGCGCTGCATTTCGTTGGTGCCCTCGCCGATGATCAGCAGGGGGGCGTCGCGGTAGAGGCGCTCGATGGGGTATTCCTTGGAATAGCCGTTGGCCCCGAAGATGCGCATGGCCTCGGTCGCCACCTCGAAGGCGGTTTCGGTGGCGAACCACTTGGCCATGCCGGCCTCCAGGTCCACCCGCGCCCCCGTGTCGTAGGCGCGGGCGGCGTCCTCCACCAGCAGTTCGGCGGCGCGGGTCTTGGCGGCCATTTCGCCGAGCTTGAGCTGGATCGCCTGATGCTCGGCGATGGGCTTGCCCATGGTCTTGCGGACCTGGGCGTAGGCCACCGACTCCTTCAGCGCCCGCCGCGCGATCCCCACCCCGCGCGCCGCCACGTTGACCCGACCGATCTCCAGGCCGCCGGTGGCCATGACGAAGCCCTGACCCTCCTCGCCGCCGACCAGGCAAAGGGCCGCGTCGCAGCGATAGTCGGTAAAGGCGATCTCGCCGGTATCGATGCCCCGGTAGCCCATCTTGGGCAGCTTGCGGCCGCGCCGCACGCCGGGCATGCTCTCGCCTGTCGCCTTGTCGCGGGTGGGAACGATCAGCATGGTCATGCCCGTATGGCGGGGCTTGGCCTCTGG
>JBPCMA010000229.1:0-12762 GCA_051002715.1 Caulobacteraceae bacterium
TCTTCGGCACCGAATACGACCTGGCCCACATGCAGCTCGACCCCACCCTGCGCGCCAACCTGCGCTTCGCCTACTACCCCAGCGGCCACATGGTCTACTTGAACCCCCAGGCATTGGCCTCGATGAAAGCCGACCTGGCGCGCTTCTACGATGAGGCGGCGCCGGAGAGGTGAAGGGGCGGCCCGCTCATGCGAATGGTGTTGCCTCGTGTGGCCTTAAGGTAGGGAACGTCCGCCGTCAGCCAGCCGCTATTTCGCGCCGTCAGCGCGAAGCCACGTTAATCGCCGCCACCTCGCCGCTCTTCAGCGCTTGCCACTCGGCGAGCTGCGTCTCCAGCCCGTCGTGCAGGGATTGGTAGGTGGCTAGGGCCTGGGTGGTCGGGGCGGTGTCGGCGTCGTCCAGGTTGAGGGCGAAGGTGGCGAAGCGTTCGTTCAGTTGGCCGGGGAAGGCGAGGTTGGCCTCCGAACCCTTCATGTCGACCTGCATAAGGGCGCCTTCGATGGCCGCCATCTTGGCCAGGGCGGCGGCGGCCCGCGGTCCCGCCGCCGCCAGACGTGTCCGGGTGGCGCGGATGTCGTTGACCGCCTTGTGGAGGGCGTCGATGTCGTGCGCTGCGGCGACGGCGAGGGCCGTCTTGGCGGCGATGGCCGGGCCGCTGTCCTTGACGCGCGGGTCGGCGTTGCTGGTCAAGAGGACAGTCTGGCTCTGGCCATCGTAAGTCAGTTTCACCTGACAGCGGCCGGGAGGCACGAGGGCGCCGCGCGGGGTCGGGCCTGAATAGAAGGCACCGGGAATCTGGGCCGGGTCGCTCATCCGCAGATCCCACACCAAGCGGTTCATGCCGGCCTGCGCGGGGATGGTGTCCACCGGCACGATCTGATCGGGCCATTCCGGCGGCTGGACCACCTTGTCGCTATGGGTGCTGGAAAGGTGGCGCACCACCGCGCCCTGGCCATCGAGAATATCGACCGTCACCTCGCCGGTCGGCGCGGCCTTGAAAGCGTAGTCGATGAGGGCGCCGGCCGGCGGGTTCTCGCCGACCGGGCGGCGGCTGTCCACCTGATCGGGATAGTGCAGGCGGTTGGCGGTCTCGGGCGTGTAGAGGACCATGGCTCGGGCGGCGGTGTCCGCGCCGATCTGGCGCAGCGGCGTCACATCGTCGAGGATCCAGAACGAGCGGCCGTGGGTCGCCGCCACCAGGTCGTCGCCCTTGACCGCCAGGTCGTGGACCGGCGTGGCCGGCAGGTTGAGCTGAAGAGGCTGCCAGGCGACCCCGTCGTCGAGGGAGAAGAACACGCCCCGCTCGGTGGCGGCGTAGAGCAGGCCCCGACGCACCGGATCCTCACGCACCGCGTGGACCACCGCCCCGGCCGGCAAGCCGGCGACGATGGACGTCCAGGTTTTGCCGCCGTCGGCGGTCTTGTAGGCGTAGGGGGCGATATCGTCGAGCTTGTGGCGGTCGACGGCCAAGTAGGCGCGGGCCGGATCGTAGTGCGAGGCTTCGATCATGTCGATCGTGCTCCAAGCCAGCAGGGCGGCGGGAGTGACCTTGGCCCAGTGGCCGCCGTCATCGGCGGTGAGCTGGACCAAGCCGTCGTCGGTCCCGGCCCAGATCATCCCCTTTCTGAGCGGCGATTCGGCCAGGGCGAAGACGGTGTCGTAGTATTCGACGCTGGTGATGTCCTTGGTGAGCGGCCCGCCCGACGGCTGTTGCTTGGACTTGTCGTTTCGCGTCAGGTCGGGGCTGATGATCGCCCAGCTATGCCCGTGGTCGGTGGATTTATAGACCACGTCGGCGCCCCAATAGATGGTGTCGGGATCGTGCGGTGACATCAAAAGCGGCGAGGTCCAATTGAAGCGGTGGGCCAGTTCGCTGGCCGGGTGGCCGGAAAAGTCGCCCGGGAAGGCGCTGATGTCCTGCGACTGCTCGGCCCGCACGTCGAAGCGGTTGATGCCGTTTTCGGAGTCGCTGTAGATGATGTTGGAATCGCGCGGGTCAGGGATCACGAAGCCGCATTCGCCGCCCCCGGCGGGAAACCAGTCGCGCGGCCCGATCACCCCCTCGTCGTCGAAACTGGCGACGGCGAGGTTGGAGTTGTCCTGCTGGGCGCCGTAGATCCAGTAGGGAAAATCCGGGCCGGTGGCCACGTGATAATAGGCGCCGGTCGGCTGGTTGTCCTGGGTCGACCAGGTCTTGCCGTCGTCCAGCGAGACGCTGGCCCCGCCGTCGTTGGCGTCGATCATGCGGGCCGGGTCGGCCGGGTCGATCCACATCGCGTGGTGGTCGCCGTGGGTGGCCGAGACCAGGGCGAAGGACTTGCCCCCGTCGGTGGATTTGAGGAGGCCGGTGTTCACCGCATAGACCGTGTCGGGCGCCTTTGGGTCGGCGTAGATCTTGGAGAAATACCAGGCCCTCTGGCGCACCCGACCGTCGGTGTTGACCAGGCGCCAAGTCTGCCCCGCGTCGTCGGAGCGGTAGAGGCCGGCGTCCTTGGCCTCGATCATGGCGTAGACGCGCCTGGGGTCGACGGCGGAGACCGACACGTCGATGCGGCCCAGGATGCCGCCCGGCAGGCCGTTCCCCTTCAATTGCGTCCAGGTCGCCCCGCCGTCGGTGGAGCGGTAGAGGCCGCTGCCCGGCCCGCCGCTGGAGAAATTCCACGGCTGGCGGCGCACCTGCCACATCGCCGCGTAGACGATGCGCGAATCGTGTGGATCGAAGGTGACGTCGATGGCCCCGGTGTCGGGGTCCTTGAAGAGAACCTTGGCCCAGGTCTTGCCGCCGTCGGTGGTGCGAAAGACGCCGCGCTCGGCATTGGGGCCGAAGGCGTGGCCGATGGCCGCCACCAGGACGATGTCGGGATTGGCCGGATCGACGATCAAGGCGCCGATCTGGCGCGTATCCTTGAGGCCGACATTGGCCCAGGTCTTGCCGCCGTCCACTGACTTGTAGACCCCGTCGCCATAGGTGATGTCGCCGCGCAGGGCGCCCTCGCCCGACCCGACATAGATGACGTTGTGATTGGAAGGAGCGACCGCGATCGCTCCGACCGAGGCCATCGGCTGGCTATCGAACAGCGGCGTCCAGTTGGCCCCCGAGTTGATGGTCTTCCACACCCCGCCGGCCGCCGCCCCGAAGTAGAAGAGGCCCGGCTCGCCGGAGACTCCGGTCACCGCCACCGAACGGCCACCACGATAAGGGCCGATGCCGCGCCAGCGCATGGCCTTGAACAGGGCCGGATCGACCGGGGGCGCCGCGCTAGCCGATGTCTGGGTTGCAGGCGCGGCCATGGTTGGCCCGGCGGCGAGCGTCAGGGCCAGGAGGCTAGGCGCCAGCCAGCGGAGGGGGCGCGAAATAGGGTTGATCAAGGCCATTTCTCCCATTGTATTCCGCCGCGCCGCCGCGGCCGACGTGTTTTTGCTTATTTTCCACCACGATCGATCGATGCGTCGTTGGCGAGATCGAACGTCACGTGGGCGAAGGCCTTGGAGATGAATTCCATCACATACGGAGAGATATTGTCGATGTTGTCGCAATGCCGGTGCGGGAGATCGACGCACGCGTGATGGAAGCCCGGAACCTTCCCTTCGTAGTCGCCGCGGAAACCGCCCCAGATCTCGACTTCCTTCTGCGATTTACAGCAATCCTGTTGAGTGAGGATACCGGTGTTGGGCACGCCCACCAAGCTGAATGAATTGGAGTCGGTCTCGTCGTTGCCGAAGGGGGATGGCCGAGACGGCAAGCCTTTCGCTTTGAAATAGGCATAGAAATAGTCGTTACCCCGCTCCGACTGCGGCACCACGTTGGGCGGAAAACGCGCGACGTCGTTGGCGAAACGCGGATCGGCGACGAGGATGTCGTAGTTTGGCGTCGCCGTCACGTCCGAGTCTATATCGAAGACGATTTTCTTAAGGGCGGGAGGTGACAGCGTTTTTGTGTAGTAGAGCGAACCCAAGTCGCCGATTTCCTCTCCACCGAACCAGATGTAGCGGATTTGATTGCGCGTGGATGTCTTGGCCAGTTTCAGCGCGATCTCGATGATGGTCGCCGAGCCGGATGCATTGTCGAGTATCCCCGCCCCATAGATGGAATCGAGATGGGCGTCGACGACCACGACGTGATTGGGGTCGCCAAAGGGCGAATCGGCGATCAGATTGTAGTCCACCTTGCGGGGGCCGCTGCGAACCTCGATATCGAGGCGCGCGGCTGGCGCGCCGCCCGCCAGGTACAGTCGGTCGAGATCCGCCCCCACCGCATAGGAGGCGACACCGACGACCGGGATGCTGGCCGCGCTCTTGAGCAAGGCCGGATAGGCGTCGCCCGGGCCCGGTGCGCCTCTGCTGTTGGGGCGATCGCTCGCTCCGGGATAGTTGAACAGGATGACGCCCGCCGCGCCGGCGACCTCGGCGTTGGCCACCTTGATGTCCAAGGCGCACCCGCCGCGTTCGATCAAGGCGATGTTTCCCCGGACGAAACCGGCGAAGTCCGTACGAGAACACCCGCCGCGCGGGTTCCCGGCGGGGTCGGTGACAATTCCCCCCACGGGCCGCACCCGCGCGTTAGGCGCGCCCTGGCCGGAGAGGCGGGCCACGTACCAGTCGTCGCCGAAGCGGTAGTCGCGGCCGGCGACATCGAAGGTTGGAACACCGGCGACGGCGAAGTCGGCATACTCGTAGGACTGGATGGTGACCCGATAGCCGGCTTGCCGCATCAGTTTGGCGACATAATCGACGGAGGCTTCATATCCGGGCTGGCCAGGGTCGCGGTTGCCGCGACCGCCCGGTCCCGGGTTACGATCGGAGATGGCCTGAAAGGCGACGAGATGATCGTAGAGAGGCTCCTCCTGGATGCATTCCACGAGCTTGGCCGCGGTATCGTTGACGCGGCTCTCGCAGGCCTTGTTCGTCGGTCCCGGGCCGGCTGGGGGTGGGGACGGGGCGCCGGGCGCGGCCAATGCCGCGCCTGCGGCGAGGGCCAGAAAGCTGGTCGCCAACCATCCAAGCTGGTGACAATTCCTGTTGCTCAAGATGCGGCCTCTCGTGGTGGCGGCCGAGACGCGAGCGTCCGGCCAGCTTGCGTTGACATGATTTCGGCGGCGGGCTTTCAGATTCCTCCACGTCGAGTAAACCTTGGCGCAAAGGAGAGCGCAACCATGAGATTCGCCCATTGTGCTTTGATGTTCGGCGCGGCGCTGGCCGCCGGGAGCGCCGCCGCCCAGACCGCGCCCCAGCCGGACCCGCCGACCGCGCCGATCGCCGCGCCGCGCGATGCGCCCTATCCCGGCGCGATCCGCCTGGCGGTGGACGCCACCGACCTGACGCACGCGATTTTCAATGTCCGCGAGACGATTCCCGTCGCCGGCCCCGGCCCGATGACCCTGCTCTATCCCAAGTGGATTCCCGGCAACCATTCGCCGACCGGGCCGATCGACAAGCTGGCCGGCCTGGTCGTCACCGCCGGCGGCCAGCCGGTGGCGTGGCGGCGCGACCCGGTGGATGTCTACGCCTTCCACCTCGACGTGCCCGCCGGCGCGACAGCCCTCGACCTGAGCTTCCAGTTCCTCTCGCCGGTCTCCACCCGCGAGGGCCGGGTGATGATGACGCCCGACATGCTCAGCCTGCAATGGGATACGGTGGTTCTCTACCCGGCCGGTTACTTCGCCCGCCAGATCGCGGTCGAGCCGAGCGTCCGGCTGCCGGAGGGATTCACCGCCGCCACCGCCCTCGAGCCGGCCACGGCGACCGGGGCGGCGACCGCCTTTAAGGCGACGACGTTCAATACCCTGCTCGATTCGCCGCTGATCGCCGGGCGTTATTTCAAGCGCTTCGATCTCGATCCGGGCGGCCCGGCCCCGGTCCATCTGGACGTCATCGCCGACCGGCCCGATGAACTGGCCGCCACCGCCGGCGAAGTCGCCGCCCACCAAGCCCTGGTCAAACAGGCCTACAAACTCTTCGCATCGCACCACTACGGCCACTACGACTTCCTGCTTTCCCTGAGCGACAAGATGGGCGGCATCGGCCTGGAGCATCACCAGTCGAGCGAGGACGGAACCATCCCCAAGTATTTCACCGAGTGGGACAAGACGCCGGCCGGCCGCGACCTGCTCGCCCACGAATACACCCATTCGTGGAACGGCAAGTTTCGCCGCCCCGCCGACCTTTGGACCCCCAATTTCAACGTCCCCATGCGCGACAGCCTGCTGTGGGTTTATGAGGGCCAAACCCAGTACTGGGGCTACGTTCTGGCCGCGCGATCGGGACTGATCAGCCGTCAGGATGCGCTCGACGCCATCGCCATGGTCGCCGCCACCTACGACCATCGCGCCGGCCGTATATGGCGGGACCTGGAAGACACCACCAACGATCCGATCATCGCCATGCGCCGGCCGCTCTCCTGGGTGAGCTGGCAGCGCGCCGAGGACTATTATTCGGAGGGTCAGCTCGTCTGGCTGGACGCCGACACCCTGATACGCAAGCTTTCCGGCGGCAAGCGGTCGCTGGACGACTTCGCCAAGGCCTTCTTCGGCGTCGACAACGGGAGCTTCGTCACCCGGACCTACACGTTCGACGATGTGGCGGCGGCCCTGAACGCCGTCCAACCCTACGATTGGGCCGCCTTCCTCCACGCCCGCCTGCGTGGCCACGGCCCCGGCGCGCCGCTCGACGGCGTGGCGCGCGGCGGCTATCGGCTGACCTATACGCCGGTGGAATCCGACTTCCTGGCCAGCGCCGAGAAAGAACGCAAGATCACGGATTTCTCGTTTTCCCTCGGCCTGACGGTCGGCAAGGAGGGGATGCTTACCGACGTCGCCTGGGATGGGCCCGCCTTCAAGGCCGGCCTCACCGCCGGGACCCAGATCGTGGCGGTGAACGGCGAGGCCTATGATCCCGACGACCTCAAGGACGCGGTCAAGGCGGCTCGTGGCGCGACCGCGCCGATCACCCTGCTTGTGAAGGACAACGGCCGGTTCCGCGCCGTGGCCATCGACTATCACGGCGGCCTGCGATACCCGCACCTCGAAGCGGCGGGCGCCGGCAAGGCCAGCCTTGACGACATCTTGCGGCCCAGGGCGTAACCCGCCGCCATCACGCGGGCGGAGGACCCTTCCCATCCGGCGCCCAGGTGAGGCGGTGGGCGACCAGACGCTCATAGTGGGGCCGGGCCGCTTCGGCGATGGCCCGAAGGCGCGCGTCCAGGTCGCCGGTGGCCGGCGGCGGGCGCGGTGGGGCGAAGCCGGCGGACCGCTCCACCGCCGCATACCAGGCCGGGGCCCAGACGCCGTCGGTGGCGCGGCGCCCCGGCGGCCAACTCAGCATTTCCTCCGTAAACGGAATACCGAGGGCGTCGCATAGGGTGTTCAACGCGCCGCGCGGGTTGGCCAGGACATCCTCGGCCTCAACTACCGGCGGCGGGGCGCCCAGGCGGTCGGCCTCGCGGTCGAACAACTCGGCCTGGCGGGCAAAGCCGATGTCGGTCGCCGTCACCTCGCGGCGGCGGGCGGCGTAGGAGGCCAGCACCCGTTCGGGCGAGCGGATGAGGAAGGCGTTGCGGCAGCGGGCCATCCAGGCCAAGTCTATCCCCGTCACCATGTGGTGGGTCATGTGCTTCTGATAGAAGATCGGCGCTCCGTCCGGGACGGGCCCCAGCAGGCGCTCGATCACGGCCTGCGGGTCGGTTAGCATGGCGGCCAGCACCGCCTCGCGCAGGGGATGATCGATCCCGATCATCTCCAGGTAGGCGCCGTAGAAGGGCTCGTCGATCACCGCCGTGTCCGAGCGGTTCTCGAAGGCGCGCATCATGGCGGTGGAGAGGTTGCGCGGCCCCGACCACAGGGCAATGCGGATCGGCTCGGCGGCGCCCGTCACCATCGCGGCCTTCCTGCCGCCTCGGCGTCATTCAGCTCGGCGTATAGGCCTTGCAGGCGGCGGGTGACAGGGCCGGGGACGAGGGTTAGGGAGTGGCCGTCGATTTCGCGCACCGGCGTAATCCCGGCCATGGTGCCGGTGACGAAGGCCTCGTCCGCGCCGCGCGCCTCGTCCGGGTCGAAGCCACCGAGCGCGATGGGGATGGCGTGGCCGCGGCAAAGGTCGATGATGTGGCCGCGGGTGATCCCGTTGAAACAGTAGGCGCCGGCGGAGGTGCGGGCTTCGCCGCCTTTCACGAAGAAAAAGTTGGTGGCGTTGCAGCTCGACACGCAGCCGGCCGGGTCGAGCATGAGGGCTTCGTCGGCGCCCTTGCCGATGGCTTCGATAAGGGCGGTGATCAGGTTGAGCCGGCTGTGCGAATTGAGCCGCATGTCGAACATGGCCGCCGGCGTGCAGCGCACCGAGACGGTGGCCAGGCGAAGGCCCACGCCGCCCGCCGGGACCTTGTGTTCGGCGACGATGGCCACCGTCGGGCGGCCCAGGGCGTTGCGCGGGTCCTGGCTCACCGTGGATTTGAGGCCCCGCGTCACCATCAGCCGGACGTGAACCCCGTCGGTCATGGCGTTGGCTTCGAGAATGCTTCGGAGGGCGGCGGCGATCGCGATCCGATCCATGCCGATGTCGAGGCCGATGGCCCGCGCCCCGGCGAACAGCCGGTCCAGATGGGCGTCCAGGAAGAGCAGCCGTTCCTTGTGCAGGCGCAGGCCTTCCCACACCCCGTCGCCCATGGAAAAGCCGGCGTCGAAGATCGACACCTTGGCTTCGCCGCGGGCCACCAGCTCCCCGTTCAGCCAGACCTTGACGGCCTCGTTGCGCGGATCGGCCGCATAGTCCTGACTGCCCGCCATGCGCGTCTCCGAAATAGGCCTCTGTCCGCTTTCCGTCGTCCGACTTAAAGGTTGGCCGTGATCCCCACCCTGACAAGCCTCGATCCGGCCAGCCTCGCCCGCTTCGAGGATATCGTCGATGTCCGCACCCCTGCCGAGTTCGCCCTGGACCATGTGCCCAGCGCGGTCAACCTGCCAGTGTTGAGCGACGCGGAGCGGGCCGAAGTGGGGACAATCTATGTCCAGGAATCGCGCCTGAAAGCGCGGCGAGTCGGCGCGGCGCTTGTGGCGCGCAACATCGCCAGTCACCTGGACGGGGCGCTGAAGGACAAGGCGGGATCTTGGGCGCCGCTGATCTATTGCTGGCGCGGCGGCCAGCGTTCGCACGCCATGGCCACCGTCCTCGGCCAAGTGGGCTGGCGGCCGACGGTGATCGCCGGCGGCTACAAAACCTGGCGGCACCACGTCACCGCCCGCCTATACGACGCCGAGCCGGCCTTTCGGCTGATCCTGCTCGATGGAAACACCGGCTGCGCCAAGACCGAAATCCTCCAGGGTTTGGCAAAGGCCGGCGTCCAGACCCTCGACCTCGAAGGCATTGCCGGCCATCGCGGCTCCTTGTTCGGCGCCCTTGCCGGACGCCCCCAGCCGGGCCAGAAGCTGTTCGAAACCCGGCTCCTGCAGGCGCTGGACCGGCTCGATCCCGCGCCGCCGATTTTGGTGGAGGCCGAATCGAGCAAGATCGGTGATCTCAATGTCCCGCCGACCCTGTGGAAGGCCATGGCCGCCGCCCCGCGCATCGAGCTCGCCGCCCCGCGCGCCGAACGGGCCCGTTACCTTGTCCACGCCTACGGCGACATCGCCCAGGATCGCGACCGACTGGAACAGGCCTTGGCGAAACTGCCTGGGAAGCACGGTCAAAAGCAGATTGAGCAATGGCGGGAACTGGTCCGCGAGGGCGCCTTTGAGGCCCTGGCCGAGGCCCTGATGGAAGCGCATTACGATCCGGCCTACGAGCGCGGTCGCCGCGCCGAAGAACGACCGCCGCTCGGCATCGTGGTCATGGATGACCTGAAACCGGGCAGTCTACGGAAAGCGGCAAGCCGGGTCGCCGCTTTGATGGAAAGCTGTTGAAAGTTACGCCATGCCCCCCGACCCCGTCCGCCTGACCTCTCTCGCCCACGGCGGCGGATGCGGGTGCAAGCTCGCGCCATCGGTGTTGGCCGAGATTCTCGCCGGCATGCCGGCGGCCGGCGCCTTTCCGAACCTCCTGGTCGGCGCGCAGACAGCCGACGACGCCGCGGTCTGGCGGCTGAATGACGATCAGGCTCTGGTGGCGACGACTGATTTCTTCATGCCCATCGTCGATGATCCCTTCGACTTCGGACGCATCGCGGCGACCAACTCCTTATCCGACATCTACGCCATGTGCGCGCGGCCCATTCTCGCCCTGGCCATCGTCGGAATGCCGGTGGAGAGAATGCCGATGGAGACCATCCGCGCCATCCTGGCGGGCGGGGCGGCGATCTGCGCCGCGGCCGGGATACCGGTGGCCGGCGGCCACTCCATCGACAGCGCCGAGCCGATCTACGGGTTGGTCGCCCTGGGCTTGGTTCACCCGGAAAAACTTCTCAAGAACAGCACGACGCGGGCGGGCGACACTCTCATCCTCACCAAGCCCTTGGGAGTCGGGGTGCTGAGCGCTGCCTTCAAACAGGGGCGGCTGGAGGCGGATGGCTACGAGGCCCTGATCGCCTCGACTACTCAGCTGAACGCCATCGGCGCCGATCTGGGCGGGATGGCCGGCGTCCACGCGGTGACCGACGTCACCGGCTTCGGCCTCTTGGGCCACGCTCTGGAAATGGCGCGCGGCGCGGGCCTGACGGTGGAGATCGACGCCGGCGCGCCGGCGTTGCTGGCCGGCGTCGAGACTCTGGCGCGGGGCGGGGTGCGCACCGGGGCGGCGGGGCGCAACTGGCAAAGTTACGGCGAGGCGGTGCGTCTGGGCGTTGCGCCCGATTGGCGCCGCGACATCCTCACCGATCCCCAAACCAGCGGCGGCCTACTGATTTCCGTGGGGGAGCGGGAGGCGGGGGATGTGCTGGCGCTGGCGCGAAGTCGCGGCTTCCCGTCCGCCGCCCGCGTCGGCCGGGTGATCGCCGGTCCGCCGGAGATTCGCGTCGTCTAAACCAGCACCTCCAGCCGCTCCAGCCCCCGGAAGAACGGCATCGAGCGCCAGGCCGGGACGGCGTCCGGTTCGGCCAGGCGCAGGCGCGGAAATCGCTCGAACAGGCGGGCGAGGGCCACCTGCGCCTCCAGCCGCGCCAGGGGCGCGCCTATGCAGATATGGGCGCCGCCTCCGAACGCCACGTGCGGGCTCTTCCTGCGGGTGATGTCGAAGCGATGGGGGTCTTCGAACACCGCCGGATCGCGGTTGGCGCCGCGCAGCGAGAGTACCATCGACTGGCGATCGCGCACCGGGCAGCCGCCGACCGTCATGTCGCGCGAGGCGATGCGGCCGGTAATATCCACCGGCGGCTCGTAGCGCAGAATCTCCTCCACCGCCACGCCGATGAGGCTGGGGTCGGCGCGCAGTTTGGCGAGTTCGGCCGAGTGGGTGAGGAAGAGTCGCGCGCCGTTGCCGATCAGGTCAGTGGTGGTCAGGTTGCCGCCGACCAGCAGGGCGATCAGGTTGGACGTCAGTTCGGCGTCGGAGAGTTCCGCCCCGGCCGCCTGTTGCTGGACCATGTCGGTAACCAGATCGTCACCCGGACGGGCGCGCCGCGCCTCCAGCAGGTCGCGCATGTAAGAGCTAAGCGCGTTGATCGAAGCGACCATATGTGTGGTCTGCTCGGGCGTCCTCAAGGGATTGAGGGACTGGATCACGCCTTCGGACCAGTCGCGAAACTCCGCCAGACGGCCGTGGTCCACCCCCAGGATGGCGGCGATGACATCGATGGGAATGGGCAGGGCGAAGCCGGCCATCAGATCGAACCGCCCCGCGTCTTCCACCGCGTCCCCCAACATATTCAGCGCGCCGGCGACGATGCGTTCGACCTCCGACCTGAACCGCGCAACCCGTCGATAGAGGGCCTGGGCCAGGGGCGGCCGAAGGCGGGCGTGGTCGGGATCGTCCATCAGCAGGATGGAGTTCTGGCGATCGGGATTGTCGAGGCCCTCGACCCTCTGCTCCACGATACGCCGCGACAGCACCGCCGCCTCCTCGGCCCGCGCCGGGTCACGCCATAGGGTCAGATCGGTCAACACCCCGCGCACGTCCTCGTGCCGGGTAAGGAAGAACACCCCGACCGCCTCGTCGCGCAGCACCGGGCGATCGGCGCGAAGCTTGTCGAGCATGACGTGGGGATCGTCCCGGAAGGCGGGGTTCAGCGGCGTCAGTTCGAGGACGTGCGGTAGGGGGTCGTCAACCATGGTTATGGTTTTATCTCCAGAATACACCCAGGTCTCAAAATGCCGCCTCCGTCCCCAGGCTCTCCGCCAGCGCCCGCCCATAGACGAACCAGCCGGCGGCCAGGTCCTGGGCGATGGCGCCTAGCGACTTGTAGATCGTCACGTCGGCCTCGCCCAGCCGCCCGGCCAGGTCGCCGGCCATGACCTGGCCGATCTCGCCCAGCACATGGTCCTCGCCGATCGCCCCGGCGGCAAGGGCGTGGCGCACCTCGCCGCCCTGGGCGAGGGCGCTCTCTCGGTGATCGGCGAAGAGGCGAGCCCGCGCCACCAGCGCGTCGTCGGCTTCGCGGGCGGCGGCGGTGCTCGATCCCACCAGATTGACGTGGGCGCCGTCCATGACGTCGGCGCCAAACAGGATCGGCTCGGTCGACGCGGACACGGCGCAGATCAGGTCGGCGCCGCGCACCGCTTCGCGCGCCGTATCCGCGGCCCGCGCCGGGGTCGTCAGTTCGGCCTGAAGGGCCGCCGCCAACTCCTCGGCCCGCTCCGTCGACCGGCCCCAGACCCGGATCTCCCTCAGCGGCCGGACGTGGGC
>JBPCMA010000230.1:0-6061 GCA_051002715.1 Caulobacteraceae bacterium
CGAAAACATCGCTCCCGTAGACTGATCCAATCCCCGCATCGCCGGCCCTCCCGTGGACATCGCCACCACGAAGATGAATCATGCTCCAGACAATTAAGCGAGAGGGTTTTTCCTCAGCCTGCTAGAAGCACGCGCCCGCCCAGTCGCACCCCGCCAAGATCGTGGCGAATGGCGTGATCAGAATATTGAACACAACGAATGGGACGAGGCATTGCCTCGCCCGTTTGAGCCACACGATCGCGGTCAGCCAGAGAATCGGGTTTGCGATGGCCGCAATCGTGATCGCAGTACCCACCCACCTTTGGCCCATGCCGTATGGCCCTGAATTGATGCGTTTGACCCAAGAATGACTTCAACGATCCACGGAATTGGGATGACGGCGATGGACAGGAGTTTCCACCCCTCTGCACGAGCGGCGGCCGGCAGCTTCGTGGCGGCGGCACGAACATGCCCAACAAAAGCAACAGCCATAGAACTGGCGCGGCCGACGCGTTTATCTGACTCGCGTTTGGTAATTGCACGATGGCTCTCCTAAGGGTGTCGCTTTCAATCCCGGCGTGCCGAACCTCCGCGGTCCACCTATAGCGGGGATTCATCACCGGCGACTCGGCTTGCAATTTCTTCCTGCAGCCACCACCTAGTCTGACTAGTCAATAAATGGGTGATTTCGCGGGCATGGATGACGGCGCCGTGTGGCAACTGCAAAGCGCCAAGGCCCGACTGAGCGAGGTGGTGCGCCGGGCCATCGATGAAGGCCCTCAGCACGTCAGCGTGCGGGGCGAACCGGCGGTCGTCGTCGTTTCCGAGCAGGCCTATCGACGGTTGACTTCCAAACGATCGTCGATCGTCGATCACATTCTCGCCGGCCCGTCCTGGCCGGATGATCTCGTGGACGCTATCAGCGATCGTTCGACCGATCCCGGCCGCGACATCGACCTCTGATGTATCTGATCAATACTAATGTACTCTCCGAAGCGCGGCGGGGCCGGCCCGAGGCGCGCGACTGGCTGCGGTCCATCGACTCCGAGCGGGTGTTCCTGAGCGTGATCAGCTTGGGGGAAATCATGAAAGGCATCGCCAAAAAGAGCCGATCGGACGCGACTGCGGCGGCTTCTCTGTATCGTTGGCTGGAAGTGCTGCGGGTGGATCACGCGGGACGCATCCTGTCGATCACGGATAGAGTCGCCATCGAGTGGGGCCGCATCGCCGCCCTACGTCCCAGAGGGATGGCCGATGCCCTCATCGCCGCGACCGCCGTTGTCCATGGCCAGATTCTCGTCACCCGGAATGTCGTCGACTTCGATGACCTGAACATGCCGATCCTCGATCCGTGGAACCCCTCCTGAAGGAAAGTCCGCTTGCCGCGTCGCGCCAGGGCGCCTAGAGCATCATCGTCAATGAAGGGGGTGCGGCAGCCATGAAGCCGATCGAGTTGAAAAATCTGGCCGGCCTGGTCGGCCAGGAGATGGGCGTTTCCGACTGGCTGGAGATCACCCAGGAGCGCGTCAACCAGTTCGCCGACGCCACCAGCGATCATCAGTGGATCCACGTCGATGTGGAGCGGGCGACGCGCGAGATCGGCGGCCCGATCGCTCACGGCTATCTGACCCTGTCGCTGATACCTCACCTGTCGGCCGGCCTCCTGCCGGTGAACGGGATTACCCGCGGGATCAACTACGGTTCGGACAAGGTGCGCTTCACCAACATTGTGCGGGTGGGCAAGCGGGTGCGCCTGCGCCAGAGCCTGATCGGCGTCGAGCCCAAGGCCGGCGGGGTGCAGGTCAGGAGCCGCTGCACCATCGAGATCGAGGGCGAGGAGCGGCCGGCCTGCGTGGCCGAAACCATCGGTCTGCTTTACGGCGAATAGGGGCCGGCCCGTTTTGGGCTCTTCGCCGCTGAATCGGTGGCAAACGCGCCGGCGATCTTGGCGGGTGTTGGCGAGGGCGCGACCGCAGCGGACGGCGCGTCGAGTAGGCCCACGGTCTCGCGGATGAATTTGGCCTGCGTGACGATGCCGATCTCCAGGTTTTCACTGTTCAGTTCGACCTGCTGGGTCAGCATGCCGGCGATGAGCTGGGGTTCGGGGGCGCCGGGCGCGTCGGCGCGGCGGTGAAGGCCGTCCTCCAGATAGACCGGCCCGCCGGAATTGCCGGGAAAGACGTGAAAGTCGAGCAGAAAGGTCGGAAAGGCGCTGGACGGCCCCAGGGGATAGGACGCCACGCGGCCGGAGCGAAGGATGGGAAAGCCGGCCGGATTGGCCGCCAGGCCCTGGGGAAAGCCTAGGGCCATCATCTCGTCGCCCGGGCCCAGTTGATACTTGTCGAAAGCGTCGTCGTCGGCCAGCCAACTCAGGGGAATCGCCGCCCTGGCGAAGGCCGGCGGGGCCGTGATGGCGATACAGGCCACGTCGCGGCTGGCGTGGTGTGTCCAAAGTTCGCGGCCGGCCTTGCGGATGGCGATCTTCCGCGGCGCATAGCGCCACGACCCGTCCCGCTCCTCGACGCGGAAGCCCACCGACGCCTCGTCGCCGGGCATGCGCTCGAACACATGGTTGGCGGTGACCAGCACCACACGGGGCGTTCCGTTCGACGTGGGGTCGGAAAGCAGAAAGCCCGTCCCCACCGCCCGCGTGCCGTCGCCGAGCGACTGTTCGACCTGGACGGTGGCCGAAATCAGATCGACGGACATGTCCAAGGCCACCGACACCCCCTTACGCGCGCCAATCTCAACGAGGCCCGGCCGCCGTCATTTGACCTGAACGCCCGGCGGCGCACAAGCTGTCGTCATGTCGCGTCATCTCACGCCCTCAAGGACTAACGAAAGATGACCGCGACCCCAAGGAAGCTCGCCGTGATCACCGGCGCCTCGGCGGGGCTCGGCGCGGCTTTCGCCAGGGCCTACGCCCGGCGCGGCTTCGACCTGGCCCTGGCGGCGCGGCGGGTGGATCGCCTGGAAGCGCTGGCCGGCGAACTGGCCGCCGTTCACGGAATCGAGGCCTTCCCCATCGGCGTCGACTTGGCGGTGTTCGGGGCCGAGGCGACGGTGCTGAATGCGATCGCCGCGCGCGGTCGCGCCGCGGACGTACTCGTCAACAACGCCGGCTATTCCATTCCGCAGAGCTTCGCGGCGGTTCCATGGGAGCGCCAGCGCGACTTTCTGATTACCCTGGTGGTCAGCGCCTGCGGCCTGGCGCACGGCGTCATTCCCTCGATGGTGGCGCGCGGTGGCGGGGCGATCATCAACGTGGCGTCGTTGGCCGGCTTTGGGCCGGGGATGGCCGGCCACACCCTCTATCCGGCGGCCAAGAGCCTGGCGATCAAGTTTTCGGAATCGCTGCACGAGGAATATGGGGCCAGGGGCGTCCGGGTCACCGCCCTTTGCCCCGGCTTTACCCGCACCGAATTCGCCCTGGCCAACGGCACGCAAGGGACGATGGACGCCTCGCCGCGTTTCTGGTTCCAAGCCGCCGAGGCGGTGGTCGAAGCGGGCATCCGCGCCAACGAGGGGGGCAAGGTGGTTGTTGTTCCGGGCTGGCATAACCAGCTGGCCGCCGCTCTGTTGCGCTATCTTCCCGAGCCTTGGGTGAAGGGGACCATCCGCGCCGGCTCGGCCAGGTTTCATCGGGAGGCTTGAGAGTCGAACTCCGTTTCATGATTTCCGCCCAATCTCGCGTATAGGTCGCCTCATGCGCCCGCTCAACCCGTCCAACGCCATCGCCGGCGTCCGCGAGACCATCCGCCGCGCGCCGCTGGAAAACATCTCGGCCCTGGCCCGGGACGCCCTGGGCGATCCAGGCGTCATCCCACTGTGGTTTGGCGAGGGCGACGTTCCCACCCCAGCCTTCATCGGCGAGGCGATGATGCGCGCGGTCCAGGCCGGCCGGGTCTTCTACGCTCATCAGAACGGCGTTCCGGAACTGCGCGGCGCCCTTGCCGTCTATCTGAGCGGCCTGAACGCCCGCCCGGTCGAAGCCGACCGTGTCACCGTCACCGCCAGCGGCATGAACGCCCTGATGCTGGCGGTCCAGCTCATCGCCCAGGCCGGCGACAACATCGTGGTCGTCGATCCGGTGTGGCCCAACATCGGCGGAACGGCGCGGCTGGTCGGCGCGCGGGTCCGCTCGGTGCGCATGGACCTGGGCGCGGGCGGCTGGACTCTGGATGTGGACAAGGTCGCCGCCGCCCTCGATGGGCGCACCCGCGCCGTCTTCTTCGCCTCGCCCGGCAATCCCACCGGCGCGGTGATCCCCATGGAGACCCAGATCGCCCTGCTGGATCTCTGCCGCGCCCGCGGCGCGTGGCTGATCGCCGACGAGGTCTACAACCGCTTCCTGTTCGGCGCCCGCGCAACCCCCTCGATCCTCGACCACGCCCAGAGCGAAGACCGGGTGCTGGTGGTGAACAGTTTCTCCAAGTCGTGGGCCATGACCGGCTGGCGCCTGGGCTGGCTGGTCCACCCCCCTTCGCTCGGCCCGACCCTGGCGATGATGGTGCAATACACAAACAGCGGCGTGGCCACCTTCATCCAGCACGCCGGCGTCACCGCCCTTGAGCAAGGCGAGCCGTTCGTCGCCTGGATGCGCGACTATTGCCAGGCCGGCCTGGAGATCGTCTGCTCGGCACTGGAGGGCTTCGGCCGCGTCCGCCTGTGCCCGCGCCCCACCGCCGGCATGTACGCTTTCTTCGAGGTCGATGGTCTCCCCGACTCCCGCGCCGCCTGCCTTTCCATCCTGGAGAAGACCAAGGTCGGCCTCGCGCCCGGCGCCTTCTTCGGCCCTGGTTCGGAAAGCTTTTTGCGCATCTGCGCGTGTCGGTCGCCGGCCCAACTGGCCGAAGCGATGGGGCGGCTGGAAGTGGCGCTCCGGTAGGCCAAGGATCGACATGAGGCGGTGTCGGAAAGCTGACGTGGCGAAGTTCGGAAAAGGGTGGATTCTGTTGAAAAACTCCGAAATCGGCGCGGTTGAAAAAACTCCCAAAACAGCTTTCGAGCCCGGTTCGTCGATCAAGGGCCGCGCGCTCACGCCGGGGTGGCCGCCGCGGGGCTCAATCGCTTTTCGCGTGGACCCCCGCGTCCTCTTTTGAATCTCCCGCCCACGGCCCGGAATTTCTCGGGGCGATGACGAAAACCGAGTTTTTCAACACAATCGGTGGGGAGCGGACATTAGCAGTGCCGGTCGGTCTCTGGACCACTTGCGGCTGAACTGAAATCGTGAAGCTGAACTATGAGCCCGTTCGCCAGCGCCATTTGTTCTGGGGTGATAGGCTTCCGCTTGAGAATAACCCCTAGTGCTATAACTCGCGGCCGAAATGGATCACTTACGAACCAGAGGTCTAAATCGTCACCAAAATAGAAATTATATCCTTGCGCCAAGTATGCATTCAGCATGTGTCGACCATTTGGCCCGTTTTTTTCAATGCCACCGTGAAGCTCAAGGTGGTGAATGGTACCAAAATCAGCCATTGTCCGCAAGAGAACCGGCCACTTGCTCTCCTCCAGGCAAATGTCCGCCAGATGCGGGCCAGCGGTTTCGGCCATGCCATCCTGGGAAGGCTTCGGGCCTGAACAGCCGCATGCAGCCGCCAGTGCAAAGGTTGCGAACAATAGGCTGAGGCGTGCCATCGGCCCACTGTCGGACCAAATCCCAGTGTCCGCAACGGGTCGAGGCTGTGTAAAAACGCGAAGCACCGTAGAATCTTGATGTAGCAGCATCGGGGGTGTTCGGATGACCCGCTTCGTCGAAGGCGCAGATCGTCGGCAGCCGACGCTGCTCCCCAGTTGTCTCGATGACTATGTGTCCGAGGACAACCCGGCCCGGGTGGTGGATGTCTTCGTGGACGAGTTGGATTTGCGGGCGCTGGGCTTCGAGGGCATGGCGCCGGCCTCGACGGGCCGGCCAGCTTATCACCCGAATACGCTGCTGAAGTTCTACATCTAAGAGTCCGTTTGGAAAATTGCACAACTGGGATTCTCAGGTGATGCGGGTCATGATTCAAGCTCTGGATGTGGACAGAGCAGAGCCGTGGCCGGATGGCGAAGATCGCCCGGAAGACGAAGCGCTATC
>JBPCMA010000231.1:0-2958 GCA_051002715.1 Caulobacteraceae bacterium
CGATGGTGTTCGCCCCCGCCTCGCCCAGCAAGCCGGCCAGTTCCTCGACGCTCCGGGTGGAATGGCCGACGGTGAAAAAGGGATTCAGACCCACCGCTCCGTCTTGGTCGCGTAGCTGCGCTGGCCGACATAGGCGCCGTCGCCTTTTTCCACGTCCCAGCGGGTCGCCTCGCCCTCGCGCCACAGGTGCAGGTCGAAATTGCCTTTGCCGACGCTGAGATTCCTTATTCGAATATCCTGGAGCCAGTCGGGCAGGATGGGGTCGATCCACAGCTTGCCGCCCGGCGCGTCGGGCGCGAAGCCGACGATCATCTGCAGGAAGGTGAAGCATGACCCCGCCGCCCAGGCCTGCGGCACGTTGGCGCCCAGATACTGCACCGGGAAATTGGTCGGGTCGCGTTTCATGCCAGCATAGAGCTCGGGCATCTGATGGAGCATGAAGAAGCCCGCCGCGCCGCTCACGTCCCTGGCGACCTGCGCCGCCTCCTTGACGAAGCCGTAGCGGCGCATGCCAAGGGCGATCAGGGCGTTGTCGTGCGGCCACACCGCCCCGTTCTGATAGGAGTTGGGATTGAAGGACGGATTTTTGGTGGACAGGGTGCGGATTCCCCAGCCGCTCCACATGTCCGGCTTCATCAGCCGCTTGACGACCTTGGCGGCGCGGTCGGGCGGCACGATGCCCGACCACAGGAGCTGGCCCGGATTGGAGGCGACGCTCAGGACCGGCTTCTTGTCGCCGTCGAGGGCGAAGGCGTAGTAGCCCGAGGCCTCGTCCCAGAAGGCCTCGTTGAAGCGGTCGAACAGGACCTTCGCCTTCTTGCGCAGGGCCTGGGCGCGGGCCTTCTTGCCCAGCGCATCGTAGATCTGGGCCATGCGCAGCCAGGCGTCGTAGACGTAGCCCTGGAGCTCCACCAGGGCGATGGGCGTCTTGACGATCGAGCCGTCGGGATAGACCAGGGCGTCGCCCGAATCCTTCCACCCCTGGTTGTAATAGCCCGCCGAAGACCGGGTCTGATATTCCTGGAAGCCATCCCCGTCGCGGTCGCCGTAGCGGTCGATCCATCTGAGGCATTTCTCGGCCGCCGGCATGTATTCGGTCAAGAGGTCGGCGTCGCCGGTGCATCGCCAAGCGTTGTGCAGCACGATCAGATACAGAATGGTGGCGTCCGCCGTCCCGTAATAGGGGGTATGCGGAATAAGCTTGAAATAGGCCAGTTCGCCCCGGCGCAGCTCATGCATGATCTTGCCCGGTTCGGCGTCGCGCCAGTCGTCGCGTTTCTTGGCCTGATAGCGGCGCAGCACCTCCAGCGCGCCGCGGGCGAAGTTGGGGTAGACCATGGCGTTCTGCAGCGAGACGATCAGGCTGTCGCGGCCGAACAGGGCGACGAACCACGGCACCCCGCCGGCCGGCACGAACTGCAGATGGTCGGTCCCCTCGAGGGGCAGGCGCAGGGCCGCCATGTCCTGCACCGACTGGTGGTAGAAGCGCCAGAACTCCTCGTTGCTGGCGTCGATGTCGAGCACGGCGTCCTGCCACTGTGAAAGGCGCCGGCCGGTCTTCGTTTCGCCCGGATGGGTGATGCAACTTTCGGGAGCCCGGTCGATGGTCTCGCCGTCGCCGATCTCATAAAGGATGCACCCGTGCCACGCGCTCCCCGGCGCCAGGTCGATCTCGAAACTGATCCGCCCATTGGCGTAGACCGGCTTGGAGTCGCACTCGCGCAGGGTGACGATCACGTCGCGCTGGAAGCTCTTGTTGCGATAGGCGGTCTTCAGCACGCTTCGGGCCTCCGACCAGGTGCTGGTGATCCGCCCGCGGCGCACCACATTGCCGCTCTTGACCTCGAAAAGGTCGGCGAAATCGCAGCGGGTGGCGATTTCGAGGTTGAACAGCACCGCTTTCTGGCCGTGGTTGACCAGGTCGATATCCTCGTGGAGGCCGCCGCTGAGGCATCGGCCGATGGTCAGGCCCAGGGTGCCGGCCGGCACCTTGCCCACCTCGGTGTCCAGGTCGGGGTTGGTCAGGAAGATCCGCGAGGCGTAGTAGGCGATGTTGCCGCTGTTCAGCAGCCGCCACGGCTGGCCGTCGGCCGATATCTGCCAGCTGGAGATGACCCGGGTGTCGGAGTGGTAGAATCCCTTGTCCGTCGGCCATGGAATCTGGCCGTCCTGGTCGGTGATGAGGACGGCGTATCCCTGATTGATCGCCAGGCGCGGCGGCCCGACGGTGACTTCCAGATCCATTGAGACACCTTTCACTTGGCGGGCCGGCCGCCCACGGTCAACGCCTGGCCGGCGGCCAAGGTTTCGCGCTCGCCGACGGAACTTGGCCGAGGCGGCGCTCATTGGAAAGGCGAAGTTCAAACCGCCGCGTCTTTAGGACCGCCGCCATGGCGCCCGCTTCCGTCCCAAAACCCGCCGAGAGCCTGGAGGCCCTGGCCGCCGGCGTCCGGGCGTGCCGGCGCTGCGACCTCTGGCGGCCGGCGACCCAGGGCGTGCCCGGCGAGGGGCCGCCCCGCGCCGCGCTCTTCTTCGTCGGCGAGCAGCCGGGGGACGCGGAAGACCTCGAGGGCGCGCCATTCGTCGGGCCGGCCGGGGCGATTTTCGACCGCGCCCTTGAGGAGGCCGGCGTCGATCGCGCGGCGGCCTACGTCACCAATACCGTCAAGCACTTCAAGCATGAGATGCGCGGCAAGCGGCGGCTGCACAAAAAGCCCGACGCCGGCGAGATCGCGGCGTGCCGGTGGTGGCTCGAAAACGAAATC
The DNA here is from genome assembly GCA_051002715.1 of Caulobacteraceae bacterium. Classification (GTDB taxonomy): domain Bacteria; phylum Pseudomonadota; class Alphaproteobacteria; order Caulobacterales; family Caulobacteraceae; genus Acaudatibacter. The sequence goes on from JBPCMA010000231.1 coordinate 2,766, forward strand.
AGGCTGGTGGCGCCCAAGGTGATCGTGGCCCTGGGGGCGACGGCCGCCGCGGCGGTGACGGGAAGGCCGGTCTCGGTTCTCAAGGGGCGCGGCGCGGCGCGCACCACCGCCGGGGCGGGGGCCTTCGTTGCGGTGCACCCCTCCCCTCTCCTTCGCCTGCCCGGCGAGGCGGCTCGACGCCGCGCCTTTTGTG
>JBPCMA010000232.1:0-14564 GCA_051002715.1 Caulobacteraceae bacterium
GCGGCCTGTCGCTGGCCGACAAATGGGCTGGGGGCGTGGCCACCCTGCACGGCCTGATGAGCGCCGGCTTTCCCAACTGCTTCATCATGAGCAACGCCCAGTCCGGCTTCACCGCCAACTTCCCGCACATGATGAACGAGCAGAGCCGCCACCTAGCCTACATCGTGGCCGAATGCGCGGCCCGTCAAGCGCTCACCGCCGAACCCTCCAAGGCGGCGGAGGACGCCTGGGTCCGATGCGTCGTCGATTGTGCCGTTTTGCGTCAGAAGTTCCAGGAAGACTGCACCCCCGGCTACTACAACAACGAGGGCAAGCCCTCCGCCCTGGCCGCCCGCAATGGCCCCTACGGCGGCGGCCCGATCGCCTTCGTCCAAATTCTCGAAGCCTGGCGCGCCGACGGGCGGCTGGACGGGCTGGAATTACGTTAAAAGCTACGGGGCCAAGCCAAGATGGCCGACATCGACCGTCGAGGGCCGCGCCGTGCAACTTCGGCGCGGCCCTGAGGGCTTGGCGCCTCGATCAGGGCTCGAGGCGGACCGCGTCGGACCTTTCCGTGAACTCGGTAACGAGGTTTCCATTGAGATCGAAAACCTTGAAGTCTGAAACGCCCACATAGTGGGCGGAAGCCGCCCGGACCGTCTCGGTCTGGTCGAAATAGCCGCTTAGATTGCCGTTGTCGTAGAGCCAGCCCATGTGAAAGCGCGAGACGTGGAGCGCATCGACCGGCTTCCAGGAGCCCAGGCACATGTTGCCGCCAAGGACCGGGAAGTTGATGTTTTCGAACTCCGTGCCGTCGCTGTGCCATCGGATCAGGGCTTGGCCGGCCGGCATACCCTTGACCGTATAGCTCACCAGCCAAGTGCCCACGATATTCTGGGCGGCGTCGCCCGGATGGGCCGACGCCGACGACGCGGCGTTCGCCCGCAGGTTGGCGATGGCATATGCGGGGATCGTGTGGATCGAACCAGCCTGTATAGCGCGCGGGTCGGCGCAGCCGGCGTGGGCGGAAACCGCGCCGACCGTCAAGACGGCGGCCGCTGCGGCCATGGTGATGGTGTGTTTCATGACGATAGCCCTCTCTTAAAGAATCGTGCGCCGCCAATCGGCGCCTTGTCCGGCGCCGACAAAGGGGCGAAGGTCGCTGGCCAGGAAGGGCGGGGAGCCGATCAATTGCCGATCAATTTCCGACCGTCGCGGCCGGCGGCCCCATGAACGACGCCGTCGCCGCCATCGCGCTGGGGCGCCGGATCGATCTGACGCGGCAGGCGGATTTCGTCATCGGCGGGGTGCAAATCCGCCCGACGGCGTGCGAGGTGGTCGCCGGCGGCCGGCGCATCCGGTTGCAGCCGCGGGTCATGCAGGTTCTGGTCGCCCTGGCCCGCGCCGGCGGCGAGCCGGTATCGCGCGAGGCCCTGGTCGAGGTGTGCTGGGGCCAGATCAGGGTGGGCGACGACGCCCTCAACCGCTGCATCCAGAGGCTGCGCCGCCTGGCCGAGGCGGAGGTCGGCGGCGCATTCGTCATCGAGACGATCCCCCGCCTCGGCTACCGGCTGGCGCCGGCCGGCGAGGGGGCGAGCGCGGCCCTCGCGCCCCAACCGCCGCTGCTGGCGGTGCTGGCGTTCGATAACCTCTGCGGCGACGCGGACATGACCTGGTTCTCCGACGGGGTGTCGGAGGAAATACAACAGACGGTGGCCCGTCGCGCCGATCTGAAAGTGATCGGGCGAACCTCCAGCTTTCAGTTCCGCGGCGCCGACAAGGCGATCGCGCGGGTGGCGGCGGAACTGAAGGCGACGCACGTGCTGGACGGCTCCGTGCGCCGAGACGGGCCGCGCGTGCGTATCGCGGCCCAACTCATCGAATGCGCCGGCCACACGGCCCTGTGGTCCGGCCACTTCGACCGCGACCTCACCGACATTTTCACCCTGCAGGATGAGATCGCCGGTGCGGTGGGCGCCGCGCTGGAGGTGGCGTTCGCGCCCACGACGTCCGCGCCGGCGATCGATCCGGAGACCTACGATATCTATCTCCGCGCGCGAGCTATGATAACGGGCGGAGGCGATGAGCAGATGCGACTGCTCGAAACGGTCACGTCCCGCGCGCCGGCGTTCGCTCCTGGGTGGGCGCTCTTGGCCTATATCCGGGCCACGCTGGGCCGATTTGAGAGTGCGGAAGGCTTTTCGAATACCGCGCGCGCTAGCGCGCGCGAGATGGCCCGGATCGCGCTTCACCTCGATCCGCGCTCTGGCCTCGCCCATGCGGCCCTTAGTTGGGTCGAGCCCTACGCCAGCTATTTGAAGCGCGAAAATCTCCTGTCGAGGGCTCGCGCGGAAGCGCCGGACGACATCGGCGTCCTTGCCGCCATGGTGGACTTCTATTCGAGTGTCGGTCGACTCGAGGATGCGTTCGCCAGCGCGACACTGGCATACAAACTGGATTCGCTGAATGCCCCTGGCGTGATTTCGTACGCCAATGCGCTTTTCCAGGCGGGATCGCGCGAGGAGTCGCTGAAGGTCTTCGGGAGAGCGCGAGACCGCTGGCCCGATGCTGAAACCTTCACAGCCATCCCGTTGCAGCTTTGCGCTTTTCACGGCGATTGGGAAGCATTCGACGCCCTGGCGGGCCAGGTTAACGCCATTGGCTCGCCGACGCCGCACGTTCTAGAAGGACTTTTCGCCGGCCGGGCGCTTCGCGACCCAAACCCGAAAATCCGGGCGCGCATTCTGGACATCCTCACCGATGAGCTGGCGCGCAGCGGGACCATTCTGCTCGGGCCGGTGGTGCTCGCCTACAAGCTAGGACTTAATGACGACGTCTTCGAACGGATCGGCGAGGCGTCGTTCGAACACCTGTTCGACCCCCGCGGCCTCTCGCCGGGCGGCTGGTACAATGCCACGGTGATCTTCTCTTCGGCCACCGACATCGATCGCGATCGTCGCTTCCCCGGCTTCTGCGCCAAACTCGGCCTGTGCGACTATTGGGTGAAGACCGACCGCTGGCCCGACTGCGCCGCCGACGGCGCCGTTCCCTACGATTTCAAGGCCGAATGCCGGCGCTTGGCGGCGGCGTAGCCCACGGGGACGGGCGCGCCCGTCCCCGATTCAAGCCGTCCGCGTATCAGGGGCTGGTGAATTTGCCGGTGGCGCAGGCGTTGGTGCTATTGGTGAAGACCTCCTGCACCGTGTAGGTCTCGCCGCCGCCGGCCAGGGTGGTCTGGTGGGATTCGCACAGGTCGCCGATCTCGTAGCCGTTCGAGGTGTTCCAGGCTTGCGGATAGGCCGGGTGCGTGCCGGGGGTGGGGATGGCGTCGGTGATCGCCTCGGCGAATTCATGCGACGAGACCGAGGTGATCGTCGAAAAACCGCCGCCGCAGTCTGGCATGACGCCATAGAAGACATTGGAGGGGGTGACGGTGGACGACACCGCCTCGTGATAGGCGCCGAACGACTGGCACGAACGGCCGCCGCCCAGGGTGATGGTGATGTCGGCCGGGAAATAGATCATGTAGAGGGTATTGAGGTCGGCGGCCGGCAGGGCGCCGGCGGCGATCTGCGCCTTCAATTCGGTCTGGACGTCGCCGTCGGTGAGGGTTTTCGAGCCGTTGGCCGGGGTGATCCTGAACTTGCCGCGGAAAGACCCGCGGCCGATGGTCTGGTTGGTCCCCGGATGGCCGTTCACGCCGGTGATGTTGGTGGAATACTGGGCGAGCTGGTCGACATAGGTGCTGTTGACCAGCGCCTGGAAGAACGGCTTGATGTGGCTGCCGGTCGTTCTGGGAACCCCCTTGCCCCACATGACGACCACGATCTTCACCGAGGCGATCACCGGCCCCCCGTAATAGAGCATGGTGGCCGCGCCGGCCGGCGCGGCGGCGGGCGCCGGGCGCAGCCCTGGGCGGTAGAGGTGATAGGCCGTCCCGTCCGGCGCGGCCGCCGCCGCCGGCAGCGCCAGGCTGAAAGATCCGGCCAGGGCGGTGAGCATGGCCGCGCAACGGTGTCGCATCTTAGGATTCCCCTGGTTTGGCTCAATCGCCGCCGCCCCGTCCGACGAGGCGCGCCGGAAAGGGGGCGGAAAAGAGGGCAAAGTCAAGAGGGATCGGTCGGGTCAAACGTGCGAAGGGCGCATCGGCCCGGTCGCGCGCCTCACCCGCCGTAGAAGAAGCGTTCCTCGGCGATCTTGCCGTTCCTGATGGTGTAGAGGGCGGTTTCGGCCATGGTGTGGCGCTGGCCGCTCTCCTTGGCGGTCATGTCCATCTTGAAGCCGACCACGAACTCGTCGCCGTTGAGGTAGGGGCCCTCCACCTCGCAGCCATGGATTTCGTGGCCCTTCATGAAGGCCTCGCCCTTGGCCTTGACGGCGGCCTTGCCGCGCGCCTGAGCGTTGTCTCCCATGGGCTCGACGCTGAGGACATCGTCGGCCCAGTATTTCTCGCCGCACTCGTTGAACTTGCCGGCCTTGCACATCGACACCAGGTCGGCGGCGATCTCTTTCGTGGCCATGTTGAGTCTCCTTTTTCGGGGCGCCCCGCGCCATCCCGGCGCTTCTGACGGTTTTTTGACGCGCTTCTAACGCCCGTCCGGCGTTTGGGTTCACGGGCCTGGGCGCAAGTGTCTCCGCGTCGATCCCGACAACAACCAGACGATCAAACCAACGGAGACCCCTCATGTCGTTCAAATCCACCCTCACCGTCCTGACGGCCGTCTCGGCCCTGGGCTTCACCCTCGCCGCGCAGCACGCCACGGCCCAGAGCGCCGAGACCGTTTCGGTCAAGGTGTTCTACGGCGACCTCAACCTTTCCACGCAAGCCGGCGCGAAGGTCATGCTGCACCGCATCCGCCATGCCGCCGAGACGATCTGCGGCCCGGTGCTGGGCGATCCCATCGAGGTCATGTACGAATACCGGCCCTGCGTGAGCGCCATCACCAACCGGACCGTCGCCCGCTTCGACAATCCGATCGTCACCGCGCTTAACAGCGGCAAGGGCGCCCCCGCCGCGATGGCCCTGGCCAGCAACCGCTAGCTAAGAGCCGTGCCGTCCGGCCCCGCCCGGCCCGAGCCTCCCCCAGGTTCGGACCGGGCGCGAGGCTCTCTCACCCCAACGCCCCCAACACATCCCTGACAAACCCCGCCGCGTCGAACGGCGGCGCTCCGGCGGCGTCGAAGCCTCGGCGGACGATGACGGCGCCGCGCGCCGGCACGATGAAGACATATTGGCCGCGGTTTCCTTCCATGGCGTAGGTCTCGGCCGGCAGGCCCTGGCGCGGTCCGTACAGCCAGAAGAAGGCGCCGTAGCCTGGGCCGCCGCTCGCCGCGCCGTCCGGCTGGGCCGGGGCGGGGGTGGCGACGAAGCGGGACCAGCCAGCAGGGAGCAGGCGCTCGCCATTCCACATCCCGTCGTTCAGATGGAGAAGGCCCAGGCGCGCCAGGTCGCGGGCGGTGGACCACACCTGGCTGGAGAGCACGAAGTTGCCCCGCCATTCGGTCTCCGGCGTGGTGCGGGTCATGCCGATCCGCCACAAAAGCTCCTTGAACGGAAAGGCCAGCGCGCCCTGGCCGTCGCCTAAGGCGGCCCGCAGGGCGCGGGCGGCCAGCAGGGCGTCGTTGTTGGCGTAGCGAAAGCGGGTCCCCGGGGCCGCTTCCGGGGGCATCGCGGTCGCCGCCTCTGTCACCGCCGCCCCGCCCAGATAGACCTCGTCGGTGCGATTGCCCGGCCCGTCGGTGAAGAGGCCGCTGGCCATGTGCATCAGATCGGCCAGGGTGATCGCCGCGCGCGGGTCGCCGGGGGCGCGCCATTCGGGAATGCCGGCCGGCGCATCGACCCTCACCAGCCTGAGCTGGACGGCGCGGCCGACCAGGGTCGCGGTCAGGCTCTTGGCCGCCGACCAGGTCCGCTGCGGCCGATGGGCATCGAACCCGGCCCGGTAGCGTTCGGCGACGATGCGCCCGCCGGCGACCACGACCACGGCGGTGGTCTCGGTTCCCGCGCCGTAGGTTGCGTGGTCGAAGGCCTTGGCGACGGTCGTCGCCAGAGCCGCCGAGCGCGAGCCGGGCGGGGCGAGCGCGCCGGCCTCGCCGGTCGGCCAGGGGAGGGCGTCCATGCCGGCCGGCGCGTGGGCGTCGAGCCGTGGGAGAAGGGCGATCGCCCGCGAGTCCGCCCCGATGGGAAGCTGGGCGCAGCCGAGCGAGGGGCGCCAGGCGGCGACGCGCGGCGGCAGGCGCGCATCGAAGGCGACACTCACCGTCCTGGCCCGGCGATCCACCTGGGCCGGCAGGGCGCGAACCGCCGCCTGATATTGCGGATAGATTCCCTCCAGATCATCGGCGGCGATCTGGCCTTCCGGTTCATCGGCGTCGAACAGGCCGCTGCACAGAAAGGCCGCCTTGTAGCCGGCCGCCAGGGCCATGGCGTGCGACGAGAGCGCCGCGTCGGGCGCCGCTGAAGCGCCGCTCCCCGCCAGGACGAGGAGGGCGATGAAGGGCCAGCGGCGGGCGGCGGTCAAGGCTTTTTGACCGGGCCGCCCAGCGCCACCGTCGGCGCGGGACCCGCGGCGGGCTTTGAGTTCCGGCCCGAATGCAGCCAAAGGGCGGCGAGGAAGACCGCGATGGCGATGACGCCCAGCAGCCCCCAGATCAGCGGCATGACGCTTTCGCGCCGCTGGGCGTCGGCTTCCCTGGCCGGACGCACGGCGGCCTCGTCCTGACGCCCTGGATGCCGGCCCGAACCGTCGGTCATCGACGCCCACCTCTCTTGAAGCCCGTTCTGGCCAACGCGCCGCGCCCGCCGCCGTTCCGGGTGAAACCGGCGGACCAACCCTTGATCCGGCGCGGCCGGGCGCCCAAAGTGAGGCCTTCCCGGATCGCAGCGCCGGAAGGACTGTAAGCCGCTCATGCCGACGCGCGATCCCAACGAGTGGATGTGGGGCGACGCCCTGGACGTGCTGGCGCGCGCCGAGCGGCTGCACCGCCAGCTTTTCCAGCCGTCCCCCGGGCCGGCGCGCCAGGCGAGCTGGGAGCCGCCGGTGGACATTCTGGAGACCGATAGCCAGGTCCTGATCATCGCCGCCCTGCCGGGGGTCAACGAGGGGGCGATCCAGCTGGTCATCGAAGGCCCGGTGCTGGTCATCGCCGGCGAGCGCACCGTGCCGGCCGAGCTGCGCACCGCCGTCATCCACCGCCTCGAACTGCCGCAGGGCCGGTTCGAGCGCCGCGTGCCCCTGCCGGCCGGCCGCTACGACCACATTCACCGCCAGAGCGTGAACGGTTGCCTGGTCGTCACCCTGCGCAAGGTCGCCTGAGGCCGAACGGGAACCATGGCTACAGACCCCGCCCCGCAAGCCCGGCCGCCAGGGCTCCAGGCCGCTGGCCCTTCGCCCCCGCCGGCCCAGGCCGCGCCGGTCCAGGCCGCCCCGGCCTCGCCGCCGGCCGACGCCTTCATCGTCGTTCCCATCCGCGGCATGGTGCTGTTTCCTCAGATCGTTCTGCCCATCGTCATCGCCGGGGCCGCCGGCGTCGCCGCCGCCCAGCAGGCGGTGCGCGAACAGCGCCAGATCGTCGTCGCCCTCCAGCGCGATCCCGAAAAGGCCGATCCCGCCGGCGCCGACATGCACGCCCTGGGGGTGGTCGCCAACATCCTGCGCTATGTCACCACGCCCACCGGCGAGCACCACATCATCTGCCAGGGGGTGCAGCGCTTCAGGATCGCCGAGTTCGCCCAGGGATGGCCGTTCCTGGTGGCGCGCGGCGAGGCCCTGGCCGAACCGGCCGGCGCCGACGATGAGGTGGAGGCGCGGTTTCTCAACCTGCGCGCCCAGGCCCTGGAAATTCTTGACCTCATCCCCCAGGCCCCGCCCGACCTTCGGGCCACCGTCGCCTCCATCGCCGCCCCCGGCGCCCTGGCCGACCTCGCCGCCGCCTACATGGACTCCAAGCCGGAGGAAAAACAGGACGTCCTGGAGACGCTGGACCTCAAGGCGCGCCTGGACAAGGTCTCGGCCCTGCTCGGCCAGCGGCTGCACGTCCTGCGCTTGTCGGCCGAGATCGGCCGCCAGACCAACGCGGCTCTCACCGAGCGCCAGCGCCAGGGCCTGCTGCGCGAGCAGCTCGCCGCCATCCAGAAGGAGCTGGGGGAGGGGGACACCGCCGCCGCCGATGTCGAGGAGATCGGGGCCGCCATCGACAAGGCGCACATGCCGGACGAGGTCGAGGCCCAGGCCCGCAAGGAGCTCGGCCGCCTCAAGCGCACTCCCGACGCGGCGGCCGAATACGGCATGATCCGCGCCTATCTAGACTGGCTGGCGGAGCTGCCGTGGGCGGTCCCGACGCCCGCTCCCATCGACATCGCCGAGGCCCGCCGCATCCTCGACGAGGACCACTATGGGCTGGAGAAGATCAAGACCCGCATCGTCGAATACCTGGCGGTGCGCAAGCTCGCCCCGGAGGGCAAGGCGCCCATCCTCTGCTTCGTCGGGCCGCCGGGGGTGGGCAAGACCTCCCTGGGCCAATCGATCGCCCGGGCCATGGGCCGCAAGTTCGTGCGCATCAGCCTGGGCGGCGTCCATGATGAGGCGGAAATCCGCGGCCACCGGCGAACCTACGTCGGCGCCCTGCCGGGCAACATCATCCAGGCCATCCGCCGCGCCGGGGCGCGCGACTGCGTGATGATGCTCGATGAGATCGACAAGCTGGGGTCCGGTATCCACGGCGACCCCTCCTCGGCCATGCTCGAGGTGCTCGACCCCGAGCAGAACGCCACCTTCCGCGACAACTATCTGGCCGTCCCCTTCGACCTCTCGCGGGTGGTGTTCATCACCACCGCCAACATGCTCGACACCATTCCAAGCCCCGTGCGTGACCGCATGGAGATCATCAGCCTGCCCGGCTACACCCCAGGCGAGAAGCTGCAGATCGCCAGGCGCTACCTGGTCCGCCGCCAGATGGAGGCCAATGGCCTGAAACCTGGTCAGGCGGAGATCGACGACGAGGCTCTGGCCGCCATCATCGGCGCCTACACTCGCGAGGCCGGCGTGCGGAATCTGGAGCGGGAGATCGGCCGCGCCCTGCGCCATGTCGCGGTGAAGATCGCCGAGGGCGCCGCAACCCAGGTCGCCGTCGGCCCGGCGGATCTTCACGCTATTCTGGGCGCGCCGCGCTTCGAGAGCGAGGTGGCCATGCGCACCGCCACGCCCGGGGTGGCGACGGGCCTGGCCTGGACGCCCGTCGGCGGCGACATCCTCTTTATCGAGGCGGCCAGGATTCCCGGCGACGGCAAGCTTATTCTGACCGGCCAGCTGGGCGATGTCATGCGCGAGAGCGCCCAGGCGGCGCTGAGCCTGGTCAAGACCGGCGCAGCCGCGCTGGGGGTGGATGCGGCTCTGTTCAAGAAGAGCGACATCCACGTCCACGTGCCCGCCGGCGCCACGCCCAAGGATGGGCCGAGCGCCGGGGTCGCCATGTTCATCGCCCTGGCCTCGCTCTTGACCGGCCGCACGGTGCGCGGCGACACCGCCATGACCGGCGAGATCAGCCTGCGCGGCCTCGTTTTGCCGGTCGGCGGGATCAAGGAAAAGGTGGTCGCCGCCGCCGCCGCCGGCCTCGCCCGCGTCATGCTCCCGGCCCGCAACCGCCCCGACTACGATGAAATACCCGCCGAGGCGCGCGACAAGCTGGAGTTCGTATGGCTGGAGCGCGTGGAGGACGCCGTGGAGGGAGCGCTGGTCGCGGCGGCGCCTAAAGCCGCGCCCCGTGGCTCCATTCCTCGAACATCTCCTTCTGGATCAGCCACTCCTTCTTGATCCCCTGGATGACGTTTTCGAGCAGGTTGTCGGGGCAGCGGTCGAGTTCGCGCAGGCGGGCCTCGAAGGCGGCCTGCTGGTCGCGGTAGAAGGCGAGCTGGCCGGCCGCCTTGATCTTCTGGGCGTCGTCGCCGGTCGCCAGCAGCCGCTCGGCGTCGTGCACATGCTCCTTGGCCTGGGCCAGGAACCGCGCCACCTCGAATTTGATCGCGGCCAGGGACATCGTTGCTTTCGATCCTTTTCCGCCAGGGTCCGGCCTAGGAGTATAGCCCAGAGTCGCGCCGAGACGACCTTTTCCTTGAGAGCCAGAGTGTCGCGCCCGATCGGAACCGACGCGCCGGCGGGGCGCTTTGCTTGGGCCGGTCAAATCCGGTCGGGTTCTAAAGTAGAGGGTTGTCATGCGCCGTGTCATGGTCGCCTTGGGCATGGTCACCACCGCATTGCCGGGCGGAGCGGGAGCGGTGGCCGCCGCCGCGTCGCCGGTCAGCCCGGCGTTTGGCAACACCATTCTTTCCACCTACCCCGACGGCCGCACCGCCGAGATATGGCTCAATCCCGACGGTAGCTACACCGGCCAGGGGCGCCGTCATGATCCCTCCAGTGGCCATTGGAAGGTGTCGGGCGGCAAGCTCTGCTTCAAGCAGTCGCGGCCCTTTCCCGTGCCGTTCAGCGATTGCTTCCCGCTACCCTCCGGCGGCATCGCGCGGCCCTGGGCCGGCAAGGCGCCCTCCGGCGAAGCCACCCGCATCCAGATCAAGCCCGGGCGCGTGGTCGGCTGAGGCCGCGCTCTCCCGCGCGCCGCTCACCACCGTCCCTCAAAGGCGGCCCAAGAGCAGCAGAATCACCACGACGATCAGGATGAGGCCAAGACCGCCGCTCGGGTAGTAGCCCCAGGATCGGCTGTGGCCCCAGCGCGGCAGGGCGCCGATCAGGGCGAGGATGAGGATGATGATCAGGATCGTGCCGAGCATGGCGCCCTCCTTGAATGCAAGCTTTCACGCCGGGTTGAACCATGCCCGGCCTTCCACGTTCCTTTTCCCATCCTCACCGTGGAGAGTCCAGATGGCAGAACTCGACGCCAAAGCCCGCGACAAGCTTCCCAAGAAGGCGTTCGCCGAGCCGAAGAAGCGCGCCTATCCGATCGAGGACAAGGCGCACGCCCGCAACGCCAAGGCCCGCGCCGGTCAGGCGGTCAAGGCCGGCCGCATGGGCAAGGCCGAAGCGGCTAAGATCGACAATAAGGCCGACGCCGTCCTGAAGAAATAAGAAGCGGCCCTAACGATTATGCGAGGAAGGGCCGCCCCGGCCGGTTGTCGCGGAGAATGACAGGGCGGCCCCTTGCTCACCACGGCCTTTGGAAACTGTTTTCGTGCAGCCAGTGGATCTTGCCCGCCACATCGTCCAGGCGCGCCTCGAGATCGGCGGTCTGGTTGTCGGTGAGCTGGCCGTCGTGGTGGTCGCGCATGGCCTCCTCGTCCTCGTGGATCTGATCGAGGTCGTGTTTCACCCGGTCGTATTCGTGGTGGTTGATGTCGCGTTCGTCGCGCGCCTTGTCGAGGCGGCTGTGCAGCCATTCCTCACGTTCCTTGAGCGTCCAGTTGCCGTGGTCGGCGGCGACGGCGGGCGGCTCGTCCTGCGCCTGAACCGCGCTCATCGGCAGGGCGAACAGCACCGCCGCGCCGCCGGCAATGAGCGAAATTCGCAACATATTCATCGAGCATCTCCTTCAATCGTCGGCCCCCGACGCTTGACAACGCGCCGAGCGCCGGTCGGATGCGCCCGATGTTCCGGCTTTTGGCGGCGAATCGGCGCGCCGGTGAAATCGGCCGGCTCCATTTAAGGAGAGGCGATGTGAAGGGGGTCGGGGCGATCGCGGGACTGGCGGCCAGCCTGTGCCTCGCCGCGACCCGGGCCGGCGCCCAGATCGTCGATCCCACCGCCGCCGCTCCTCCCGCCCCCGCCCCCACTTCGGCGCCCGCCCCCGCCGCGACCCAGGCGAAACCGCCGGCGCCGCTCTTCACCTTCACCGGCGCCTATACGGCCGATCTGTTGAGCGATGTGGACGGCGGCAAGGCGACGGGGACGCGCTATATCGACCTGCTCAAGCTCTCGGCGGCCTTTGACGGCGGCGCGGCGGGGCGCCCGGGCTTCACCGCCCTCGTCAGCCTCGAGCATTCCAACGGAACCAGCATCAGCAATGAGCTGATCGGCGATTCGCAGGCGGTCACCAACATCGAGGCGACGCCCCAAGCCTTCCGCCTCTACGAGGCGTGGGTCCGCGAGGAATTCGCCGGCGGCGCCCTGGCCGCTAAGGCCGGCTTCATCGATCTCAACACCACCTTCGACGTGCAGGAGACGGCGGCCCTCTTCCTCAACGCCTCGGACGGCGTGGGCGGGGAACTGGGTGACACGGGCCTGAACGGCCCCTCCATCTTCCCCACGCCCGCTCTGGCCGTGACCGGCGCCTGGCGCCCGGCGGAGGGCTGGACGGCCCAACTCGGGGTGTTCGACGGGGTGGCCGGCGATCCCACGAACCGAGGCCGGTTCGTGGCCGTCGAGATATCGCCCGCTTACGGCGCCCTCGTCATCGCCCAGGTCGAGCGGCGGTTCGGCAAGGCGTTGCGCCTCGAGGCGGGGGCGTGGACCTACACCGCCGATTTTCCCGCCCTCGACGATTTCCAGCCGGACGGCGCGCCCCGCAAGATCGGCGGCGACGGCGGCGTCTATGGCCTGGCCGAGGGGCGCTTGCTGGCCAAGGGCAAATCGGACGACGGCGGCCTGGCCGGCTGGGTGCGGATCGGCGCGGCCAACGGCGAGATCAACAAGATCGCCGACTATGTTGGGGCGGGCCTGGTCTATACCGGCCCTCTCGCCGGGCGCGACAAGGACCAGGCCGGCGTGGCCATCAACCGGGCCGGCTTCGGCGCCCCGGCGCGGGCCGTGGCGGCGCGGGAAGGGTCCGTTCTGGCGGCGGCTGAAACTACCTTTGAGGCCACCTACCGCTGCGTCGTCACCGATTGGCTGAGTATCCAGCCCGATGTGCAATATGTCGTTCATCCGGGCGGCGATCTGGCCCTGACCAACGCCCTGGTGATCGGCGTGCGCCTAGCCTTCAGCGCCTCGCGCTAGGCGCGGCTACGTTCTGTGGCGCGCCGCCGACGGCGAAGACGGCCCGGCAGCCGCCGCGCACGTGGATGGCCCGACGGTCGTAGAACCAAGTGAGGCCCGCCAGGCACCGGCCGCCCAGCACCTTGACCAGCCGCACGTTGGCGTCGCTGGCGGCGGGGCAGGCGTGGGGGCGCAGCCTGAACGATTCGCAGCGCACCAGGACGGCGCCCGGCCCCGGCGCGGTCGGCGCCGCCGTCGCCAAAAGCGCCCAGGCGCACAGGCCGGCGGCGCCTCGGCTCGAAAAAGTCCTCAATGCGTGATGCCCCTTGGTCGGATCGGTGAATGCGCGCGGCGGTCAGGATTTGGACGTCTTACCAAGGAAAACCACCGTCGTCCCCTTGGCCACCGCGCCGCCGAGGGCCGCCGCATCCCAGTTGGTCAGCCGCACGCAGCCGTGCGATGCGGTCTTGCCGACCCGGGTGGGGTCGGGCGTGCCATGGATGCCATAGGTTGGCACGGTGAGGGCGATCCAGGTCGAGCCGACGGGGCTGTTCGGCCCCGGCGCGATCCTCAAAGCCCCCATGGACTTGTCGCCGAAGGTCAGCCGCTTGGGATCGTAGGAATAGTCGGGGTCGTGAACGACCGTCTTGACCGCCCATTGGCCGGTTGGCGCGGGCCGTTCGGTGCTGCCCACCGTGGCGGGAAAGGCGGCCAGAACCTTGCCGGCGCCATCGAGCGCGCGCACCTGGCCCTCGGCCTTGTCCACCTCCACCTTGGCCACCGTCCCGTTGAGGCGCCCGGCGGCCGGTCGGACCACCACCAGGGCGGTCCCGACGGTGGAGAAATCGGCCTTCGGATTGAGGCCGCGAAGGAGGGCCTGGGTCATGTGGAACTTCTCGGCCAAGCCTTCGAGCGGCGTCGAATAACCCAGGTATTTCAGCTTGGCGAGCGCCTGAAAGCCGGTCGGCAACGGCCCCACGAACGGTCCCTTTTCGTCCGCCGCCGCGATCATATAGTCGGCTGTCACCGGTCCCTTGTCGGCGGCCTCCAACGCTTTCAGGACGGCCCCCTCGTCGGCGGCTGGAAGGCCCCGCGCCGCCGCGAAGGCCGCCACCGCGCCGCGCAGGTTGGCCCCCTGTCGCCCGTCGATCACGCCGGGTGAAAAATGGGCCCTGTCCAGGAGCACCTCCAGCTTGATCAGCGCCGGACGGCTCGCCTCCGAAGACCCGGTAAATGCGGCGGACTCGATGGAGGCGGCTTGCGGCGCCGCCGAGGGGGGAGCCTCGCCGACGGCGGGGGCGGCGGGATCGCCGGGTGCCGGGGAGGAAGGCGTCGCGGCGGCCGTGGCGATAGGGGCTGGCGCGGCGGTCGCGGTCTCGATGGCGATCGGCGAGGCGCTCGGGGCCGGGGCCGAAACGGGGACGGCCTTGGCGCTGGCCACCGGGTGGCTGAAATCGTCGCAAGCCGCCAGGCCCAGGACGGCCGCCATGGCGGCGGCGAAGGCGGGGGCTTGACGCATGGCGATGAAAAAACTCCTTTGCCGCGCCATGAGCAAGGCGCGAAACACCTTCGGGTTCCGATCCGCCCCGTTTCTCGCCGCGCTGGTCGCGAGCCTGGCGACCACTGGCTGCGGCCCGGCGCGCGGCGCCGGCTGCGCGGTCGGCC
>JBPCMA010000233.1:0-5174 GCA_051002715.1 Caulobacteraceae bacterium
CCCTCCCTTCCCCCCCTCCCCCCTCTCCTCTCCCTCCCCCCCCCTAGCCCCCCCCAAAGCGGGCCTCGGGGGCATGGGTGGCCCGGACTGACGCCCGGCCATGACGTTCTTTTTGGGGGTGACTCAATTTAGTTGTCCAATACCCTAGATTGGGTCGGTGGACCTCTCCGCCCTTCTCGCCGACATCCGCGCCTGCCGCGCCTGCGCCGCCGACTTCGGCCATGAGCCTAGACCGGTGCTGCAGGTCGGCGCCGCGACCCGCCTGCTGATCTGCGGCCAGGCGCCCGGACGCCGGGTCCATGAGAGCGGCCAATCCTTCGATGATCCATCGGGCGAGCGGCTGCGCGGCTGGCTGGGGGTGGATCGCGAGACCTTCTACGGCCACCCGGCCATCGGCACGGCGGCCATGGCCTTCTGCTATCCCGGCACGGCGGCGGGCGGCGGCGACCATCCGCCGCCAGCCCGCTGCGCCGCCCTCTGGCGGACGCGGCTGATCGCCGCCCTGCCTAAGGTGGAACTCACCCTTCTGGTCGGCCGGCCGGCCCATCTGTGGGCCATGGGCGCGGCGGCCAAGGGCTCCATGGACGCCGCCGTGCGGGCGTGGCGCGACACCCTGCCGGAGGTGCTGATGCTGCCCCATCCCTCGTGGCGCAACTCCCATTGGCTCAACCACAATCCGTGGTTCGAGGCCGAGGTCACGCCCTATCTGCGCGGCCGGGTCGCGGAGATTCTCGCCGCATGAGGCGCGCCCTCGCCCTGCTGGCGGCGGCCCTGCTGGCCGCCTGCGCCCCCACCCTGCAGCAGGCCGGGCGGCCCGACGCCGGTTTCGCCGGCCCGCGCCTGGAGGCCCATGGTTTCGTCAGCTTCGACGGCGCGCGCCTCGGCCTCACCCGCTGGGCGGCGGCCGGCGGCGCGCCGTGGGCGGTGGTGGTAGGCGTCCACGGCATGAACGACTACGCCAACGCCTTCCACCTAGCCGCCCCCTATTGGGCGACCAAGGGGATCGCCACCTTGGCCTACGACCAGCGCGGCTTCGGCCGCTCGCCGGGCCGCGGCGTCTGGGCCCCGGACGAGCTGAAGACCGAGGACCTGCGCACCCTCGTCGCCCTGGCACGCGCCCGCTGGCCGCGCGCGCTCATCGCGGTGGTCGGCGAGAGCCTGGGCGGGGCGGTGGCCATCGAGGCCTTCGCCTCCGACCGGCCGCCGACCGCCGACCGGCTGATCCTGCTCGCCCCGGCGGTGTGGGGCTGGTCGACCCAGCCGCTGCCCAACAAGACCCTGCTGTGGTTGGCCGCCCACGCCGCGCCGGCCGACGTGCTCACTCCGCCCGACTGGCTGACCCGCAAGGTCACCCCCACCGACAACCGCGCCGAATTGCTGGCCATGAGCGTTGACCGATCTGGGGCGCCCGCCTCGACGCCCTCTACGGCCTGGTCACGACCATGGAGCGGGCCTGGCGCGAGGTCGGCGCCGTGCGCGCACCGACCCTCTATCTCTACGGCGCGCGCGACGACATCATACCCAAGGCCGCCACCCGCGGGGCCGTCCGCCGCCTTCCCGCCGGCGACCGCACCGCCTACTACCGGGCCGGCTATCACCTGCTGCTGCGCGACGAGCAGGCGCTGAACGTCTGGCGCGACACAGCCGCCTTCATCGCCGACCCGGCCGCCCCCCTGCCGTCGGGGGGCGCCCCCCATTCCCGGCGCGGCGCCGGCGGGGTTGTGAGCCGCCGCCCAGCGGCGTAGAGGCGGGCGCCTTTCGCGCCCATCATCCTTAACGAGCGTCCATGAGCGTCTTCGATTCCCCCGCCTTCGACGGCCACGAGGCGGTTCACGCCTTCTGCGACGAGGCCAGCGGCCTTCGCACCTTCATCGCCGTCCACTCCACCGCCCGCGGGCCGGCGGCCGGCGGCTGCCGGATGTGGGCCTACGCCAGCGAACAGGCGGCCATCGACGACGCCCTGCGCCTGTCGCGCGCCATGAGCTTCAAGAACGCCGTCGCCGACCTGGAACTGGGCGGCGGCAAGTCGGTGATCATCGGCGATTCGGCCAGCGCCAAGACGCCGGCCCTCTTCGAGGCGTTCGGCCGCGCCGTCGAAGCCCTGGGCGGGCGCTACTGGAGCGCCGAGGACGTGGGGGTGTCGCCGGCCGACCTGGCCCACGCCCGCCGCGCCACCCGCTACATCGCCGGCCTGGAGGGCCATCCGGCCGCCTCGGGCGATCCCAGCCCGGTCACCGCGGAGGGCATCCGGCGCGGCGTCGCCCTGTGCGTGCGCCGGGTTCTGGGCCGCGACATGGCCGGCGTCACCGTGGCCATCCAGGGGGCCGGCCATGTCGGCGCCTATCTGGCCGACAAGCTGGCCGCCGACGGTGCCCATCTGGTGATCGCCGATGTCGACGAGGCGGCGGTGGCGGCCGTGGCGGCGCGCACCGGGGCGAGGATCGTGGCGCCCGAGGCCATCTTCGACGCCGACGCCGACGTCTTCGCCCCCTGCGCTCTGGGCGGGGCGATAAGCCTGGCCACCCTGCCCAGGCTGAAAGGCAGGATCGTCGCCGGCGGGGCCAACAACCAGCTGGCCGGCCCCGAGGTCGGCCGCGCCCTCTACGAGCGGGGCCTGATCTACGCCCCCGACTTCGTCATCAACGGCGGCGGCATCATCAACGTGGCGGCCGAGATTCGCGGCCTCGAGGCGGGCGAGCCCTACGATCCGGCCTGGGTCGAGATGAAACTGCGCCGCCTGATGGAGACCCTGGACGAAATTCTCGACCGCTCCCTGCGCGAGACCCGCCCCACCCATGACATCGCCATCGAGATCGCCAAGGCGAGGATCGCCGCGGCGCGGGGGTGATCCGTCACGGGCCAGTCCGACATTCTTAGCCTTCGCCCCCGTTCTCACGGGGGAGAGGGTAGGGTGAGGGGTCGAGCCGATGCGGCGCTCCATCGGGAGAGCGTTGATGTTCGGAAACACCCCTCACCCAACCCTCTCCCCGCAAGCGGGGCGAGGGCTAAGAAGTGGGGCGCCGACGGCAGGTTGCGAAGCTGACGGTCAAGCCAGAAACCCCGCCTCGGCGAAATCGACCATGCGTTTCAACAACGCCTCGGTGTCGCTCTCCCGCGCCGCGCCGCCGGAGAGGACATGCAGGCGGTCGAACTCGGCGAACCGGTTGTTGTGGATCATGCCCAGGGCGAAGTGCAGCCGCCAATAGATTTCCGCCGGGGCGAGGCGGGGCAGGGCCTCGATCAGGGCGTCGGCGAAGCGGCGCAGATGGGAGACGTCCGTGCGCAGGACATCGCGCATGGCCTCGGTCCCCTCGCTGCGGGCGCGGATGATGAATTGCACCGATACGCGGCGGGCGTGATCGTGGCTCGACCAGCGCAGGGGCGGGGCGAAGAGGGCGGTGAGGATGGCCCGCACCGGCGGCTTGCCGCCGTGCCGATCGGCCGCCTCGTGCAGCATCCGCGCCCGCTCGCGGTTGAGTTCGGCCGTCCGGCGGCGGAAGATCTCGAACAGCAGGGCGTCCTTGGAGCCGAAATGATAGTTGACGCTGGCCAAATTGACCCCCGCCGCCGCGGTGATGTCGCGCACCGAGACGCTCCGGAAGCCGTTGAGGGCGAAGAGGCGCTCGGCCTCGGTCAGCACCCGCGCCTTGGTCGCCGCCTCGCCGCCCGGCGCATCGGCTTGCGGCGCCGGCGAGGAGCCGGCCTGGTTGATCGGCGCCATGGGTTGGGCTCGCGGGGAGGGGCCTTATGCCTTAGGCCTTGCCTGGCGCGGCGGCAACGACTGTGCCCATCAGCCCCCTCCACCGCCTTCGGCGGTCTCCCTCCCCCATGAATGGGGGAGGAGAGGGCTTGTTAATGGCGCCGAAAATCCCCTCTTCCCCGTTTGCGGGGGAAGTACCGGCGAAGCCGGGGATGGGGGCTGACGCCAGCGATCGCAGGCCCTCCGCCGCCCAATCAGCGCCTCGCCTTGACCATCGCGGCGGCGCGCCATACCTGCCAGGGCCTGGGCGCATTCGCGCGATAAGTTCGTTTCTTAAAAGGGCGCTCATGGTTTCCGCAAGGCTGGTCGTGACCGCGCTCGGCGCCGCGGCGGCGCTGGGGCTTTCGGCCTGCGGCGCGCGCCATCCGGCCGGCCCGCCCGACCGCGGGCCGCCGGAGGTGGGGGTGGTGACCCTCCAGGCCGCGCCGGTCATCCTGACCACCGAACTGCCCGGTCGCACCAGCCCCTTCGAGGTCTCCGACGTGAGGCCGCAGGTGAACGGCATCGTCAAGGCGCGGCTTTTCAAGGAGGGCTCGCGGGTCAAGGCCGGCCAGGTCCTCTATCTGATCGATCCGGCCACCTACCAGGCGGCCTACGACCAGGCCAAGGCGCAGCTGGCCAGCGCCGTAGCCAATGTGGCGACCACCCAGATCAAGGCGCAGCGCTACGCGGGTCTGGTCAAGATCAACGCGGTCAGCAAGCAGGACTATGACGACGCGCAGGCGGCTTACAAGCAGGCCGCCGCCGCCGTCCAGCAGCAGAAGGCGGCGGTCGAGGCGGCGCGCATCAATCTCGGCTACACCCGCGTCACCGCCCCCATCTCCGGGCGCATCGGCGCCTCGACGGTGACGGTGGGGGCCCTGGTGACCGCCGCCCAGACGACCGCCCTTTCCACCATTCAGAAGCTCGATCCGATCTATGTCGACGTCACCCAGTCGGCCAGCGACGAGCTGCGCCTGCGCCGGGAGATCGACGCCGGCCAGGTGAGCCGCGGTGGGCCCGGCGGCCTGGCGGTCCGTCTGAGGCTGGCCGACGGCTCGAACTACGGCCGCGAAGGGCGCCTGCAGTTCACCGACGTGACGGTCGATCCGACCACCGGCGCGGTGACCTTGCGGGCGGTGTTTCCCAATCCCGACGGCCTGCTCCTGCCCGGCCTCTACGTGCGCGCCATCGTGGTCGAGGGGATCCAGAACGATGGCCTGCTGGCCCCCCAGCAGGGCGTCGCCCGCGACGAGAAGGGCCAGCCCACCGCCCTGGTGGTCGACGGCGCCGGCCACGCCCAGCTTCGCCAGCTGCGCACCGCCCGCGCGGTCGGCAACAAGTGGCTGGTCACCGCCGGCCTCGCCCCCGGCGACCGCCTGATCGTGGAGGGGCTGCAGAATGTGAAGCCCGGCCAGGCGGTGCGCGCCGTCCC
>JBPCMA010000234.1:0-20929 GCA_051002715.1 Caulobacteraceae bacterium
GAACTCGACTGCGAGGCCGCCTTGGCCGATATCGCCGCCGCGCAGGGCTACATCCGGCCCACCCTCGACGACAGCACCACCTTCGAGATCCGCGGCGGCCGCCATCCGGTCGTCGAGCAGGCGCTGAAGGCTGCCGGCGCCAGCGCCTTCATCGAGAACGACTGCGTGCTCGCCGCCGCGCGGCCCGATACGCCCGATGGCTTCGACGAGATGACGGAGGCGCGGCTGTGGCTCGTCACGGGCCCCAATATGGCCGGCAAGTCCACCTTCCTGCGCCAGAACGCCCTTCTGGCCATTCTCGCCCAGGCGGGCTCCTTCGTGCCGGCCAGGTTCCTGCGCCTGGGCGTGGTCGACCGCCTTTTCAGCCGGGTGGGGGCGGGCGACGACCTGGCCCGCGGTCGCTCCACCTTCATGGCCGAGATGGTGGAGACCGCCGCCATCCTCATCCAGGCGACGCCCCGCTCCCTGGTCATCCTGGACGAGATCGGCCGGGGCACCGCCACCTGGGATGGCCTGGCCATCGCCTGGGCCTGCGCCGAGTCCCTGCACGACACCAATCGCTGCCGCGCCCTCTTCGCCACCCACTACCACGAACTGGCCGCTCTCGAGGGCCGCTTGCCTTTCGTCGCCAACCTGTCGCTCACGGCCAAGGAATGGAACGGCGAACTGGTCTTCCTGCACGAAGCCGTTCCCGGCAGCGCCGACCGCTCCTACGGCGTTCAGGTGGCCAAGCTGGCCGGCGTCCCCGCCGCCGTGGTCGCGCGGGCGAGGGAGGTGCTGGACCGGCTGGAAAGCGAGGCGGTCTCGCAGGCCGGCCTTGAGGACCTCCCTCTCTTCGCCGCTTTCGAGCCACCCACTCCCACATTCGCCGGCCCGTCGCCCCTCGAAGCCGCCCTCGCCGCCTTGGACCTCGACGGCATGAGCCCGCGCGAGGCGATAGACGCCCTGTACAGTCTAAGAGGAATGTTGAGTTGAGGGATCACCGATCGCCGATGGCCGGCGCGTTTGCCATCATCGCCACGATGATTCTTGCGGGCTGCGAATCGCCCATCGTTACTCCGCCAACCTTGACCTGCGACTCTGACGACGCCCGATCCCAAGTCATTGCCGACGTTTTTGGGGCCGCTGAAATTTTCATTCAGGTGAGGTCAGTTCTTTCCTGGGGAAGGCTGGGCGCTATCCGCGATGAACTGAATGGATTGAAGCGCCAGAATGCCGTGGTTCTTTCCTCGGCCCATGCCGGAATCGGCCCCGGCAATCCAGGGGTTAATTGCCAGGAGGCCCGCGGGGTGATGACCCAAGACTGCGTTGCCACCTACAACAATGGAGTTATAATTAGTTGCCTGGGTGAAATATCACTGATCCTTCCTCCGCAAGATCGATCCGATAAGGCTCGAGAGGCGCTGGCCATTCTTGCAAAACGATCGGATGTTGGCCTTTTTCCACCAAAGGGAATGGCAAATGGCGTGGTGAGATTGAAGGCCGCATATTTTAGGATGATCGAAAACCGGCAGACGGTTTCCCTCGTGGACCAGACAGAGGACTTCTATAGGTTGGCCGATGGTGTCCTGCTTTTGGCAATGGAGCGTGCGACCCTCCTCGGGGGCAGTTCCCCGCCACGACGATAGGCGGTCGGGATGGGATAGCGGAGATGATTGGCAAACTGGGCGAGGGCCAACAACTGATTGAAATTCCGTTTGAATTGATACGCTAATGGCGTAGTGTGGCCTATGCGCCTTGTCTGAACCCATACCTACGTCAAGGCGCTCAAGAGACTGGTCAAGCTGGGCGCGAGCGCCATCGAGATCGGTCGCATGGAGGAGGCGATCACCTTCAACCCGGAGATCGGCGAGATCGTCGCCGCGGCCAGCGGGTTGCGCAAGATGCGGTTCGGCTACGGCCGGTCAGGCAAACGAGGCGGCGGGCGGACGATCTACTATGTGTTCGGCGAGGAGGCGATCTTCATGATCGCGGCCTGCGCCAAGGTCGATAAGAGCGATTTGACGAGCGAAGAAATGTGTCTTTTCAAATCGCTCATAGAGGAATTGAAGCGATGACAAGCCGGACCAGACTGGGCCTCGAGATCGAGGCGGGCCTTCGCGAGGCCATTGCTTTTCAGCGTGGCGAGATCGCGCTGGAAACCCGGATCGTCGAGCCGATGCCCGCCACGCGGGTGCGCCAGATCCGCAAGGCCGTCGCGAGAAGCCCCAAGGAGTTCGAGCGCCGCTTCGGTGTTCCGGCGCGCACGCTCGAGGGGTGGGAGCAAGGCCGCAAGGTCGATGTGGCGGCGCGCGTCCTGCTCACGGTGATCGAGAAGAATCCCGAGGCGGTGGAATTGGCGTTGGCGGGATAGGTCGCGCGCCCGTGCCCCGTCGCCCGCCCCCGACCCCTCTGGAGCATGTCGTCGACGGCTCCGCCTTGCGGGCCCGGCTTTCCGCCGCCGCGCTGGAGGCGTTCGGCGACGAAGGCCGGCAGCGGGGCCCGGCCATCGACATCCTCAAGGAGACGCTCGACCGCGGCCGGGCGGTCGCCAAGGCGCGGCTGGAGAGCGGCGCGGGCGGGGTTGAGACGGCGCGCCTCCTCTGCGGGATCACCGACGAAATCGTCGGCGCCCTCTACGATTTCACCACCGTCCACGTCTTTCGCGCCAGCAATCCCACCCAAGGCGAGCGCATCACCCTGATGGCGGTCGGCGGCTACGGGCGCGGCGCCCTGGCCCCGTTCTCCGACATCGATCTGCTGTTCGTGCGCCCCTACAAGGAGACCGCCCACACAGAGAGCGTCATCGAGTTCATGCTCTACGCCCTATGGGATCTGGGCTTCAAGGTGGGTCACGCCTCGCGCACCGTCGCCGATTGCGTGAAGCTCGCCCGCGCCGACATGACCATCCGCACCAGCCTGCTGGAATCGCGCCTGCTCACCGGCGACGAGGCCCTGGCGCGGAGCCTGAAGCGCCGCTTCCGCGACGAGGTGGTCAAGGGGACGGGGGCGGCGTTCGTCACCGCCAAGCTCAAGGAGCGTGATGCCCGCCACGCCCGCGCCGGCGCCAGCCGCTTCCTGGTCGAACCCAATGTGAAGGAAGGCAAAGGCGGCCTGCGCGACCTGCACACGCTGTTCTGGATCGCCCGCTACCTGCATCCCGCCGACGATCTCGAAGTGATCCCGCGCCTGACCATGTTCGGCGCCCGCGAGGTGCGCGCCTTCATGGGCGCCTTCGACTTTCTGGAGGCGGTGCGCGCCCACCTGCACTTTGTGGCCGGACGGGCCGAGGAGCGGCTGACCTTCGACCTTCAGCCCGAGGTGGCCCGCCGCATGGGCTATCGCGACCGGCCGAAGGCGGGCGGCGACAACACCCCGGCGGTCGAGCGCTTCATGCGCCGCTACTTCCTGGTCGCGGGGCAGGTCGGCGCCCTGACCCGGGTGTTCGCCGCCAAGTTGGAGGCTGAGAACATGAAGGCCGCGCCGCGCGGCCTCTCCCGCTTTCTGCCGGGCCGATCCCGGCGGCGCGTCCGGGCCGAGCCGGGCTTCCAGGTGGAGGGCGGCCGGCTGACCATCACGGGCCCCGAGACCTTCGAGGGCGATCCGGTCAATCTCCTTCGCCTGTTCCACATCGCCGACGCCCGCGATCTCGACCTGCACCCCGACGCCTTCACCGCCGCCACCCGCCGGCTGGGCCTCATCACCTCCGCCGTGCGGCGCGACCCGGTGGCGGCGGCCGTCTTCCTCGATATCCTGGCTCGCGGGCGCGAGACGCGACGCACCCTGGAATTGATGAACGAGGCGGGGGTGCTTGGCCGCTTCATCCCGGAATTCGGCCACATCGTCGGGCGCACCCAGTTCAACAGGTATCATTCCTACACGGTGGATGAGCATTCGCTGCGCGCGGTTGGGATCATCGCCGACATCGCGGCCGGCCGCCTGGCCCCGGATCACCCCCTTTCCACAGCGGTCATGCCGCTCATCGACGATTCCGAGGCGCTGTTTCTGGCCATGCTGCTCCACGACACCGGCAAGGGGGGGGCAGGCGGCCAGGAGAAGGCCGGGGCGCGAACCGCCCGCCAGGCCTGCGAGCGCCTGGGCCTCGCGCCTGCGCGAGTCGATCTCGTCGCCTGGCTGGTCGAGCATCACCTGATGATGAGCGACTGCGCCCAGAAGCGTGATATCGGCGATCCGGCCACGGTGGCCGCCTTCGCCGCCGCCGTGGGGACCTCCGAGCGGCTGCGCCAGCTCCTGGTGCTCACCGTCGCCGACATCCGCGCCGTGGGGCCGGGGGTGTGGAACGGCTGGAAAGGCCAGCTTCTGGCGCAGCTTCACGAAGCCGCCGAGACGATCTTGCGCGGCGGCGGCGCCTTGGACGCGGCCGGCGCGGCGCATCGGCGCCAGGGGGCGGTCGCCCAGGCGGCGCGCCAGGCGCTCGTCGCCGCCGATCCGGGGGCCGAGGGCTGGGCGGGCGCCATGGAGGACGCCTATTTCACCGCCTTTTCCCTGGACGATCAGACGGCGCACCTGGCCCTTTCGCGGCGCGCGGAAATGTCCGGCGCCGCCGCCGAGGCGCGCATCCTTGCCGGCCGCAATGTCACCCAGGTCGTGGTCGCCGCACCTGATCGGCCGGCCCTCTTCGCCGACCTCGCCCTAGCCATCGCCGCCCTGGGCGGCGACGTGGTGGGCGCGCGCATCTTCACTTCCAGGACCGGGGTGGCGCTGGATGTCTTCTTTGTCCAGGGCGCCGCGCGAGAGCCGCTTGGCGAGGGTGACCCACCCGCCCTGGCGCGCCTGACCGGAGCGCTGGCGGACGCATGCCGGGGTGAGCGGACCAGGCGCGAGCCCCGCCGCCACCCCGCCTTCGCGCGACCCTCGCCCTTCACCCTTTCGCCGTCGGTGACCATCGACAACGACGCCTCGCGGGGCGCCACGGTGATCGAGGCCTCGGGCCGCGACCGGCCCGGCCTGCTGGAGGCCCTGGCGCGCGCCCTCGCCGAAGGGCGCCTGTCCATCCAGTCGGCCCACATTGACAGCCTGGGCGAGCGGGCCGTCGACACCTTCTACGTGGTTGGCGAGGACGGCGGAAAACTGACCGACGAAGCGCGGGCCGGCGCTCTGCGCGCCCGCCTCATCGCGGTGCTGGAAGCCGCCGAAAGCCCGCCCGCCCGCCCCGGCCTCTCGAAGGCCCGCGCCAGCGCGGTGCGATGAACCTCTCGCCGCCCCTCGATCCGCGCCGCGATTGCGCTAAACACCCCTCATGAGCGACCAACCCTCCACCCCCTACCCCGGACCCCGGCGCGTCCTTTCCGGCGTCCAGCCCTCGGGGGCGCTGCATCTGGGCAATTATCTGGGCGCCCTGGTGAAGTTCGTGGCCTTGCAGCACGAGATGGAGTGCCTGTTCTGCGTGGTGGATCTGCACGCCATCACCGCCTGGCAGGACCCGGCGGCCCTGGCCTCCCAGACGCGGGAGATCGCCGCCGCCTATCTGGCCGCCGGCATCGATCCGGCCAAGGCCATCGTTTTTCCTCAATCCGCCGTACCCGAACACGCCCAGCTCGCCTGGATCTTCAACTGCGTGGCCCGACTGGGCTGGCTCGACCGCATGACCCAGTTCAAGGAAAAGAGCGGCGCGCACAAGGAGCGGGCCAGCGTCGGCCTCTACACCTATCCGGCGCTCATGGCCGCCGACATCCTTATCTACAAGGCGACCCATGTGCCGGTGGGCGAGGACCAGAAGCAGCACCTGGAGCTGACCCGCGACATCGCCGCCAAGTTCAACCACGACTTCGGCGCGCCGGGGTTCTTCCCCCTGACCGAACCGCTTATCGAGGGTCCGGGGGCGCGGGTGATGTCCCTGCGCGATGGGACGGCGAAGATGTCTAAGTCCGACCCGTCCGACCAGTCGCGGATCACCCTCACCGACGACGCCGACGCGATTCGCTCCAAGATCCGGCGGGCAAGGACCGACCCGGCGCCCCTGCCACCTAGCGTCGATGGGCTGAAAGATCGGCCGGAGGCGGACAATCTGGTGGGCATCTTCGCCGCCCTCGCCGGCCGGACCAAGCCCCAGGTGCTGGCGGACTACGGCGGCCAGGGGTTCGGCCAGGCGTTCAAGCCCGCTCTTGCCGACCTGCTCATCGAGCGCCTGGCCCCGGTGTCGGCGGCGATGCGCCGCCTGCTGGCCGACCCGACCGAGATCGACCGCGTTTTGGCGGATGGCGCCGAACGGGCGCGCGCCCTGGCGGCGCCGGTTCTGGCCGAGACTCAGGCCATTGTGGGCTTCTGGCCGCGCCGATAGGCCGTCGGCGGTTGCGCGTCGCCGCCGCCGAGGCCATCTAACGGGCTCCGGAGAAGTCGCCCCAATGTTCATCCAGACCGAGACCACCCCCAATCCAGCGGTCATCAAGTTCCTGCCCGGCCGCGAGCTTCTTGCTTCGGGAACGCGCGAATTTCGCGATCCGGCGGAAGCGAGCGCGTCGCCGCTGGCGGCGACGCTGTTCGATCTGGGCGGGGTGACGCGAGTCTTTTTCGGCCAGGACTTTTTGACCGTGACCAAGGCCGACGACCGCGACTGGTCCCACCTCAAGGCGCCGATCCTGGCGGCGATCATGGATCATTTCACCGGCGACGCGCCGCTGATCGCCGACGGGACCGAGGAAGTTGCCCAGGAGACCCACTACGAGGGCGAGACCGCGCAGATCGTGGCGGAAATCAAGGATTTGCTCGATTCGCGCATCCGCCCGGCGGTGGCCCAGGACGGCGGCGACATCCTCTTTTCGCGGTTCGAGGCGGAGACCGGCGTGGTGTGGCTGCACATGCGCGGCGCCTGCGCTGGCTGCCCCTCCTCGGCGGCGACCCTCAAGGCCGGGGTGGAAAACATGCTGCGCCACTATGTGCCCGAGGTGACGCGAGTGGAGCAGACCGTCTGAACGGCTACGGGACGTGATCGTCCTGGCGATCGATACCTGTCTCGGGGCCTGCTCGGTGACGGTCGCCCACGGCGAACGCATCCTCGCGGTTCGCTCCGAAGCCATGGTTCGCGGCCATCAGGAACGCTTGGCCCCCATGGCGCGGGATGTGATGGCGGAAGCCAGGGTCGCCTTCGCGGATCTGGACCGCATCGGCGTCACCGTCGGCCCCGGATCGTTCACCGGCCTGCGGGTGGGCCTCGCCTTCGCCAAGGGCTTGGCCGTGGCCCTGGGCCGGCCCTGCGTCGGGGTGGGGACGCTTGAGGCCCTGGCGGCGAGTTGTGGCGGGGAGGGGCGATGCGCGGCGGTCATCGATGCGGGACGGGGTTTCCTCTACCTTCAGGTTTTCGAGGCCGGGAGCGCGCTGACCAATGCCGCCATCCTGCCGCTGGAGATCGCCGCGGCGCGGCTGGCGGCCTTCTCGCCTCCCGGCGAATTGACCCTTGCCGGGCCGGGGGTCGGGCTGCTGGCCGGCCGGCTGCCGGGGGCCCGGTGCATGGAGATCGCCGCGCCGAGGCCGGAAGCGGTGGTTCGCCTAGCCGACCGAGCGTCGGCCGGGTCGGCCCACCCGCTCTACCTGCGCGCGCCGGACGCGCGGCCCAAGGCCCGGTGAAGGTTCGCGCCGCTCTGGCCGTCGAGGCGGCTATGTTGGCAGCGGTCCACGCGACGGCGTTCGACAAGTCGTGGAACGCGACGGCGATCAGCGCCCTGCTGGCCGCGCCTGGCGCCCTGGCCTTCGTCGTCGGGACGCGAGACCGGCCGGCCGGCTTCATCCTCTGCCGCGTGGCGGCCGACGAAGGCGAAATCCTCACCCTCGCCGTCCGCCCGCGCCAGCGGCGGCGGGGCTTGGCGGCGGCTCTCCTGACGGTGGCCGTCGAGGCGCTGACCGCGCGCGGGGCGTGCCGCCTCTTTCTCGAAGTGGCGGCGGACAACCTTGCCGCCCGCGCCTTCTACGCCAAGGCCGGTTTCGTCGCGGTCGGCGCCAGGCCGGCCTACTACCGGCGCGGCGAGAGCGGGGGCGACGCCATCCTGCTGCGGCGCGAACTTAACAGATGAGGCGCGGAAGCCTATGTTCGGGGCCGGCAATCGGCGAAGCGGAAAGGCCCCTTTGGATCGTCTGGAAAAACTCTGCCTCGACAAGGGGATGCGAATGACCGAGCAGCGGCGGGTCATCGCGCGGGTGCTGTCGCTGGCCAGCGATCATCCGGACGTGGAGGAGCTGCACCGCCGCGCCCACGCCATCGATCCGCACATCTCCATCGCCACGGTCTACCGCACCGTGCGCCTGTTCGAGGAATCGGGCATCCTTACCCGCCACGATTTTCGCGACGGCCGCTCGCGCTACGAAGGGACCAGCGACCCGCACCACGATCACCTCATCGACATGAAAAGCGGAGCCGTGGTGGAATTCGTCGACCACGAGATCGAGGCCCTGCAGAAAGCCATCGCCAAGCGCCTCGGCTACCGCCTGGTCGATCACCGGCTGGAACTCTATGGCGTGCCGGCCGATGACTGAGCCAGCGCCGACCAGGCGCCTCTACATCAAGACCTACGGCTGTCAGATGAACGTCTATGACAGCGAGCGGATGGCCGACGTGCTGCGCCCGCTGGGCTATGGTCCGGCCGACACCCCGGAGGGGGCCGATCTGGTGGTTCTGAACACCTGCCACATTCGCGAGAAGGCCACCGAGAAGGTCTATTCGGAACTGGGCCGGATCAAACAGATGAAGGCGCGCCGGGCGCAAGGCGGCGGCGCGATGACGGTCGTCGTCGCCGGCTGCGTGGCGCAGGCGCAGGGGGCCGAGATCATGGCCCGCCAAGGCGCCGTGGACTTGGTCATCGGCCCGCAAAGCTACCATCGCCTGCCCGAACTGATCGCCAAGGCCCATCGGGCCAGCGGCGAGCGCCTGGCCGCCGACTTCGAACCGCGGGCGAAATTCGATTCCCTGCCGGGGACCCGCCAAGCCGCCGGCGTCACCGCCTTTCTCACCGTCCAGGAGGGTTGCGACCGGTTTTGCACCTTCTGCGTGGTGCCCTATACGCGCGGCGCGGAATTCTCCCGACCCTCGGCGGCGATCGAGGCGGAGGCCCGTTCGCTGGTGGCGCGAGGAGTGCGCGAGATCACCCTGCTGGGCCAGAACGTCAATGCCTATCACAACGACGAGGGAGGCGGCCTGGCCGCGCTGATCGGCCGTCTGGCGCGGATTCCCGGGCTGGACCGGCTGCGCTACACCACCAGTCATCCACGGGACATGGACGCGGCTCTGATCGCCGCCCACGGCGAGGTGGGCGCCCTGATGCCTTATCTGCATCTGCCGGTGCAGTCGGGGGCCGATCCCATCCTCAAGGCGATGAACCGCGACCACACGGCGGCAAGCTATCTGCGGACCATCGAGGCGGTGCGCGCCGCGCGGCCCGACATCGCCATTTCCGGCGACTTCATCGTCGGCT
Source organism: Caulobacteraceae bacterium (assembly GCA_051002715.1). GTDB lineage: Bacteria > Pseudomonadota > Alphaproteobacteria > Caulobacterales > Caulobacteraceae > Acaudatibacter. The sequence goes on from JBPCMA010000234.1 coordinate 9,402, forward strand.
TCCCCGGCGAGCGCGAGGCCGACTTCGAGGCGACCCTGACCCTGGCCCGCGAAGTCGGTTACGCGAGCGCGTTTTCGTTCAAATACTCCCGCCGCCCGGGGACGCCCGCCGCCGCGATGGCGGGCCAGGTGGACGAGGCGGTGAAGGACGAGCGGCTGCGCCGCCTTCAGGCGCTGCTGGCCGGTCAGCAAAGCGCCTTCAACACCGCGCTCGTCGGGCGCACCATCCCTGTCCTGTTCGAAAAGGCCGGCCGCCATGGCGGCCAGGTCGTCGGGCGCAGCCCCTATTTGCAGGCCGTCCATTGCCAAGGACCGGCAACGCTGATCGGGCGCATTGTCCCGGTCGCCATCAAGGCGGCGGGGGCCGGCAGCCTGGCCGGCCAACCCGTTCTGGAAGCCGCTTGAGCCAGACGCCGTCGGAGTTCCTGCCACTGGCCGACGAGGCGGTGCGCGCCGTGGCCGGCCCGGGCGGTCGCCACGCCGCCCTCATCGAGGACGCCTTCCATGTCCTGATGGAGACGCCGGGGGGCGGGGTCTCCCTGAACGGCGAGGCCAGGGCGCGGCGCGGCGCCCGGCAGGCCATCGAAACCCTGGCCGGCCGGATTGCCTCCCGTCTGGAGGTGACGCCGGCCGATGTCCGCGTCGCCATCGACCAGGCCCGCTCGGGCGGGCCGGCCACGGGCCTCATGGCGCGGCGCGGCGCGGTGGCCGCCAAGACGGCGGCCCAGGCCCGCTACCTGGAAGCCCTGGCCGGCCACGATCTCGTCTTCGGCCTGGGCCCAGCCGGCACCGGCAAGACCTTCCTAGCCGTGGCGCACGGGGCCGGCCTGCTGCGCGCCGGCGAGGTCGAGCGGCTGGTGGTAACCCGCCCGGCGGTGGAGGCTGGCGAGCGGCTGGGGTTCCTGCCCGGGGATCTTTCGGAAAAAGTCGATCCCTACATGGCCCCGGTGTGGGAGGCGATGACCGACATTCTGGGGGCCGAGGCCCTACGCCGGCGTCGTGACCGCGGCGAGATCGAGGTGGCGCCCATCGCCTTCATGCGCGGCCGCACCCTGGCCCACGCCTTCGTGATCGTCGACGAGGCGCAGAACACCTCGCGTTTGCAGATGAAGATGGTGCTCACCCGCCTGGGCGAAGGCTCGCGCATGGCGGTGACCGGCGATCCGAGCCAGGTGGACCTGGTCAACCCGACGGATTCGGGGCTGGCCCACGCCGTCGCCATCCTGGGCGGCGTCGAGGGCGTGGCGATCGCCCACTTTTCCGTGGCCGATGTGGTCCGCCATCCCCTGGTCGGGCGCATCGTCGAAGCCTACGACGCCGACGCCGCCCGCTCATTCCCGCCATGATCGAGATCGAGATCGCCGACGCCGCGTGGACCGCGGCCGCGCCGGACGCGGACGGCTTGGCGCGCCAGGCGACCGGGGCGGTGGCGGCCCTGGGCGCCGAGGGATCCATCGCCGTCCTGCTCACCGGGGACGACGCGGTGCGCCGCCTCAACGCCCGGTTCCGCGGCAAGGACGCGCCGACCAATGTGCTGGCCTTTCCGGCCGCCGCCCATGCCGGCGGGCATCTGGGGGACATTGCCCTGGCCTTCGGCGTGTGCGCGCGGGAAGCGGCCGAGCAGGGCAAGACGCTGGCCGATCACCTGCGCCACCTAGTGATCCATGGCGTCCTGCATCTCTTGGGCTATGATCACCAGGCCGAGGATCAGGCGCGGCGGATGGAGGCGGTCGAGCGCCAACTTCTGGCCGCGCTGGGCGTCCCCGACCCTTACGCCGAAGGAGACCATGTCCAGCGTCGCCGATGATGGGAAACCCAGGCCGCGCATCGCCGAAGGGCGCGGCCCCTGGCGGGCGCTGCTCTCCTGGTTGGGAACGCGGCGGAGGGGCGAGGGTCGGGCGGGGCGCGGCGGCCCGGGCCAGAGCCAGGCCGGCGCCGACCTGATGGATCACGCCCAGGCGTTCCAGAGCTTGAGCGTGGCCGACGTCATGACCCCAAGGGCCGACATCATGGCGGTGGAGCTTGCCGCGCCCTTCGCGGCCGTGGTCGCCGCCTTCGCCGAGAGCGAGCATTCGCGCCTGCCGGTGTATCGCGAGACCCTGGACGATCCGGTCGGCGTGGCCCACCTCAAGGACGTGTTCAAACTGCTCGCCGCCTCAGCCCGCGACGGCGAAAAGGGCGCCGTGCTCCCCAGGCTCAAGCGCGAGACCCTCTATGTGCCACCCTCCATGCGGGCCGCCGACCTGATGGTGCGGATGCAGGCCAGCCGCATCCACATGGCCATGGTCATCGACGAGTTCGGCGGGGTGGACGGCTTGGTGACTCTGGAAGACGTCATCGAGGCGGTGGTCGGCGAGATCGACGACGAGCACGACGAGGCGGCGACCCTCCAGATCGTCGCCCGCGCCGGCGGGGTGTTCGAAATCGACGCCCGCGTCTCTCTCGATGAGTTGGAAGAGGCTCTCGGCCGCCGCCTCGCCGCCCCGGAGATGGACGAGGACATCGACACCGCCGCCGGCCTGGTCAGCGCCCTGGCCGGCCGCGTTCCGCAGCACGGGGAGGTGATCGCTCATCCGGGGGGCGTCGATTTCGAGATCACCGAAGCCGACCCGCGCCGAGTCAAGCGGCTGCGCCTGCGGCCCGCCGCGCCGCGCCCGGCCGCCGATGGCTGAAAGAGGGTCGCCGCGCCGCGCCTGGGCGACGCGGGCCGCGGCCATCCTCGCCGGGGCGGCGGTCGCCTTCGCACAGCCGCCGTGGGGATTCTTGCCCGGCCTTCTGGGCTACGCCGCCATGCTCTGGCTGGTCGATCGCTCACCGAACCCCAGCCCGCTTCGCTCGGCCTTCTGGCGCGGCTGGCTGGCTGGCGTCGGCTATTTCGTCGTCTCGGTGTGGTGGATCGCCGAGCCGTTTCAGATCGACGCCAAGGAACAGGGCTGGATGGCCCCTTTGGCCGTGGCCTCCGTCTCGATGTTCATGGCCCTCTTTTGGGGCGCCGCCGCGACCGCCTATCGCGCCTTGAGGGGTGGGAGCGCCGTGCGGGTGCTAGTCTTCGCCGCCACGTTCTGCGTTGCCGAATGGCTGCGCGGCCATATGCTGACCGGCTTTCCCTGGGATCTGGCGGGCGAGACGTGGCGGGCCGGGTCGGCCCTTTCGCAGGCCGCCGCCCTGGTCGGGGTTTATGGCCTGAGCTGGATCACCGTGGCGACTTTCGCCACGCCGGCGGTAGTATGCGAGGGCTGGCCGGGCCGCGCCGCCGTGCTGCTCGCCGCGCTGGTCGTGGCGGGCCTCTATGCTTTCGGAAGCCTGCGCCTCGCCGGCGCCCCGCGCGCCGATCCCGCCGCGCCTCAAGTCCGCGTGGTCCAGGCCGACGTGCGGCAGGAGGTCAAATACGATCCGCGCCTCTTCGCCGACATCGTCGGCCGCTATGTGCGCCTGACCGCCCGCCCCTCGGCGCGGCGCCCCGACATCGTGGTCTGGCCCGAAGGCGCCATTCCCGTCGCCCTCGAAGAATACCTGGCCCCCGGCGCCTGGACCTACGTGGCCATCGCCGGGGCCCTCGCGCCGGGCCAGACCCTGATCCTGGGCGGCTATCGGTTCGGCGAGGACCGGGCCGGCCGGCCGGCCACCTATAACAGCCTAGCGGTCGTGCGGCGTTTGGGCGCCGGCCTCGCCGTCGTCGGCATCTACGACAAATACCGCCTGGTCCCGTTCGGCGAGTTCATGCCCCTGGACGGCCTCGCCGCCCGACTGGGGATCAAGCAGCTTGTGCATGTGGGCGACGGGTTCGCCGCCGGCCCGAGGCCACGGCCCCTGCGCCTCCCCGGTCTGCCGACCGTCCAGCCCCTGATCTGCTACGAAGCGCTCTATTCGGGCTTCACACGGGAGGGGGCGAGGCTCGCCGGCCAGCGCGCCGCCTGGATCGTCAACATCTCCAACGACGCTTGGTTCGGCACGGCCAGCGGCCCGCGCCAACACCTCAACATGGCCCGCTATCGCGCCATCGAAGAGGGCTTACCCATGGTCCGCGCCACTCCCACCGGGATCAGCGCCTTCATCGACGCCTTCGGCCGCCTCGTTACGGGCGAGGCGCTCGGCGAAGGCGCCTTCGGCGTCATCGACGCCCTCCTGCCCCCGGCGCTCGAGCCGACACCCTTCGACCGCTGGGGAGACGGCGCGTTCTGGCTGATGCTGATCGTTTCGCTGGCGGGGGCGCGGTGGCGCGGGCGCCAGGTCGATGGCTGAGGCGCCGCCGGCCATCCGAACCTACGGGCGGATCAAGTCGCGGCCGATCAAACCGCGTCAGGCGGCGCTGATGGAGATCCTGCTTCCGAAGATCGCCATGCCGCCTGGACCTTTCGATCCCGCCGCCCTGGCGCCGGGCCCCGCCGAGGTGTGGCTGGAGATCGGCTTTGGCGGGGGCGAGCACCTGGCCGCCCAGGCGGCGCGGCGGCCGGACGTGCTTTTTCTGGGCGCCGAGCCCTTCACGAACGGCGTGGCGAGCGCCCTGCGGCATGTCGATGAATTCCGTCTTGAAAACGTGCGCCTCCACGCCGGCGATGGCCGAGACCTCACGGCCGCCTTGCCGCCGGGGAGCCTCGATCGGCTATTTTTGCTGTTTCCCGACCCCTGGCCCAAGCGGCGCCACCACAAGCGACGTCTGGTCGCCGCCGACTTCATCGCCGAGGCGGCGCGCATCCTAAGGCGCGGCGGGCGCCTGCGCTTCGCCACCGACTGGGCCGACTATGCGAACTGGACCCTGGAGCGTTTCCTGAGGTCAGACGCCTTCGACTGGACGGCCCAGACGGCCGATGACTGGCGCCGCGCCCCCGCCGATCACATCGCAACTCGCTACGAGGAAAAGCGCTTGGGCGACTGCGCTCCGGTGTGGCTGGAATTCCAACGGCGATAGGCGGCCCGCGCGGCTTTACCTCGATTTTCTCGACCCGCTGGGCCACAAGGCGCCGATGAAGTTTCTCGACCAGTGCAAGATCTACATCCGCTCGGGCGACGGCGGGGCCGGGGCGGTGTCGTTCCGGCGCGAGAAGTTCATCGAATACGGCGGCCCCGACGGCGGCGACGGCGGGCGCGGCGGCGATGTATGGATCGAGGCGGTGGAGGGGCTGAACACCCTCATCGACTATCGCTATCACCAGCATTTCAAGGCCAAGACCGGCGGTCACGGCATGGGCCGCAATCGCTCGGGCGCGGGAGGGGCGGACGCGGTGCTCAAGGTTCCGGTCGGCACCCAGGTGTTCGAGGAGGACCAAGAAACCCTGATCGCCGACCTCGACCGCGAGAGGACGCGGGTGCGGCTGGCGGCCGGCGGCAACGGCGGCTTTGGCAACACTCATTTCAAAGGCCCGGTCAATCAGGCCCCTAGGCGGGCCAATCCGGGGCTGGAAGGGGTCGAGAAGTGGATCTGGCTGCGCCTCAAGCTGATCGCCGACGTGGGCATCGTCGGCCTGCCCAACGCCGGCAAATCGACCTTTCTGGCCGCCGTCTCTGCCGCGACGCCCAAGATCGCCGACTATCCCTTCACCACCCTGACCCCGCACCTGGGCGTGGTGGATCTCACGCCCGGCGAGCGGTTCGTGATGGCCGATGTGCCTGGCCTTATCGAAGGCGCTTCGGAGGGAGCGGGCCTGGGGACCCGGTTTCTGGGGCATATCGAGCGCACCGCCGTGCTGATCCACATGGTGGATGGGGCCAGCGACGACCCGGCGGACGACTGGGCCGTCATCCGCGCCGAGTTGGCCGCCTATGGTGAGGGCCTCGCCGACAAGCCCGAACTCATCGCCCTCAACAAGATCGACGCGCTGGACGAACCGGCGCGGGTGGAGAAGGCGGCGGTGATCGCCCAGGTCGCCGGCGTGGCGCCCTATCTGATCTCCGCCGTGTCAGGCGAGGGGGTGCGCGCCCTGCTCCGCGCCGCTTACGCCAAGGTCCGCAAACGCGACCGGCCTTCCCGCGACGATGAAGCCGCGGACTCCTGGCGGCCGTGAGGCTGGGCTTCCATCTGGCGCCCGGCATGCGGGTGGGGCTTTACGGCGGCACGTTCGACCCGGCCCACGCGGGCCACGCCCAGGTGGCTGAAACGGCCCGTCGACGGCTGGGGCTCGACCGGGTGATCTGGCTGGTCACCTCTGGCAATCCCCTGAAAACAGTGGGCGGCGCCGCGCCGCTGGAAAAGCGCCTGGCGGGCGCGGCGGCTCGGACGCGCGGGCCCCGGTCGATGGTTTCCGACGCCGAACGGCGCCTGGGCGCGCGCTACACCCTGGATGCGGTGCGCCGGCTCAAGGCCCGCTTTCCGGCGGTGCGGTTCGTCTGGATCATGGGGGCCGACAATCTCGCCGCCTTCCACCTGTGGCGCGGCTGGACGACCCTCCTGAAGGAAATCCCCGTGGCGGTGGTGTCGCGGCCCGGGCTCGCCATGAAGAGCCGGTTTTCTCCCATGGCCCGCCGCTTCGCCGGGGCGCGGCTGGCGGCCGGCGCGGCGCGGCGCCTGGCGACGGCGCCGCCCCCGGCGTGGATTTATCTTACCGCGCCGTTCAACCACGCCTCCGCCACCGCCCTGCGCGATTGCGCCTGACCTGGAGCGCCGCGCGTGGTAGGCTCGACCCCACAAGCTGTCCAAGGAGCGACCCCCTGAGCCGCAAATCCGCGCCGCGCGCGCCCGAGGCGTCCATTCCGGAAGCACAAGCCGTCGACCCGGGCGAGGACCCTGCCGGCAGAACCGCCCTGGAGTCGCTGATTCTCCACCGCCTGGATGCGGAAAAAGCCCAGGATATCCTGTTCATCGACCTGAAGGACAGGAGTTCCTTCGCCGACGCGCTGGTCATCGCCTCGGGTCGCTCGCACCGGCATGTGGGCGCGGTCGCCGACCATTTGCTCCGCGCGCTCAAGGACGCCGGCCACGGCCGGGCCAAGGTCGAGGGCCTGCCCTATTGCGACTGGGTGCTGATCGACGCCGGCGACGTGATCGTCCACCTCTTCCGCCCGGAAGTCCGGTCCTTCTACAATATCGAGAAGATTTGGTCGGTGGACCCGCCGGACCGCGCCGCCGCGCCCTGAACCGCCGTTGCGGATCACCCTGCTTTGCGTCGGCAAGCTCGGCAAGAGCGCCGAGGCAGCCCTGGCGGCGGGCTATGCGGCGCGCGCCACGGCGATCGGGCGCGGGCTGGGCCTGGGGCCGGTCGATATCGTCGAGGTGGAGGGCCGCCAGCCCGGCAAGGCGGCCGAGGGGCGCGCCCTCCTGAGCCGGCTGGGCGGCGCGCGCCTTTTCGCCTGCGACGAGGGCGGCGTGGCGAGAACCTCGCGGGATTTCGCGGCCCATCTGGCCACCCTGCGCGACGGCGGGGCGCGCCATCTGGCCTTCGCCGTGGGCGGGGCGGACGGCCTGGGCGAAGCGGTGCTGGACGCCGCCGCCGAATGCCTGGCCTTCGGGCCGCAGACCTGGCCGCACGCCCTGGCCCGCGTCATGTTGGCCGAGCAAATCTACCGCGCCGCGGCGATCCTGGCCGGCTCGCCCTATCACCACGATTGAGCGCGGCTTCGGCGGCGGTCTTGCGCGGCGCGCGCCGGCGCCACATGTTGCCAAGGCGAGGCGGCGCGGAGGTTCGCGGAGACGCCATAATTTCGGCGCGCGCGAAGGTCATGGCGGTTCATATGCGAAAGTATCTTCTGATCGGCGCCTCGGCCTTCGTACTCGGCGCCGGCTCCATGGCCTATCTGAGCCAGACCGCCCTCGCCACGCCGCAGCCGCGCGCTCAGACCTATCACATGCTCGAGCTCTTCGGGGACGTCCTGGATGTCGTCGATCGCCAGTATGTGACGCCGGTGGACGACAAGACGTTGATCGAGGCGGCGTTGAACGGTATGCTCACCTCGCTCGATCCCCATTCCGACTATCTCAATCCCGAAGCCTACGCCGACATGCAGGATCAGACGCGCGGCGAATACGGGGGGCTGGGCCTCGAGATCACCACCGAGGAGGGCGTGGTCAAGGTGATCTCGCCCATCGACGGCACGCCGGCCGCGAGAGCCGGCATCAAGCCCGGCGACTACATCACCGCCGTCAATGGCCAGACCGTTCTCGGCCTTTCGGTGAACGACGCGGTCAAGCAGATGCGCGGCAAGGCCGGCGAGGCGGTGACCCTGACCATCGCCCGCGAGAAGACCGATCCCTTCGACGTGAAGCTGATGCGCGAGATCATCCAGCCCAAGTCGGTGACCTACCACGTCGAAGGGGATTACGGCTATCTGCGCCTGTCCGGCTTCAACGAGAAGGCCACCGACGAGACGAGAGCCGCCATCGACGACCTCCGCGCCAAGAATCCTCATCTCAAAGGCCTTGTGCTCGACCTGCGCAACAATCCCGGCGGCCTCTTGGACCAGGCGGTGGGCGTCTCGGACCTGTTCCTCAACGGCGGCGAGGTGGTCTCCCAACGCGGCCGCGACCCGCATGACATCGAACGCTACAACGCCAAACCCGGCCCCAAGCTAGGTGGCCTGCCGGTGGTCGTCCTGATCAATTCGGGCACCGCCTCGGCCGCCGAGATAGTCGCCGGCGCCCTGCAGGACCGTCACCGGGCCGAGATCGTCGGCCTAACCAGCTTCGGCAAAGGGTCGGTCCAGACGGTGATCCCCATGCGCGGCGGCCTGGATGGCGCGGTGAAGCTGACCACGGCGCGCTACTACACGCCGTCCGGCCGCTCCATCCAGAGGACCGGCATCGCGCCTGACCTGGAAGTGGCCGAAACCCGCGAAGAGGCCCAAGAGGTCGCCAACGAGGCCTTCCAGTTCAGTGAGGCGAGTTTCCACAATGCCCTCAACGCCGACGAAGGCAAGATCCGCGCCGGCCCGCATGCCCCGGCCGAGGCGCCGCCCAAGGCCTTCGACGAGAAGAAGGGCGATTTCCAGCTCACCCGCGCCTTGGACGTGCTAAAATACGGCTCGGTGGCGGCGACGCCCAAGTTGCCCAAGCCGGCGGCCACCCTGGCCGAGGCCGTCATCCTGCGCGGGGCGCATGGGACGGCGATGAAACCCGGGGCGGTCACCGCGACGATCCCCGCCAAGCCGAACTAGACGGGCTGGCGCGCGGGGGCTCGGCGAGGGTGGATCTGGCGCGCTTTCGCCCCAATGTCGGGGTGGTGCTGATGCGGGCCGACGGCAAGGTGTGGCTGGGCCGCCGCGCCGATTCGCCCGGCCCCAACAACTGGCAATTTCCGCAAGGCGGGGTGGACAAGGGTGAAGCGCTCCTCGACGCCGCCCGGCGCGAACTTCGCGAGGAGACCGGCGCCGTCTCGGTGAGCCTTCTCGGCCGCACCGACGACTGGATCCCCTACGTCTTTCCGCCCCATCACAGCCGCGCCAAGGGCGCCGAAGGGTGGCTTGGGCAAAAGCAGGTGTGGTTTGCCTTCCGCTTCACCGGCGAGGAGAGCGAGTTCAATCTCGGCGCCCACGCCCAGGTCGAATTCGACGCCTGGCGCTGGGCGCCCCTCGATGAGGCGCTGGAAACGGTGGTCAACTTCAAGCGCGACAGCTATCGGCGGGTGATCGAGGCCTTCCGCCCCCTGGCCGAGATGGCCGGCCCGCCTTAACCGCCCCGGTCCACCGGCTCGGTCAGGAAGCGGTCGCCATCGGCGTCCTCGATCTCCACCACCCAGATGTCCGGATCGATCCGGGCGGCGCGCTCGGCGTAGGCGTCGATGTCGGCTTCAGCGACGGATGGGATCGGCCGCATCCACACCCGCTCCCCGTCGGCCCGCGTCGCCTCGGCGAAGAGCCGCGCCGCGCCGGTGCGGCGGTCGACGGTTTTCACCAGCACCGCGCCGGCTCGCGCCTCGCCCTTGCGCGCCACGTTGGCGAACGCCCCGCCCAGTTCGGCGCGGCGGATAAGGGCGCCCACCCAGATCTCGGTGGCTAGGATCATCAGCCCGTTTTGCCTTGAGGTTCCAGGACGCCTAAATGAAGGAAGTCATGAACGTGCATACGCCGACCCCGCCGCCCACCATCGACCAGACGCTCGGCGATCTCGCAGAGACCTTCGACTTCCTCGGCGATTGGGAGGAGCGCTATCGCCATGTCATCGATCTGGGTCGCGATCTGGCCCCGCTCGCCGACGCCGAGCGCGGCGACGCCAACAAGGTGAGTGGGTGCGCCAGCCAAGTGTGGCTGGTCACCGAGAGTGACGCCGGCGGGACCCTGCGCTTTCGCGGCGATTCCGACGCCCACATCGTGCGCGGCCTGATCGCCATCCTGACCAGCCTCTACAGCGGCCGGACGGCGGCGCAGATCATGGCCTTCGACGCCAAGGGCGCCTTCGCCCGCCTGGGGCTCACCGGAGCCTTGTCGCGGCAGCGCTCCAACGGCCTGTTCTCGATGGTCGAGCGCATCCGCGCCGACGCGGCGGCTCGCGCCGCCTGAACGCGGGCGCCCTCTCGCTCGCCACCCGCCGTCGCGCGGGCGGCGAGGGGAGGGCGCGCGAGATAGACTACCGGCCGCCGCGCTTGGGCTTGGCGACCTGCCGTCCGCCTTGGCCCAGGCCCATCTGCTTGGCCAGTTCCGAGCGCGCCTTGGCGTAGTTGGGGGCGACCATGGGATAGTCCTTGGCCAAGCCCCATTTGGCCCGATAGTCCTCCGGGCTCATGTTGTACTTGGTGCGCAGGTGGCGCTTGAGGGACTTGAACTTGCGCCCGTCCTCCAGGCAGATCAGGTGATCGGGGGTGATCGAGCGGCGCACCGGCACGGCCGGCTCCTTGGGGGCGGGGGCCACGGCGTCCCCGCCCGCCGCCACCGACGCCAGGGCGCGGTGCACCCCTTGGATCAGACCGGGCAGATCGCCCATCGCCAGGGTGTTGTTCTCGACGTAGGCGGCCACGATCTCCGCCGTCATCTCGATGATTTCAGCCTTGTCATCCATGATTTCTTCTTTCGTTTCGCGCCCGAACGATTGAAACGCGTCCGGGCTCCGCGTTCAATGCGGTCGCTCTTTAGGGAAAATCGGAGCCACCGACAAGCGCCTAAGACGGTTCTGTGTTGATTTGGTGGCAATTGGTCGCGACCATTGAAGCGGCCGGACATTGTCGCAGTAGCCGGCCGCCCCTCAACTGAACTCGCGCGGTCGCCAATGCGGCCAGATGTCCGGCACATCGGCCGGCACACGGTCGCGATAGCGGGCCGGCCGCTTTTCCAGGAAGGCGGTGACCCCCTCGCGCACGTCGGCCGACCTGCCCCTGGCCTGGATCGCCCGACTGTCGGCCCGGTGCGCCTCCATGGGATGGTCGGCCCCGGCCATCCGCCAGATCATCTGGCGGGTCAGGGCGTTGGAGACCGGCGCCGTGTTGTCGACGATCTCGCGGGCCAGGGCCCGGGCCGCGGGGATGAGGTCGTCGGGGGCATGGAGGGAGCGCACCAGGCCCTTGTCGAAGGCCTCTTGGGCGGCAAAGACGCGGCCGGTGTAGCACCACTCCAGCGCCGTCTGGACGCCCACCAGCCGGGGCAGGAACCACGATGAGGCGGCCTCCGGCG
>JBPCMA010000235.1:0-10516 GCA_051002715.1 Caulobacteraceae bacterium
TGACGATCATGGAGGCCAAGGAGGCCGAGCGCCGCGGCCTCGAGCCCCTGGGCGTCTTCAAGGGATGGGCCGTCGCTGGCTGCCGCCCCGACGAAATGGGCATCGGCCCGGTCTTCGCCGTCCCCCGCCTTCTCGAACGTCACGGATTGAAAATTGAGGACATCGATCTTTGGGAGCTCAACGAGGCCTTCGCCAGTCAGTGCCTCTATTGCCGCGACACCCTGAAGATCGATCCCGAAATCTACAACGTCAACGGCGGCTCCATCGCCATCGGCCACCCCTTCGGCATGACCGGCGCCCGCCTCGCCGGCCACGCCCTCCAGGAAGGCCGCCGCCGCGGCAACATCAAACACGCCGTGGTCACCATGTGCATCGGCGGCGGGCAGGGGGGAGCGGGGCTGTTCGAGGTGTTTTGAGGAGGGGTGTTTGAGGCCCTCCCCATTGGCAGTCATCCTGGCCGGAGCGCTCTGGCGCGGAGAGCCGGGGTCATCCATGGGCCGCGCACTGGGTGAAACGACTCGATACCTTTAGCGCGGGTGACAACCTGACGAGATATCCAAAATCCCGCCTTGCGGCGCTCGGCGGATCGGCCCTGACGCTTTGGTTGGTATTGTCGCCAATCGCGGCGCCGGCGCGGCAATTGTGCGATCGCATCGCCGTGTTCGAACGCGCGGACGTGAATTCGACAGGCCGCCATTGGGTCGAAGTCCACTGGTTGGGTCGGTGGCTCGATTTCGATCACGGCTGGGGCCTAGAATGCCGGCATTCTCCCGATGAGCCATCCAAGGCCCTATGCGCGTGGCTGATAGATGGTCATATGGATTTTGAATTTCCTGACCGCTTCCCGCGCGCAATCCTGATCTGCCATGGATATCGCTTTCCGGACTTGTCCTCCTGGGACGACTGGAGAGCCGAAATTGAGCTCGGCGATGGAGCAACGCGTTCAGTGCTCTTGGAGATCGATCAGACGGCGCACAAGACAGCCGACATGGCGATCCGGTTGTCGGTAATTCCCGAGGCAGACCGGGCGCCGCTCAACCGCTTCCTCCACTTTTCAAGAATTCGGATGCGGACCCGGCCGAACCCCACGAGTGACTTCAACGCAGTGGCGGCGAATCATCTGTGCTATTCCAATTCACTCGACCGCCGTCGGCGCTTGCTCCGTTCTCGTCGCCCGCCTCACGCCGCCGCCAACGCCCTTCTGACGCCCTCAGGGTCGGCCCTTATGGCGCGCAGGAGGGTGCGGGCGGGGCCACTGGGGCGTTTGGCGCCGCGCTCCCATTCCTGCACCGTGCGGACGCTGAAGTCATAGGCGGCGGCGAACTGGGCCTGGGTCATGCCGGCCGCCCGGCGGATCGCGCGCACGTCGATAACCGGCGCCATGTCCGGCGCCGCGTCGGGATTGGCCCCGATCTGCCGGGCGATATCCGCGTCGGTCATCGAGTCAAGCCGCTTCCAGTCGGTTTGCGCGACTGCCCGAGCGACCATCGCCAGTGTGACCTTCACGACAGCCATGCCCATTTCTCCCGCCTGTCGATCGCGAACGAAGATTTCATCGCCAGGCTATATACATTCCCAACGCTACCCCGGGAGGCCTCGGCGCGACATGGCGCGCCGTCGTCTCGCGGACTATGCTCCTTCCGTTCCGATCGATCTCCATGCGGAGTTCCCCGATGACGATCGCCGACCTGGTCTATGAACGGGTGAAGACGATGCCCGAACCGCTGGCGCGGGAGGTGCTCGATTTCGTGGGTTTTTTGGGTGAGCGCGGAGATCGTGCGCGGCGGCGCGACCTCGCCGAGGCCCAGACCACCGCCTTGACCGCTATCTGGGACAACGAAGAAGACCGGGTCTGGGATGATCTTTGAGTCGGGCGACCTGCTGCTGATCCCCTTTCCCTTCACCGATCTTTCCAGTTCTAAGCGGCGCCCGGTCCTGGCGCTGACGGCGCCGGACTCGTTCGGCGACTTCATCGGCCTGCCCGTCACCTCGCGGCCACCGGCGGAACATGGGCTTCCCTTGGGCGGCGCCGATCTGCTTTCCGGTTCGCTGCCGTCGCGAAGCTGATCCGCGTCGATCGCCCGGTGAGCCTGAGCGGAGGCTTGGTGGTCAAGGTGATCGGGCGGGCTTCCGGCAAGTTTCGGACAGAAGCGGTGCGTCGGCTCTGCGCTCTCCTGGCGGGCGGGTCGTAGACGCCTCAGCCCTTCCGGGTCGGCCTTTATGGCGCGCAACAGGGTGCGGGCGGGACCGCTGGGGCGTTTGGCGCCGCGTTCCCACTCCTGCACGGTGCAAACGCTGAAGTCATAGGCGGCGGCGAACTGGGCCTAGGTCATGCCCGGCCTTGCAACGGCGATGGCCAAACGGGTCGGCCGCTCCTATTGAGAAGAGGATGGACCGAGACGAGGGCGCCACGGCGAGACTGACCACCGCGCGTCTCACCCTCGCGCCGCACGTTCCAGCCGACCTCGACGAAAGCGCCGAACTCTGGTCCGACCCGCGAGTGGTGCGCTACCTGGGAGCCCAGCCCTCGACGCGGGCCGAGTCCTGGGCGCGCCTGTTGCGGCACGCGGGCGCCTGGGCCCTGCTGGGCTACGGTTTCTGGGTGGCGCGGGAACGGGAGACGGGGCGTTTCGTCGGCGAGGTCGGCTTCGGCGCCTTCGAGCGCGATCTCACGCCCACCCTGGGCGACGCGCCGGAAGCGGGCTGGATCCTCAGCCCCTGGGCGCACGGCGCCGGCTACGCCACCGAGGCCGCCTTGGCGGCCATGGCCTGGGCCGACGCGCGCCTCGCCGCCCAAGACACGGTCTGCATGATCAGCCCGGACAACGGCCCCTCCCTGCGGGTCGCCGCCAAGTGCGGCTACATCGAATACGCCCGCGCCATCCACCGCGGCGCCGGCGTCGTCCTTCTGCGCCGCCCTCGCCCGGGGAACGCAATCGCCTCCCCGCCTTCCCCGACCGGGGAATCCTGATACCACGCCGCCTTGAAAGGAGCGTGGTTCGTGCCGCAGCCTTCCCCGGACGACCCGCCGCCAGCCGACCTCGAAGAGGCAGAGGCGGACTACCAGCGGTTCGTGTGGAAGAACCTGCCGCGGAATTTCGCCGGCCATTTCATGCACGGCATGCTGGGCATGACCGGCTTTCGCCTGTTCAACGCGCCCACCTTCCTGCCGGCCTATCTGCATCTGCTCAGCGGCTCGGATTTCATCGTCGGCCTGGGCCAATCGCTGCAGCAGGCCGGCGGGGTCCTCTCGCCGGTGATCGGGGCGACCCAGATCGAGCACCGCAAACGCGTCCTGCCGGTGGCCATGCTGATGGGGACCCTGATGCGGGTGCAGATCCTGGGCGTCGCGGTGGCCGGGTTCATCTTGCACGGCTATCCGCTGCTCATCGCCATCCTGGTCTTCCTGTTCCTGCTCGGTCTCTTCTCCGGGCCGCAGTCGGTGGCCTTCCAGCTGCTCCTGGCCAAGGTCATTCCCATCGCCCGGCGCGGCCGCCTGCAGGCCCTGCGCAATGTCACCGGCGGGGCGATCGCGGCGGGCCTGGCCTGGTTCGCCGGCCACTATCTCATCCAGCGCAACGTGCTGGGCAACGGCTACGGGACCACCTTCCTGTTGGCATTCGTGGTGACCAGCCTGGGCCTCACCGCGCTGCGCCTCTTGATGCGCGAGCCGGTTCCGCCGACCGTCCGCGCCAAAAGCCGGGTGATCGACCGGGTGCGGGAGTTTCCGGCTCTCATCCGCGCCGACCGCGGCTTCATGTTCTTCATGATCGCCCAAACCCTGGCGGTGGCGGGCCGGGTCGCCGCGCCCTTCTACATCCTCTACGCCGGCCGCTCGATGGCCCTCAACGGCCAGAACCTCGGCCTGCTCTCCTTGGCCTATCTGGGGGCGGATACGGCGACCAACCTGATCTGGGGCCTGACCGGCGACCGCTTCGGCTTCCGCTCCACCTTCATCGGCGCCCTCGTCGTGTGGATCGGCGCCACCGCCCTGCTGATGGCCGCGCCCGGCCTCCATCTCGCCGGATTCGGCGGCCCGGCCTTGGGCGTCCGCGGCCTGATCTTCATCGCCTTCTTCGGCCTGGGGGCGGCCCAGTCCGGCTTCCTGATGAGTTCCCAGACCATGGTGCTGGAGTTCGGCGAGCGCGACGACATGGCCATGCGCTTAGGCTTGGCCACCACCGCCCAGGGCGCCATGGCGACCCTCGGCCCCCTGGCCGGCGGCCTGATCGCCGGCGCCTTCGGCTACGAAGCGCTGTTCGCTGTCTCGCTGAGTCTGCTCGCCATCGCCCTGGCCGTCCTGGTGTTTCGGGTCGAGGAGCCGCGCCTTCGCCGGGGTGTCGCCTAGGCCCGGAGCGCATGCTAAGGGCCGCCCCAAGATCACTCAAAGCGAGGCAAACACCCATGCGCGTCGGCGTACCCAAGGAGATCAAGACCCTCGAATTTCGCATCGGCGCGACGCCGGGCGTGGTTCAGCGGCTGGTCCACGAGGGCCACGAGGTCGTCGTCGAAGCCGGGGCCGGGGCGGGCATCGGCCTGACCGACCAGGCCTTCGTCGATGTGGGCGCCCAGATCCTCCCCGACGCCGACGCGGTGTTCGAGGCGGCCGACATGATCGTCAAGGTCAAGGAGCCGCAGGCCGTGGAGATTGCCCGGCTGAAACCGCGCCACATCCTCTTCACCTATCTGCACCTGGCCGCTGACCCGGACCAGGCGCGCGGCCTGATGGCCAGCGGCTGCACCGCCATCGCCTATGAGACGGTCGCCGACCGGGCCGGGCGCCTGCCGCTCCTGGCCCCCATGAGCCAGGTGGCCGGGCGGATGGCGGTGGACGTCGGCGCCTATCATCTGCTCAAGCCGCACGGCGGCCGGGGCCTGCTGCTGGGTGGCGCGCTGGGCGTCCTGCCGGCGAACGTGCTCATTCTCGGCGGCGGGGTGAGCGGCAAGCACGCCGCCCAGATGGCCATGGGCCAGCGCGCCGACGTCACCTTGTTCGACATCTCCGCCGCCCGCCTCGCGGAACTGGACGACCAGTTCGGTGGCGCGGTGCAGAACTGCTACTCCCCCCACGATCTGGTGGCCGAGGCCCTGCCGACCGCCGACTTGGTGATCGGCTGCGTGCTCATTCCCGGCGCCGCCGCGCCCAAGCTGGTCACCCGCGCCGACCTTTCCCGCATGCGCCCCGGCTCGGTGCTGGTCGACGTGGCCATCGACCAGGGCGGCTGCTTCGAGACCAGCCACCCCACCACCCACGCCGACCCCACCTTCGTGGTCGACGAGGTGGTCCACTATTGCGTGGCCAACATGCCCGGCGCCGCGCCCCTCACCTCGACGTATGCCCTCAGCGCCGCCACCGCCCCCTACATCTCCGCCCTGGCCGGCAAGGGGGTGGACAAGGCCCTGGCCGACGATCCCGGCCTGGCCCAAGGCCTCAACGTCAAGGCCGGCAAGGTCGTCCACAAGGCGGCGGCGGAGTCGCTGGGGATGGGTTGAGATCTCCGCGGCGACGCAAGGCTTGATCGGCGGCCGCATCGGGCCGACAGTGCGACGCCCCGCCTCGCGCCCAAGGACCTCATGCTCAAGCCCTTCGCCGCCTTTCTCCTGATCGCCTGCGCCGGCGCCGCGCGCGCCCAGGCCGCGCCCGCCCCGCCGCCGCCCAGCCTGGCCGATGTCGCCATGGCGAGCCGCCCCTACGCCTACGCCCCGCCGCCGCGCTTGGGCGACGAGGCGCGCACCGCCCTCGACTACGCGCCGGCGCCGCGCGGCCTGGCCGCCTCGGTCGGCTTCGTGTGCGACAACGACGGCCACGCCCCGGTTCTCCACGACCTCGCCCCCCTCGCCGGCTCGCAGCCGGGGCGGCTCATCGGGACCACTCTGCGGCTGCCGTTCTAAGCGCGCCGGGTCGCGCGTCTTTGCGGCCGATACCAGAATCTGGTATCGATGGCGAAGTTGAGCAAATGAACAAGAACACCTCCTTTAGCCTGGGCAAGCACCTTCAGCGCCTTCATCGAGGGGCAGGTCGCCGAAGGCCGCTACGCCTCGGCCAGCGAGGTCGTCCGCGCCAGCCTGCGCCTGCTCGAACAGCAGGAAGCCCGGCTCGCCGCGCTGCGTTCGGCCTTGATCGAAGGCGAGCAGAGCGGGCCATCGGCGCCGTTCGACTTCGACGCTTTCGTGGCGCGCAAACGGGCGACCAGCGTCGCGGCTTCCTAAGTGGCTTGGCGCCTTTCGCCGCGCGCCCAAGCGGATATCGAGGAAATCTGGGACTACAGCCGCGAGCGCTGGGGGATCGACCAGGCGGAGCGCTATATTGGGTTGATCCGCGACGCGGTGGTCTCGGCGGCCGAATATCCGCGTCTCGGGCGGCCCTGCGACGATATTCGCGCCGGCTATTTCAAGCTCGCGGCGGGATCGCACGTCCTCTTCTATCGCCTCGCCGGCGCCGACATCAATGTGGTGCGAGTCCTACATGGCCGCATGGACTTCGGCCGTCACCTGTAGCCGCGGCGCGGCGGTCAGCCCGCCGTCGTCAGCCGCTCGATCTCGCGGGCGAAGGCGAGGCGAAGCTCGTCGGCCTCCTCGGCGGGCAGCCAGTTGGCCATGTTGGGAAAGACGGTCCGCCACATGCGCGCCTCGCGCTCGGGCCAGGGCATCGCCGCCGCGCCGCGCGCCGTCTTCAGAAGGGCGTTCAGCCGACGGCGGATGTCCGCGGGATCGGGCAGGAAGGTCTGGGGCGGCGCCTGGAGGCGGTGCTCACCTTCGCCGAAGAGGCTCGCCTGGGCCGGCCCGGTGGGATGGCCGAAGAGGTCGGTCTGGTCCGTCATGAGTCCGGGTCGGCCTCCACGTTCAGCCGCAGCGCCGCGCGGGTGAGGGAATCGCCGAGCGTCGCGGCAAGGAGGCTATCGGCCGCCGCGAAGAGGTCAATGAGCTGGGCGATGCGGGCGGCGATGTCGCGCAACTCCGGGATGAAGGCCGGGCCGATGGCCAAGCCCTCGCGCGCCGCCAGCCAGCGGGGCAGCAGGACGTAGCCGCTGACCGAGAAGTTCCACACGCTTGTTGGAATATTGACGATGCGCCCCGAGCCATCGGCGCACAGGCGAATCTCGCCGTCCGCCCACTTCACCGCCGCGAGTGGCCCGGCGGGGGCGGTTTCGGCGCGGGCGAGGCCGTGGAGATATTTCTCGTCGGGCGGCCCGGCGAAGGTTTCCACGGCGCGGATGTCGGCCCCCAGGCGGGCCGCGGCGTCGAACACCGCCCGCTGGGCGGGAAAGGGGATGTGCGGGAAGACATCCTCCAGGTCCCCGGCGAAGCGCGTCGTGTAGGAGGCGGCCGAGAGCAGGCAGAGGATGGCGTCGAACACCGCCTCCGCCGCCACCGGCGCGCCATAGGCCGCGCCGAGCGCCTCGATGAGATCGCCTTTGAGATTATACGGCCCGTGGCCATCCCGGTGATCATGGAGCGGGAAGGCGTAGCCGCCGTAACTGCCGCGAAAGGCGTGATAGTCGGGCAGAAGGCCATGACACCAGACAGCCGGGCCGGCGCCGGTTCCAAACGGCATGGCGTAAAGGCAGACGTTGTCGGCGCCCCATGCCTGTTGCATTTCCGGCCCAGGACGATTGAGCAAGGCGAGGTCGTTGAAGAACCAGCGCCTGTCCAACGGCCTGTAGGAATAGAATCTTTCAAAGTCGTCGCGATACGTCTGGTCGTCTTGGTGAGCCAGTCTAGGGACGACCGATGATCGAAGGTCCGCTCTATTGATCTTTACGAAGGTCGGGTCCCCTCCGGACTTCATCCCCGACTTCGTGAAAACGAAAGCATCTCGCAATGAGATGAGTTCTCCGTTGGAAAACGGTCTTGGCCGGAAATCGTCGAGCCAGTCACGTTCGACAGCAACCGCGCCGGCCAGTTCGCCCGCGTCCGCCCCGCCGGCCAACCAATCGAACTTGGCCTGACGCGACAGCAGATCGTGCGCCCAGGCGTCGTTGTAGCGCACCGTCGCCGCCGCGCCCGCCGCCTTGCTCCCGTCGGCGACGCAGAGCGTGATGGCGGTTCCGACCCGGATGTTGAAGACCCCCTGGTCGGCCCTGACCCCGGCCCGCTCGCCGCGCCGCGCGTCGCCGCGCAGATCGACGATCTCGATGCGGTCGAAGCGCTCGCGCATCATCCGGCGAAGGCCCGCGTAAGGCCAGCCGGTCAGGAACTTGCGGTTGGTGATCAGGGCGACGACGCCGCGCCGCGGCGCGTTCTTCGCCTTGAACAGCTTCCACATCGCCCAGCGCCAGAAGGCGACGGACAGTTCGGGGAAGGTGTTGAGCTGGTTGCCCTGGCCGGCGTCGCGGACCGGCTTTTTCAGATCGTCCCACAGGCCGTCCATCCACCGGCCGACCAGGGTCTCGTTCTCTCCCACCTCCAGGCGACGATAGGGCGGATTGCCGATTATGGCCAGGATCGGCTGGCTCTCCTTGATGCGGTTGGACTCCTTGCGTTCGTCATTGATGCCCTGCGAGACGAAGCCGAGCGGCCCCAGCGGCGCCGCCGCACCGGGCTCGGCGAGGGTGTCGGTGAGATAGACCCCGAGCCTGGGCAGGGCGGTCGCGCCGGGCGTTCCTTCGGCCGCCTGGGACAGCGAATGGTGCAGGCGGTAATGGGCCACGGCGTAGGGGCCGACCAGAAGCTCGAAGCCGTACATCCGCCGAGCGAGGCCGGTCAGGGCCAGCGGCGCTTGGCCGGGGCCATCGCGGGCGGCCACGTCGCGGCGCAGGCGCTCGGCGATGCCGAGAAGGAAGGTGCCGGTGCCGGTGGCCGGATCGAGGATGTGGACCTGATCGTCGGCGAGGCCGGCCGTCGCGAGATTCTCCCGCAGGGCGCGATCGAGCGCTCCGACCATGTAGCGCACCACCTCGACCGGCGTGTAATAGACCCCGAACCGCTCGCGGGCCTTGGGATCGAAGGTCTGGAGGAAATCCTCTTAGAAATAGAGGATCGGGTCGCGGCCGCTGGCCGGCGTGGCCAGGATGCCGGGGTGGAAGCCGTTGACCGTATCCAGCATCACCTCGAAGCCGGCCCCGATCTCGCGCGCCACCGCCTCCATGCTGAGCACCTGCAGCGCCGTCTTCATCAGCGGATGCTCGGGCGGCATGTGGTCGGCGGCGTGCCTGTCGACGGCCTTGCCGGTCGCCTCGCGGACCAGCAGCAGGCCGAAGGCGAGGGTCTGGGCGAAGGCGCCGGAAAAGAGTTCGTCGAAATCGCCGCTCGAATAGCCCGCCGCCTCGGGATGGGAATAGAGCACGTCGCGGAATTCCTGGCGCACCTGTTGCAAGGCCGCCCCGGTGACATTCCGCTCGGTCATTTCGGCCAGGCGGTCGCGCACGATGCCGCGCACCAGGCGGGCCGAATGAGCGAGCAGTCCCGCCAGTTGCTCGGCGTCCTTGGCGGCGGGCGGCTGGGATTGGGCGAGCCGCTCGAGAAGGCGCAGAAACGGGTCCGCGTCGTGTTCCTCCGCCAGACGGTCGGCGGCGCGGTCACTCTGGGCGTGATCGAGCGCGGCTTCGGGAACCAGGGCGGCGCGGCCCACCGTGTTGTCGCGCTCATAGAGCCGGAAATCGTGGAAATTGCAGATGGCCCAGTGGGCGAATTCGCTGAAGCGGGCGAACTGGCGTTTGTCGTGCGGCGCGTGCCAGGCGCCGCCGTCGGTCGGCTTGTCGGCCGACTTCAATTCGACGAAGGCGCGGGCCGGCTCGCCGGGCCGCTTGAGCGCGATGTCGGGCCGGCCGACACCGGGATTTTCGAACTCGCCGACGACCGTCAGTTGCGGCGCGGCCGGGAGGGTCGGCAGCAATGCGACGAGCAGCGCCTGAAAATGCGGGGCCAGGCCCGGCTTGGTGACGCCGGCATGGGCGCGCCGGGCCTCTCTCACGTGGCGGGCGTAGGTCTTAAGCGCGAGGCGCTGGGCGTCGGTGGCCATGGCGGTGGCTTAGCCCGTCCCAATCACCACGACGAGTCCGTCGCTGTCCGCCTTTGGCCACGAGGGCCGCCGCCGCCCGCCCCCTCCCGTTCACCCCCGGTTCAGGCTATGACGCCTAGCGGTCGGCGGAGCATCGCGGCATCGGTGAAAGGTTCGAACCCCATGAACGACCGGCGATATGCCAAGGCCGCCCTCCTCATGGCCGCCTTGTCGAGCGCGGCCCTGGTCCTCGAGCCGGCGGCGGCCAGCGCCCAGAGCGCGCCCCCGGACGGCTACGGCCAGGGCGGCTATGGCCAGAACGGCTACGATCAAGGCGGCTATGGCCAGAACGACGGCTACGGCCAAGGCGGCTACGGCCAGGACGACGGCTACGGCCAAGGCGGCTACGGCCAAGGCGGCTATGGCCGGGACGATGGCTACGGTCAGGGCGGCTATGCCCAGAATGGGCCGCCGCCGCCGCGGGCCGGTTACGCCCCGCCGCCCCAGGACGGCTACGGCCCGCCGCCGCCGTATGCGGGTGGCGGCCAGGACTACAATTCCCAGCTCTACCAGCAA
>JBPCMA010000236.1:0-14610 GCA_051002715.1 Caulobacteraceae bacterium
CGCCGTTCCCGGCCGGACCAGCCCGCGGTCAAAGTCGCTCATCTTGAGAGAAACCCTTATGTCTCTTGCGTCCCGGTTGGACGCTCGGGACTGAATATCGCCCTCGCCGCGCCCCGGTGCAAGGCGCTCGTGCATTACCGCTCGTTAACGCCGCCGCCCTACTCCGTGCGCAGGATCGCCGCCGGGCGCTTGGCCAGGGCCCGCAAGGCCGCGAGCGCCCCGCCCAGGCTGGTGAGAACCGCCGCGCCGCCGACCAGGGCCGCCACGCCGGTCCAGTCGACGCTCCAGGTCGCCTCGAACACCAAGACGACCACCGGCCAGGCGGCCAGGCAGCCCAGGGCGACCCCGGCGATCCCCGCGATGATCCCCACCGCGCCGTATTCGAGGGCATAGAGGCCAAGGATCTGAAACCGGGTCGCGCCCAGCACCTTCAGGGTCGCCGCCTCCTTGGCCCGGGCGCGGGCCCCGGCGGCGATGGCCCCGGCCAGGACCAGCAGGCCGGCCAGGGCGGCGACCGCGGCGGCGGCGCGGATGGCCAGGGTCAGGCGACCGAACAGGTCGGACGCCGCCTCCAGCGCCTCGCGCACGCTGATCACGTTCACCCCCGGGAACGGGCCGCCCAGGGCCAGAGTGGCGCGGCCCTCTTCGGCGCGGCTGGCACGGGCGATGGCGATGTCGCCCAGGTTGGCGCCGGCCAAGGCGGCCGGATCGAGGATGACCGGGAAGTTCGCCCCAAAGCCGGCGAAATCGATCTTTCGCAGGGCCGCCACCCGGGCGTCGATCTGGCGGCCGAGGATCGCCAAGGTCACCTCGTCGCCGACGTTCAGGCGAGCGCCCTTGGCGGCGTCCGTGGAGAGGGCGATCAGCGGCGCGCCGGCATAGCCCACTGGCCACCAGGCGCCCGCGACGATTCCCGCGTTCACCGGCCGGCGCCCGAGGGCCGAGAGGTCGATATCGCTGTCGTAGGCCCAGCGGTCGGGGGCGTCGATGCGGTCGCGCTGCACCGCCAGGCCGCGCACCGCCACGATGCGCCCGGTGACGAAAGGCGCGCGCAGATAGTCCCGGGCGGTCAGCGTCCGGCGAAAGGCTCGAGCCAGCGCGGCGTCGAAGGCGGCGCCTTGGCCGGCGGGAATGCCGGTGAACACCAGGGACGGGGCGGTCCGCGGCGCGGCCTCGTTCACCTCGGCCAGCAGGCTGGACTGGATAAGCACGACGGCGGAGAGCAGGGCGAGGCCCAGGCCGATGGCCGGAGCCGCCGTCCTGGCCGTTGAGCGCGGGCCGGCCAGATTGGCCAGGGCCATGCGCCACGATCCTCTCGCCCCGCCCCTGAGCCGACCGGCCAGCCAGGCCGCGCCGGCCCCCAGCCCCCACAGGCCGGCGAAGGCGGCGGCGACGGCCCCGATCATCACGCCGGCGGCGAGGGGCGTGGGCGCGGTGGCGACGGCCAGCGCCGCCAGGGCGAGGGCGGCGAGAAGGGCGATGACGCTCTCCACGCCGAAGGTTGGGCGGCGCGCCAGGTCGCGTCGGAACAGGGCTGCCGGCGAGGTGACGCGCGCCCTGGCCAGGGGGGCGAGCGAAAAGGCGGCGGCGGCCAGCAGGCCGAAGGCGGCGGCCTTGGCCAGCGGCCAGGGATAGAGGGCGAAGAGGGCCGGCACGGGAAGCTGGCCCTTCACCAGTTCGCCCAGCAGGAGGGGCGTCGCCGCCCCGACCGCCAGGCCGATGGCGACGCCCACGATCGCCATGGCGCCGATCTGAATGCCGTAAGCGTCGCGGGCCAGGGCGGCGGGGGCGCCCAGGGTTCTGAGCACCGCGATGTCGGCCGTCCTGGCCTCCAAAAAGGCGCCGACCGCGCCGGCGACGCCCAGGCCCCCGGCGACCAGGGAAGCCAGGCCGATGAGGCCCAGGAAATAGTCGAGCTGGTCGAGGAGGCGATGGGCGCCGGGCGCCGCATTGGTGCGATCGCGAATGCGAAGGCCGCCGCTCAGGGGACCGGGGCGCAGCGCCTTTTTCAGCGCCGCCTTGGCGCTGGCCAGCCGGGCGCCGGGCGGTAGAGCAACGCGGGCGGTTTCGCCGAACGGCAGGCCGGGGCCCAGAAAGCCGCCCGCCTCCACGACGGAAAGGCGGGTGAGGACGCGGGGTCCCAGGGCGAAGCCGCGCGACAGGCGGTCGGGCTCGGCGATCAGCACCGCCCGCGCCACCATGGGGATGTTGCCGACCAGGAAACGTTCGCCGAGCTTGAGGCCGAGCCGGTCGAGCAGCGCCCTTTCCACCGCCGCGCCCGCCACGCCGCCCTCCGGCGTCAGGGCTTGGGTGAGGGTGGGCCGCCCCGCCAGCTCCACGGCGCCGGCCAGAGGGTAGTTGCCGCCCACCCCGCGCAACTCCACCAGCCGCCGCTCGCCCGATGGGGCCTGCGCCATGGCCTGGGCGGCGAGCGCGTAGTCGACCCGCCCGGCCCGCTCGAGGGCCGCCCGCTCGGCCGCCGTGAAGCGGCGATCGCTCAGGGTGACCGCCAGATCGCCGCCCAGAATCTCGCGCCCCTGCGCGGCGAGGCCGGCGCGGAAAGCCTGGGCGGTCGAACCTGCCGCCGCGATGGCGGCCACGCCCAACGCCAGGCAGGCCAGAAAGATGCGAAAGCCGCCCAGGCCGGCGCGAAGCTCGCGGACGGCCAGGCGCAGGCGCAGCGGCACCGATCAGTTCCCGGTCGCGCCGACGTCGCCGACCAGGGCGCCGTCCGCCATCCGCACACGGCGGCCGGCCCGCGCCGCGAGAGCCTCGTCGTGGGTGACCAGCACCAGGGCGGCGCCGCTCTCGGCCACCAGGGCGAACATCAGATCGGTCACGGCGGCGGCGTTGGCGGCGTCGAGATTGCCGGTGGGTTCGTCGGCGAACAGCAGGCGGGGCCGCGCCGCCAAAGCGCGGGCCAGGGCCACCCGCTGCTGTTCGCCGCCGGAAAGCTGGTGGGGATAGTGGCGGGCGCGGTGAGTCAGGCCGACCCGCTCCAGCCAGGCGCGGGCGTTAGCCATGGCGGCGCGCTCGCCGGCGATCTCCAATGGCGTGGCGACGTTCTCCTCGGCGGTCATGTTGGCAAGGAGATGGAAGGATTGAAAAACCAGCGCGAACCGCCCGCGCCGCAGGCGGGCGCGACCATCCTCGTCGAGCACGCCGAGATCCTCGCCGAGCAGCCGCACCGCGCCGACGGTCGGCCGCTCGAGGCCGGCGGCCACGGCGATCAGCGAGGATTTGCCGCAGCCGGACGGGCCGACCACGGCCACCCGCTCGCCCGCCGCCACGGCGAAATCCACGCCACGCAGGATATCCACCGGCCCGGCCCCCGAGGTGAGGGTCAGGCCGACGCCCTGGAGGCGCAGCGCCGCCGGTTCGGCTTCGCCGATAGGCCGGGCGTCGGGTGGTTTGAGGCGGGTCAAGGCCTGCCTACATAAGGCCGGCCCATGCCGACGCCATCCCTCCCCTCGCCGGGCCGCCGCCGGCTGCTCGCCGCCGCCTTGGCCAGCGCCTTGGCCGGATCGGCCTGGGCGGGACCGGCGGCGCGGCGCAAGGTGGTCACCCTGCTCGGCGATTCGATCACCGCCGGCTACGGGCTCCCCGCCGCCGCCGCCCTGCCGGCGCGGCTGCAAGCTGCCCTGGCCAAGATCGGCGTCCAGGCTCTGGTGCGCGGGGCGGGGGTGAGCGGCGACACCACCGCCGGCGGCCTCGCCCGCCTCGATTTCTCGGTCCAAGCCGACACCGATGTCTGCGTCGTCGCCCTGGGCGGCAACGATCTGCTTCAGGGGCTGGACCCGAAGGCCACCAAGGCCAACCTCGCACGGATCGTCGAGCGGTTGAAGGCGCGGAGGATTTCGGTGGTGCTGGCCGGTATCGCCGCGCCGGCGGCCATCGGCGCCGCCTACGCGCGCGACTTCAACGCCGCCTTCCGGGCGGTGGCGCGCGCCCAGCGGGTGGCTCTCTATCCCGACCTGCTGGCCGGCGTCGTGGGGCGCCCCGCGCTCGACCAGCGCGACGGCCTTCACCCCAACGCGGCGGGCGTGAACGTCATCGCCGGCCGCCTCGCGCCGCTGGTGGCCAGGGCGCTCGAGGCCCGCCGGTGATTCGCCTTTTCGTCGCCGCGGCCGTCCCGGCGGACATCGGAGAGGTTCTGGCGCGGCGCCAGCAGGGCCTGCCGGGGGCGCGCTGGCGGCCGACCGAGAGCCTGCACATCACCCTGCGCTTCGTCGGCGATGTTCCTGAAAACCTGGCCGACGATCTGGACGCCGAGCTGGCGGTGATCGGCGGTGGGCCGTTCGAGATCGCCCTTGCCGGGGTCGGTCAGTTCGGCGAAGGCGACGACGCCCGCGCGGTGTGGGCCGGGGTGGAGGCGAGCGAACCCTTGAGGCGGCTGGCCGGCCGCTGCGAAACCGCCGCCCGCCGCGCCGGCCTCGAGGCGTCGGCCCGCGCCTGGCGCCCACACGTCACCCTGGCCTATCTACGCCGCCCCGATCCGGCCCGCGTCGCCGCCTGGGTCCAGGCCCACAACCTCCTCAAATCGCCGCCGTTTCGTATCGCCGCCTTCGGACTCTATTCGAGCCGTCGCGTCGCCGAGGGGTCGGCCTATCGGCTGGAGCGCGCCTATCCCTTAGCCTGAAAAAGCATGTTCCCGGAGCACGCCGAGCGGGGCGATGGCCAGCAGCTCTTCATGGGTGGCCTCCAGGACGAGCGGGGGAGCGGCGCCGGCGTCCAACGCCTCCTTCCAGCGCGGGGCGCACACGCACCAGCGGTCTCCTGGGCGCAGGCCGGGGAAGTCGAACTCCGGGCGGGGCGTCGACAGATCGTTGCCGGCGTTCATGGAAAAGCGCAGGAATTCAGCGGTCATCACCGCGCAGACGGTGTGCATGCCGGCGTCGTCCGGGCCGGTCTCACAGCAACCGTTGCGGTAGAAGCCGGTGAGGGGCGCCGCCGAGCAGGGGGCCAGCTCGCCGCCCAGAACATTGCGCGCGGCCTCGTCGTAGCGGATGGTCATGGCTCCTTATGGCCCAAGCGCGGGCCGCCGTCACGGAGCGCCGGCTGAAATGACCCCGGACATCCGGCCGCGCCGAAGCGCCCTCTACATGCCCGCCTCCAATATGCGGGCGGTGGAAAAGGCGCGCGATCTGCCCTGCGACGTGGTCATCCTCGATCTGGAAGACGCCGTGCCGCCAGACGCCAAGGCGACGGCGCGCGAGGCCGCCGTGGCCGCCGTGGCCGCCGGCGGGTTCGGCCGCCGCGAGGTAGTGGTCAGGGTGAACGCCTCGGCGACTCCATGGGGCAAGGACGATCTCGCCGCCGTCGCCGCCGCTCGCCCGGACGCCGTGCTGGTCCCCAAGATCGCCGGCCCCGCCGACATCGCCGCCTACGATCGAGCCCTCGACGGCGCGACGGCGCGCCCCGCGCTGTGGGCGATGATCGAAACCGCTTCCTCGATCCTTGCCCTGGACGCCATCGCCGCCCAGGCCACCACCACACGCCTCGCCGCCTTTGTTATGGGCGTCAACGATCTGGCCCGCGAGACGGGCGCGCGCCAGACGCCCGGTCGCGAGCCGTTCTGGGCGGCGCTCTCTTTGGCGGTGACCGCCGCGCGGGCGCATCGCCTCACCATCCTCGACGGCGTCCACAACGAGATCGAGGATTTGGCGGCTCTCGAAGCGGTCTGCCGCCAGGGCGCGGACTTCGGCTTCGACGGCAAGACCCTGATCCACCCCAGCCACCTGGAGATCTGCAACCGCGCCTTCTCGCCAGCGGCGGGCGAGGTCGCCTGGGCCCGCGCCGTGATCGCCGCCTTCGCCGACCCGGCCAACGCCGGCAAGGGGGTGCTGAGGGTGGGGGGCCGGCTGGCGGAGCTTCTGCACCGCGATCAGGCGGAGACGCTGGTGGCCGTGGCCGAGGCCATCGCCAGGATGGGCCCGGCGTAGGGCATGATCGGGGCCGTCGCCTTCGCCGTCGTTCTGAACGCCGCGCCGGCGCCGGAGCTACCGGACATCGGCGCCCGTATCGCCGCCGCCGGAGCCGCCGAGCAGGGCCTGCAGGGTCCGCTCGACGGTTCGTGGGTGCTCGGCGACACCGCCGGCCGCTTGCTCTACCGGCTCCAGATCGTCGATCCCGCCGGCGGCCACGGGCCTCTGACCGGCGCCTGGAGCGATGCGCGCGGCGGCGTCGGGACCGGGTTCATCGCGCGGATACGGCGCACGGCGCGGACCCTTCGGCTGGAGTTCACGCCCAGCGGTCGCCCGCCCGTCACGCTGCGCCTGAGGAGCGGATCGCCGGGCGTCTGGAGCGGCTGGACGATCGACGACGGCGCGCGGCGGGCCGTCATCCTGCGGCGCGGGTAGCGGGCCTTGCCGCGCCTTGGCGGCCAGTCTAGACCGCGCGGCCACTACGCCGCACAATCCGGAGAAATTCATGGCTCGCGCGAAGATCGCCCTTGTCGGGGCCGGGATGATCGGCGGCACCTTGGCCCATATCGCGGCCCGCGAGGCGCTGGGCGACATCGTCCTTTTCGACATCGTCGATGGGATCCCGCAAGGCAAGGCGCTGGATCTGAGCCAGGCCACCGCCATCTTCGGCGCCGATGTAACCCTGGAAGGGACGAGCGACTACGCCGACTTGGCCGGCGCCGATGTTTGCATCGTCACCGCCGGGGTGCCGCGCAAGCCGGGCATGAGCCGCGACGACCTTTTGGGCATCAACCTGAAGGTGATGAAGGCCGTGGGCGAGGGGCTGAAGGCCCATGCGCCGGGCGCCTTCGTGATCTGCATCACCAATCCGCTCGACGCCATGGTCTGGGCGCTGCGGCAATTTTCCGGTCTGCCGCACCACAAGGTCATCGGCATGGCCGGGGTGCTCGATTCGGCGCGCTTCCGCTTCTTCCTGGCCGAGAAGCTGGGGGTGTCGGTCCAGGATATCCACGCCTGGACCCTGGGCGGCCACGGCGACGACATGGTCCCCATGGTCCGCCACTCCACCGTCGGCGGCCTGCCCCTGCCCGAATGGGTGCGCCAGGGCCTCATTTCCCAGGACGAGCTGGACGGGGTCGTCAAGCGTACCCGCGGCGGCGGCGGCGAGATCGTCGGCCTGCTGAAGACCGGCTCGGCCTTCTACGCTCCCGCCGAGAGCGCCATCGCCATGGCCCGAAGCTATCTGAAGGACGAAAAGCGCGTCCTGCCCTGCGCCGCCTGGCTCACCGGCCAATATGGGGTCAGCGGTGTCTACGCCGGCGCGCCGGTGGTGATCGGCGCGGGCGGGGCCGAACGGATCGTCGAATTCCCCCTCGACGAGGCGGAAGCGGCCATGTTCGCCAAGTCCGTCGCCTCGGTCGAGGGCCTGATCGCCGCCTGCAAGACGATCGAGCCGTCGCTGGCCTGATCCGCCCGCTTTCAGGAGCGCAATAGCTTGACGATCAGGGCGATGGTCTGACCGGTGGTGTAGATGGCCAGCATCACGACAAATCCCTGGGTGAGCAGGAGGACCGCCTGGACGTCGTCGTAGGCGCACCGGTGGGTCGCCTCGCAGGCGCGCGCTACTTCGACGATCGAGAGGCTGCGGGGCAGGAAGATGAAGGCGGTCGCCCAGGCCCCGAGCGCCAGAGGCAGAGCCTTGGAGCCCAGCACGGCCGCGATCCGCGCCCTCTGAGGGCGACGGTCGTCGGCTTGCCGATCGAGGGTGAGGCCGAGCGCCTCCTGGATGTCATTGTGCCAGACGCCGAAGAGAACCGCGACGATGGCGAGCAGAAGGTCAGAAGCCGAAAGTACGTCGCCGATCACCCCGCCCCCAAAGCTCTCACGCCCGGCCGTTCCAGGCCACCGGCGAATTCAGCCCTTATGCCATTGCGTCGAGAATGGCGATATGCGCGCGGCGCGGGCCCCGTGGCGAGCACCAGGCCGGCTCCGCAATAGGTTTGTCGCCCTACAGCATCGGCCAAGCCCAGAACACCACGCCGATCAGGGCGATGAAGGCGCCGCTGATTACTTCGCCGTAGCGCTCCAGTGGTCCAAGGCTCACCCGTTCCAGGCTGGCCACCGAGGCCACGCACAGGGTCACATAGGTGGCGATGGTGGCGAAAGCGAAAACCAGGGACATGACGACGATCAGCGGCGGACCGTAGCGGCCGGCGGCGAAGAAGGCCGGTATCCCCTCGACCATGGGCGAGGAGCCCAGAATGAGAAGCAACGCGGTGCGCGAGCCGGCCTTGGCGTGGGCCGCGTCATCGTCCTTAGCGTGGGCGTGATCGTGATGGCGGCCGTGATGATGGCCGTGGGCGTGAGCGGCCCCGTGGCCGTCCCTTTGTCGCATCTCGAGCAGCGCGGAAACCGCGATCCAGGCGCCGAAGGCCACCAGGGCGGCGCTCGCGATCGCGTCGATCCATCGACCGAACGTCTTGGCGACCACCGCGCCGGCGATCCACACCACCACCGCTATGGCCAGGGTCGACAGGACATGGCCGGTTCCCGCCAGCAAGGCCGCCCGGGCCGTCTGACCGATCGTCCAGCCGCGTTGACGCCCAATCAAGGTGATCGGAACCCAGTGATCGGGGACCAGGGTGTGCAGAACGCCCACCGCGGCGACCGCCCCGACCAGCAGCCATTGCGGCGCGGTGAAAATCATCGCTCGGTCCTCCCGGAACGCTTGCTACCGCCATTCAAGGATCGAGTCTTCTCTGTCACGGCGGCAGGGCGTCGCGGCCCCTTTCACGAAACCCTCGTCAAACCGTCACGCGACTGTCGCCGCCGAGGTCTAGGCGTCCTGGGCATGACCCGCGGCTGGCTGGGGACGATCCATGCGCGCCAAATCCGTCGCTCTGGCCCTGATGTCGGGAGCGAGCCTGTGGGCTTTCAACCGTCCCGCCCAGGCTGCGGCGGAGACCGCCGCCGACGCGTCCACGGTGAGTGAACTGGTGGTCACCGCGCCTCGCCGCGAAGAGAAGGCGCGGAGGGTGCAACTCGCCGCGCCGAATATCATTTCCGTTCAGTCGGCGCAGACCATCCTGAAATACCCCGACTACAACGCCGCCGAGGCGCTCGGCCGCATGCCCGGCGTCTCGCTTTCCAGCGACACCGGCGAGGGCCGCTTCGTGCAGATTCGCGGCATCGACGCCAATCTGGACGGCGCGACCTATGGCGGCGTGCCGCTCCTCAACACCAATCCGGGGGGCACCGAATCGGGCGGCGGCGGGCGGGCGGTGGAGTTCGACACCATCCCCACCGGAGCGGTCGACGGCATCATCGTCACCTACACCCTGCTGCCCGATCACGAGGCCGAGGGCCTGGGCGGTTCGATCGAGCTTTCGCCGCGCACGGCGGTGAATGTCACCAAACCGTTCTTCGAGGGCACGCTCGGCTGGGGCTACGAGCCGCTGCACGACCACACCGGCCCTTTCGAGGCCGACATCGCGCTTGGCGCGCGGTTCGGGTTCGACGAACACGGCCTGATCGTCGAGCACGGCCAGGCCGACGAGCCCATCCGGGCCGGCTTCATCTCCAACCCCACCCCGTTTTCCTTCGTGATCGACGGCTCGCGCCAGGACGATCGCCGCGCGGTCGATGATCTGGAGGAAAGCTACATCGACGACGGGGTCGCGCCGGCCAACGCCGTCTCGCAATACGATCTGCGCCGCTACGACTACCATCGCCGCCGGTTCAGCTATGGCGGAGAGTTCGATTTCCAACCCAACGAGGACCACGGCTATTACGCCCGCGCGGATGTCGCCGGCTATACCGAGTCGGTGCACAAGAATTTCCTGCTGCTCACCAATCTGGGATCGCCGACCGTCGATCCCGGCTCGCCCAACGTCTATTCGACCACCATCAATCCCGACATCTCGCTGACCGACGAGGAGGAGGTCCATCGCAACTCGATCTTCGCCATCGGTGGATCGGACAAGTTCGGCGATGTCGATCTGGACTATCACGGCGCCTACAGCCGGGCGACCTTCCATGTCCGCCGCAACATCGGGGCCGATTTCATCGCGCCGGCCTTTCGCCCCAACAAAAATCCGGTAGCCATCACCTACGACAACGTCACCACCCCTGACTTTCCGATCTTCACCTTCCCGGACGGTTTCGACGTGAACGACCCCGGCGCCTACGCGCTCCGGGCGCTGAGCAACTCCCAGGAATATGACGTCGACGAAGAATATTCCGGGGCCGGGAATCTCTCTTTTCCGCTGGCTTTCATCAACGATAGCAGCCGGCTGAAGGTCGGCGCGGAAGTCCGCCTGCGCGACAAAAGCGCCACCGAGATCGACCAGACCTACATCGTCCCGCCGCTTTCGCTGGCCGGGCTGTCGGGGTCGGCGCTCACCTTTTACGACGGGCATTACAGCAACGGCCCGCAGGTCGACCTCTACGCCATCCGGGATCTGATCAACAATGGGACGGCATTCTTGAATCCGGCCCCGACGCTGACCGGTTTCAACCCGACCAGTTTTATCACCGCCATCGAGAATATCTACGCCGGCTACGCTCAATATACGACGACGATCGGCAAGCTCGGCCTGCTGGCCGGCGTTCGGGTCGAGGCCACCAACGCCGTCTATGGCGGCTATGTCCAGACCACCAGTCCCGACGGCAGCATAACCAACACCTTCCTCACCCGCCCCGTGAACTACATCGACGCCTTTCCGACCGTGCAATTGAAATACAGTTTCACTCCGACCCTCATTCTGCGCGCCACCTATTCGAGCGGTCTCGCCCGGCCCGGTTTCGAACAGAACAGCACCGCCGCCTCGGTCGATCGCACCACCAATCCGTTGACCATCACGCGCGGCAATCCGAACCTGCGGCCGACCTTCGGCGACAATTTCGACCTGTCGCTGGAATACTATCTCGCCAACGGCGGCATCGTTTCGCTCTCGGCCTTCGACAAGGAGTTCGAGGACTACATCGTTCCGCGCATTTCCAACGGCATCACCACCGATCCCCTGGCGCCGGGCCAACTGGCCAACGTCACCACTTTTCTCAACGTCCCCAGCGCCTACGCCCGCGGCGTCCAGGCCGCCTATCACCAGAAGTTCGTCTGGCTGCCCAAGCCCTTCGACGGCTTCGGCGTCGAAGCCAACCTGACCCTGGTCGATTCCCGCATCCAGGAATACAGCGCCGCCCAGTCGCTGACCGGCGTCGCCGAGTACGGCCTGCTGCCGGGCACCTCCCAGGTGACCTGGAACCTGGCCGGCTTCTACGAAGCCTACGGCGTCGAGACCCGCATCGCCGCCGAATATGTCAGCCACAGCCTGTTCGGCCTGGGCGGCGATAAATCGCTGGACACCATCCAGGACAGCCGCCTCACCGTGGACCTGAGCGCCAGCTACAAGGTGAATCCGCACTGGACGGTCTATTTCGACGCCAAAAACCTGACCGACGAGCCGCTGCGTTACTACGAAGGCGTCCCCAGCCGGCCGATCCAGCGCGAATTCTATGACATCACCTACGAAGGCGGCGTGCGCGCCAGCTTTTAGAACAGCCGTGGAGAAAATCCCCATGCGACATCGAACATCCCGCTTACTGGTCGCCGCTCTTTTGGCCGCCCTCCTGGCCACCGGGTCCGCCGCCCTCGCCAGTCAGGCGGCTTCGGCGCGGGCGGCCGGCGGAGTTCCCCGCTACGCCCACGTCTTCGTCATCGTCGAGGAGAACAAATCCTACGACCAGATCCTCGATCCGGCCGGCGCCCCCAACATCGCCGCCCTGGCCGCCAAATACGGCAACGCGACGCAATTTTTCGCCGAGGTTCATCCCAGCGAGGCCAACTATGTGGCTCTTCTCGGCGGCGACACCTTCGGCATTCACGACGACGATGGCTTTACCTGTCGGGCCGGATCGACCGGCCCCTTCTGCGGCGGCGCTTCGGCGCCGGGTTATGTGGATCACACCGTTCACGCGCCCCATCTCGGCGCCCAACTCGAAGCCGCCGGCCTGACCTGGAAGGGTTATTATGAAAGCCTTCCCGCCCCCGGATCGCTCGCCTTCACCGCCAGCGATCCGGCCTTCGACAATGGGACCAAGAAGACCGCCCTCTACGCCTCCAAGCATTCGGGCTTCCTGAATTTCGCCTCGGTCCAGGCCGATCCGCGGCGGCCCGAGAAGATCGTCGATTTCCACCAACTGGACGCCGACCTGGCGTTGGGCGTCCTGCCCAATTTTGCCCTCGTCGTGCCCAATCAATGCAACGAGATGCATGGCCTTCACGGGCCGAAGGTTCCGCCTGACTGCAACGGGGCTAATGTCGCCGCTCTCATCCGGCGGGGCGACGCCTTCGCCGGCGAACTGGTAAAGAAGCTTCAGGCGACGGCGGCGTGGAAATCGCCCGAGAACTTCGCCATCGTCATCACTTTCGACGAAGGGGCGGGCGGGACCCGCGAGGGATGCTGCGCGGTGACGCCCACCGCGCCATCCAACTTCGGGGGCGGGCATATCCCCACCCTGGTCATCACCAACCATGGGCCGCGCGGGGTCGCCGACGAAACGGCCTACAATCACTACAGCCTGCTACGAACCATCGAGGACGCCTTTGGCCTCAAGGAGCATCTCGGGCGCGCGTGGGAGACCGAGAAGGGCGTTGTTCCCATGACCCGATTGTTCGCCGTCGATGATCGCGGCCGCGGGCTTCGGCATCCCGGGCATAGTTGACTTTCCCTGGTTGAGGGCCTGCAAGTCGGCACGGAGGGCGCCCCATCACCGCCGCGCTCGAGGAGTCGCACGGCTTGAGCCTCAATCGCACCATCGCCAGCGCCGTCGCCCTCACCGTGCTCCTGGCCATGCTGACCGGGCTTTTCGCCTTCACCTATCTGGGAGAAGGGGCGCGAGCCCGGTTCTGGGTCGCCCATTCGCACCAGGTCATCGAGCGCAACCAGAGCCTCTTCTCCCTCGTCCAGGGAGCCGAAACCAACGAACGGGGCTATCTGATCACCGAGCAGCCGGCCTATCTGGCCGCCTTCAATGCGGTCGAAGCCAGGATCCCGCGCGCCGGGACCGATCTGGCCGCCGTGGTGTCCGACAATGGGCCGCAAGGCGCCCGCGTCGGTGAACTCAACGGCGTCATTTCGCGGCGCCTAGAGCGGCTGGGCGCGTCGGTGATCCTGGGGCGGTCCGGGGATTTCGCCGCCGCCCGCGACCTGGCGCGCTCCGGCGACGGCCATGTGCTGATGGGCGAGATCGAGCGCCGGTCGACTTCCATCTCGCGGGCCGAGACCGCTCTTCTGGACCGCCGGATCGCGGCGGCCGCCAACGCCGACAAGCTCAGCCTGGCCATCGGAATCGTCCTGGCCGCCCTGGCCGTCCTGGGCCTGGTGCGATCGGTGTTCGAGCTTTCCCGCGCCAACCGCCGCCTGGGCTTGGCGGTGGAGGAAGCGCGCGCCGCGCGGGTGGGGCTTGAGGCCAGCGACGCCCTGATCCAGGCGGTGTTCGCCAACACGCCCGACTATCTGTTCGTCCTCGATGTGGAGGAGGGAGATCGCTTCGTGGTCGGAGAGGTCAATCCGGCTTTCGAGCGGGCGCTGGGGATCAAGGCCGCCGACGTGCGCGGGCGGGCTCTCGCCGATCTTTTGCCGGCCGCCAGCGCCGAGCCGGTGCTGGCCCATTATCGCCGCGTCGCGGCGGCCGACAAGCCGGTGCTCACCCGCGACGATCTGGCCGAGACGCCGGCTGGCCCGCGCACCTGGGAATCGATCTGTTCGCCTGTGAAGAACGCGGCCGGCCGCACCAATCGCATCGTCGGCGCGATCCGCGACATCACCTCGCGGGTGAAAACCGAGGAGCGCCTGCGCGAGGCCCAACGCATGGAATCCGTCGGCCAGCTGACCGGAGGGCTGGCCCACGATTTCAACAATCTGCTGCAAGTCATCCGCGGCAATCTGGAGCTGCTGGAGCCGGCCGTCGAGAGCGACGAGGCCGCCCGCCGCCGCCTCGCCAACGCCATTCACGGGGCCGACCGCGCCGCCCAGCTCACCCACCAGCTTCTCGCCTTCGCCCGCCGCCAGCCGCTCGAACCCAAGGTGATCAACTTGGCGCGCCTGATCGGAGACATGGCTGACCTGCTGCGCCGCACCTTGGGCGAAGGGGTCCAGGTGGAGACGGTGATCGGCGGCGGCTTGTGGAACACCCTGGCCGACCCGGCCCAGGTGGAGAGCGCCGTCCTCAACCTAGCCATCAACGCCCGCGATGCCATGCCGGGGGGCGGCCGGCTCACCGTCGAGGTGACCAACGCTTCGCTGGACGGAAGCTATGTGCGCCGGGCCGACGGTGTGGCCGCCGGCCAATATGTGCTGATCGCGGTGTCCGACACCGGTGAGGGAATGAACGAGGAAACCCGCAAGCGGGTGTTCGAACCCTTCTTCACCACCAAGGCGGAGGGCAAGGGAAGCGGCCTCGGCTTGGCCATGGTCTACGGCTTCGCCCGCCAGTCGAACGGCCACATCCAGATCTATTCGGAAGAGGGTCAGGGCACCACCGTGAAGATATATCTTCCCAGATCGCGCGAAGCGCTGGCCGAACCGGCCAGCGCTTCGCCGCCGCCCGCGCGGGGAGCCGACCAGAACACTCTCGTGGTGGAGGACAACGAGGCGGTGCGCGCCGCCGCCGTCGAGGCCCTCCA
>JBPCMA010000237.1:0-4147 GCA_051002715.1 Caulobacteraceae bacterium
GCCCCATGACTCCCATCCCCGCCCCGTCGCCCAATTTCGACGCCCGCCTGGGCCCGCCGGACATGATCGTCCTGCATTACACCGGCATGGCGAGCGGCGCGGCGGCCCTGGCGCGGCTGACCGAGCCGGGCTCGAAAGTCTCCGCCCATTACCTCATCGAGGAGGATGGCAGCCTCTTCGCCCTGGTTGCCGAGGAGCGCCGCGCCTGGCACGCCGGGGTCGCCTCCTGGGCCGGCCAGAGCGACATCAACGGCGCCTCGATCGGGATCGAACTGGTCAACCCCGGCCATGAATTCGGCTATCGCGCCTTTCCCCGGGCGCAGATCGACATCCTTATCGACCTTATCGCCGCCATCCGGTCGCGCTGGACGGTGCCCGGCGTGCGCATCCTCGCCCATTCCGACGTGGCGCCGGGGCGC
Source organism: Caulobacteraceae bacterium (assembly GCA_051002715.1). Taxonomy (GTDB): domain Bacteria; phylum Pseudomonadota; class Alphaproteobacteria; order Caulobacterales; family Caulobacteraceae; genus Acaudatibacter. Next base: position 420 of record JBPCMA010000237.1, read on the forward strand.
AAGGCCGACCCGGGCGAGCGCTTCCCCTGGCGCCGCCTGGCCCGCGCCGGCCACGGCCCGTGGGTCGAACCGCCGCCAGCCCCCGGCGACCCGCTTGGGCCCGGCGATCGGGGCCCCGGCGTCCTCGCCCTGCGCGCCGGCCTGGCCAGCCTCGGCTACGCCCTGTCCGCCTCGGACCTCTTCGACGGCGAGGCCAAGGCGGTGGTCACCGCCTTCCAGCGCCATTTCGTCCAGCGGCGCGTCGACGGGATCGCCGACGGGGTGACCCGGGCGCGGCTGATCGCCCTCTTGCGCCTGGCCCGCGCCGACGCATGATCGTCGCCGACCCGGACCTGGCCGGCGACCTCGCCCTCCCCGTCGGGCCGTTTTGCTTGCGTCCCCTGGAGGACGCCGACGCCGCCGAACTCCTCGCCCATTTCGCCGACCCCCGGGTGGTGGAATTCATGGACATCGGCCCGCTGACCGATTTGGCCGAGGCCGAGGCGATCGTCGCCTGGGCGAAGAGCCAGCGCGCCCTGGGCGCCGGCCTGCGTTTCTCGATCCGCGAGGGTAGGATTTTCGCGGGCACCTGCGGCTTCAACCGCCTGGTGGTCGAGCGCGCCCGGCGCGGCGAGGTCGCCTACGACCTGTCGCCGCCCTGGTGGGGGCGGGGCGTGATGGGCGCCGTCCTGCCGGCCCTCATCGATTTCGCCGCCTCCCGCCTCGCCCTCCACCGCCTCGAAGCCCTGGTCACCCCCGGCAACCATCGCTCCTGCCGCCTGCTGGAGCGTCACGGCTTCGCGCGGGAAGGGGTTCTTGCCGATCATGGCTTCTGGAAGGGCCGCTACTGGGATCAGATCGTCTATGGCCGAGTGGTAGGCGGCGGGCCGTAGCGCCCCCTCACGCCTCCTCCCGCCGGGGCGCGAACGCCGCCAGCCATTCTTCTTTCGTCAAGATCGGCGGAAGGGGCCGGCATTCCTGCCCCTGGCGCGCGCCCAGCTCGGTCCACAGCCGGTGGGCTTCCAGGCGGGCCAGGCGCGCCTCCTTGAGGGCGGCGGCTGTATTGAGGGCGTCGGCCGCCTCGGCCAGGGCCATGAGGGCGGCGATGGTCTCCTCGGCGCCGGCCCGGCAGGTCTGCGCGTACTGGCGGGACAGTTCGGCGATCCGCTCCGCCACCGGTTTCTTGGCCGCCAGCCTCGCCGCCCCGCCGCGGTTCGCCCTATAGCCCGCCTCGCGGTAGGCGGCCGACTTGGCCCCAAGGCGGACAAAGGCCTGAGCGAACGCCTCGCGGCGCGCGTCGGTCAGTGGCTGCAAATGATCCTCCAAACACGGCGACGGTGATTTGCATATTGCAATGTGTGGGAGCGATTGTCAAGCCTTGACGGCGCCGCTTCCCGCCGCCACGGTGGGTTTGGATCAGACGGCCGGGCGGTCGCTCCGCTTCCCGCTAAGGGGAGGGGAGAGGAAAGTCCGGGCTCCACGGCGACAAGGCGGCGGGTAACGCCCGCCGGGGGTGACCCCAGGGATAGCGCCACAGAAAGCAAACCGCCTCAGGCTCTTCGCCGGCGGCAAGGGTGAAAGGGTGGGGTAAGAGCCCACCGCGGACCGGGCAACCGGGACGGCATGGCAAGCCCCGCCTGGAGCAAGACCAAATAGGGGCGTCGCGCCGGCCTTAAGGCAGTCCGGCAGGCCGTCGCCGGCCCAGGCGTCCGGGTAGGTCGCCAGAGCCGTCCGGCAACGGGCGGCCTTCAGAGGAATGGCCGCCGCGTCTCCTTCACCGGAGGCGGCACAGAACCCGGCTTACAGGCCGTCTGATCCGCCTTTGTCGAACCCCCGACGCCCCGCGAGATGCGAAACTCATGGTTCTTCGTGGCAGGGAATCACGCGTGCGGCGTCCCCGTTCCGGTCTCCATGTAGGCTCTCAGGCTGGCCAGATAGTGGGTCCAGCCGCGGGTGCACAAAGCGAAGCAGTCGCCGGCTTCCGCATAGCCGCGCTGGGCGAAGGCGAGGGCCGTCCCGTCTCCCGCCGGTCGCAGGTCGAAGGCGATGGCCGTGCCGACCCACTCGGGGTGCTGGCAGGCGGTGACCTTCCAGGCCACCCGCGCCGGCGGTTTGAGGTCTTCGATGTCCACCCGGGTGGCCCGATGATGGCCGGAGAAGCGAAACTCGCCCCTGCCCCCAACCTCCGAACCAAGATCGGCGTCGCGCGTCCACCAGGCGCGGACTCCCTCGGCGGTGGTCAGCGCCTGATAGACCCGCTCCGGCGGAGCGGCGATCTCGATGCGATCGACGATGTCGGCCATGGGTTCACGCCGCCTTCTTCGCCAGTTCCGTCACCACGTCCCAGGTGGTCGCCGCCAAGCTCGGCCGCGCTTCCATCCGCTCCTGCCAGGCGACCAGGTTGGGGTGAGGGGCGGTCAGGGCCGCCCACTCCGGCGTCTGAGCGAGAAAATCCATCTGCGGCGCGACCATGGCGTCGGCGAGGGTGAAGCGGTCGCCGGCCAGGAAGGCTTGGCCGCCCAGCAGGCGGGCGATCTCGTCGAACGCCGTGCGCGCCTTGGGCAGGCATGCGGCGATGGCGCCCTCGTCGGGGGTGACGCCAAACACCCGCGGCCCCACCACCCGCTGGAAGGCGATGACATTGCCCGCCCCCTGGAAAAGATACCAGTCGCTGATGTTCATCAGCTGGTCCATGCGCGCGGCGGCGCGCGGCTCGGCGGGGGTAAGGGGCGGGGCGGGCGCGATCCGGTCGATGCAGCGCAGGATGGCCTGCGTCTCGTAGAGGGTGAAATCGCCGTGCTCGACCGCCGGCATCCGGCCGAACGGATGGCGCGAGAGGTGCGGTTCCTGCTTGAGCGCGCCGGGCGCGAGGGGCGAGAGCCGCCAGTGCAGGCCCTTTTCCTCGAGGGCGATCATCACGGCGCGGGCGAAGGGGCTGCCGGGAATGGTGTGGACGACAAAGTCGGCCTTTGGGAAGTCGGTCATGGTCAAGTCTCCTCATTTCTCAGGCGGGATGTTCGGCGTAGTCGGCGAAGTCTCGCAGGCGGGCGGGCCAGCCTTCGCCGATGGATGCGGCGACCTTTTCGGCGCTGTCGCCGAAGCGCTCGAGGTCACGATGAACCAAGGTAACCCGCGTCTTCCCCTCGCTTTCGGCGGCGAAAGTCAGTTCGACCTCGGTCAGGAAATCCGCATCGTATTTGAAGGAAGCGTCGAGCTGCCAGCCCAGGAGCAGGCGGGTCGGCGGGTCCCAGGCCAGGACCTTGCCCCACGGCGTCTCGGCCCCGTCGTCGTCGCGCTCGAACCAGCGGCCGCCGGCCCGGGGCTCGATGACGATCGCCGCGTGTGGCTTGGCGCCGAGGGTCTTGCCCTTGGGCCACCAGGCGCCGATGTCACGCGTGAACATCGCGAAGGCGCGCGCCGGCGGCGCATTCACCGTCACGGTTTTCTCAATCGGGGCGATCGTCATCGGTTTCGTCCTCTTCCTCGTTGTGGTTGACGTAGGTTTCGAACGCGGCGAGCGCGTCCGCCCAATGTTCGTCCAGCCAGTCGCGCATGGCGCCAATTCCCCTGGGATCGAGGCGATAGACCCGCCGCGTCCCCGCCGCCGCGTCGATGACCAGCCCGGCGCCCTTAAGCACCCGCAGATGCTGCGAGACCGCCGGCCGGCTCACCGGCAGGCCAGCCGCCAGCGCCCCCACCGCCGAGGGCCCGCATCCCAGCCGCTCGAAGATCGCCCGCCGGGTCGGATC
>JBPCMA010000238.1:0-10641 GCA_051002715.1 Caulobacteraceae bacterium
GTCGACGGCGGTGGGGGCGGCGGGGGCAGAGACGGGCGGCGGTTTGGGCGCGCCCTGGGCGCCGGCCGCGACCAGCGTGGTCAGAGCGATGAGAGCGGGAGCGAATTTCATGGCGCCCGCCTAGCCCGCCGGGCGGCGCGGGGCAACCTGAATTCCTCCCTCCCCTTCATGGCGAGGCTGGATGCGAGCGCTTGCGGGCAGACGGGTGGGGCGCGTCGTCAACGCGTTGCGGCGGCAAATTCTTCGGGCGGCTAACCCCGCCCGAACTTGGCCAGCATGCGCCGTTCGACCCCTTTTGGCACGAAGCGGGATACGTCGCCGCCGAGTTCGGCGATCTCCTTGATCAGGCGCGAGGCGAGGGCCTGGTGGCGGGGGTCGGCCATCAGGAACACCGTCTCGATGTCGCGGTCTAGCTGCTGGTTCATGGCCGTCATCTGGAATTCGAATTCGAAGTCGGCGACGGCCCGTAGCCCGCGCAGGATCACGGCGGCGCCGACATCATGGGCCGCGCCGAGGGTCAGGCCCTGATAGGGATGGACGACGATTTCGCCCTGGCCAGCGAGACAGGCGGTCTCTTCGGTGAGGATCGCCACCCGTTCGTCGAGGGTGAACATCGGCTGCTTGCCGCTGTTGATGGCCACGCCGATGATCAGCCGATCGACGAGCTTCAAGGCCCGGCGGATGAGATCGAAATGGCCGTTGTGAATCGGATCGAATGTGCCTGGATAGAGGGCGGTGCGGATCATCTCGTCTCTTCCCCGTATGATTCGCTTGGCTCCTCGCCGCCGTCAGCCTGGCTCGCCTCGCCCTCTACGCGCTCGACCGACACCACGTGCTCGCCCTCGCCGGTGCGGAATATGGTGACGCCCTGGGTGTTGCGCCCGGCGATGCGGATCTGGCCGACCGGCACGCGGATGAGCTGGCCCTGGTCGGTGACGAGCAGGATCTCGTCGGCCTTCTCGGCTGGAAAGGAGGCGACCAGCCGCCCGCCGCGGCGGGTGAGATCGTGGGCGATCAGGCCCTTTCCGCCGCGGCCGGATCGGCGGTAATCGTAGGCCGAAGTCCGTTTGCCGAAACCCTCCGACGAGACGGTGAGGATCATCTCCTCGGCGCCGGCGAGTTCGGCGACGCGCTCCGCCGACAAGGTGACCGGCGCCTCGCCGATCGCCTCGTCATCGTTCTCGAGGGTCGGCCCCGGCGCTTCCTCGCCCTCGCTGCTCTCGGCCGAACGCAGGGCGATGGCCTGTTTCAGATAGGCGTTCCGCTCGGCTGGGGTGGCGTCCACCGCGCGCAGGATGGCCATGGAGATGACGCTGTCGCCGCCCGCCAGGCGCACACCGCGCACCCCGGTGGAATCGCGGCCGGCGAACACCCGCACGTCGTCGGCCGAAAAGCGGATGCAGCGGCCCTGCGCGGTGGTCAACAGGATGTCGTCTTCGCTCGTGCACAGGCCGACCCCGGCGATGGCGTCGCCCTCATCCAGTTTCATGGCGATCTTGCCGCCCCGATGGATGCGCGCGAAGTCGGAAAGCCTGTTGCGGCGCACCCCGCCCGAGCGGGTGGCGAACATCACATCGAGCCCCTCCCAACGCGCCTCCTCCTCGGGCAGGGCGAGGATGGAGGTCATGGTCTCGCCGGTTTCGATGGGAAAAAGATTGACGAAGGCCTTGCCGCGCGAGGTCGGCCCGCCCATCGGCAGGCGCCATACCTTAAGTTGGTAGGCCTTGCCGCCGGACGAGAAGAACAGCATCGGCGCGTGGGTGGAGGCGGAGAAGACGCGGGTCACCGCGTCCTCCTCCTTGGTGGACATCCCGGCTCGGCCCTTTCCGCCGCGATGCTGGGTGCGGTAGGTGGCGAGGGGCGTCCGCTTCACATAGCCGCCATGGGTGACGGTGATCACCATCTCCTCGCGGGCGATCAGATCCTCGTCCTCGACATCGGCGTCGCCTTCGACGATCCGGCTGCGGCGCGGGACGGCGAAGGCCTCGCGCACCTCCACCAACTCGCCGCGCACTACCGCCATGATCGCGGCGCGCGACGACAGCAGGTCGAGGTGCGCCTGGATGGCGCCGGCCAGTTCGCCCGCCTCGGCGAAGATCTCTTCGCGGCCGAGGCCAGTGAGACGCGACAGGGTGAGGGCGAGAATGGCCCGCGCCTGCTCGTCGGTCAGGCGGACCTGGCCCTCGCCGACCAGCACGGTGCGGGGATCGGCGATCAGGGCGATCAGATCGATCATGTCGCCGATCGGCCAGTCGCGAGCCGTCAACCGCTCGCGCGCCTCGGCCGGGTCTTTGGACGAGCGGATGATGTGAATCACCGCGTCGATGTTGGCGACGGCGATGGCCAGGCCCACAAGGACATGGGCGCGGTCGCGGGCCTTGGAAAGCTCGTGCCGCGTGCGCCGGACCACCACTTCTTCGCGGAAATTCACGAAGGCGGTGAGCATCTCGCGCAGGCCCATCTGCTGGGGCCGGCCGCGATTGAGCGCGAGGGCGTTCACCGCGAAGGCCTTTTGCAGGTCGGTGAAGCGGTAGAGCTGATTGAGCACCACCTCGCCGCCGGCGTCGCGCTTGAGTTCGATCACCACCCGCATGCCGGTGCGGTCGCTCTCGTCGCGCAGATCGCCGATGCCCTCGATGCGCTTCTCCCGCACCAGTTCGGCGATGCGCTCCACCAGGGCCGCCTTGTTCACTTGGTAGGGCAGAGAGGTGATGATGATGGCTTCGCGGTCCTTGCGGATCTCCTCGATGACGGCGACGCCGCGCACGACCACCGACCCTCGCCCGGTAAGGAGCGCTTGGCGCGCGCCGGTGCGGCCGATGATCTCGCCGCCGGTGGGGAAGTCGGGGGCCGGCACGATATCCAGGAATTCGTCGAGGGAGATGTCGGGATTGTCGATCAGGGCCAGGCAGGCGTCGACGATCTCGCCCAGATTGTGCGGCGGGATGTTGGTGGCCATGCCCACCGCGATGCCGCCGGCCCCGTTGACCAGCAGGTTGGGGATGCGCGAGGGCAAAACGACCGGCTCGCTCTCCTTGCCGTCGTAGTTGTCCTTGAAATCGACCGTGTCCTTATCGAGATCGACCAGTATGGCCATGGAGGCGCGGGTCAGCCGGCTTTCGGTGTAGCGCATGGCCGCCGGCGGATCGTCGTCCACCGAACCGAAGTTGCCCTGGCCGTCGATGAGCAGCAGGCCCATGGAAAACGGCTGGGCCATGCGCACCAGGGTGTCATATATCGAAAGGTCGCCGTGCGGATGGTATTTGCCCATCACGTCGCCGACCACGCGGGCCGACTTCACATAGCCGCGGTCGGGCGTGTGGCCCTGCTCGCCCATGGAATAGAGGATGCGCCGCTGCACGGGCTTTAGCCCGTCGCGCACGTCCGGCAGGGCGCGGCTCACGATGACGCTCATGGCATAGTCGAGATACGAGCGCTTGACCTCGTCCTCGATGGAAATGGGGGTGACATTCCCCCGCCGGCCGTCACCGGGCGGTATGGTCGTCTCGTCGGTCAAACGGGGGTTTCAACGCTCAGAATCGGACACCGAACGTCCGCCGCCGTTGTTAGCAGGCGAGCGGTTGAAAGACCACCGAAACCCGTCGGCCAGCCTTGACATGTACATATTTTTGGCGCATGGCGTACATATGAAGACGGTCACCATCACCGAATTCCGCAAGAACATCTTCCAGATGATCGACGAGGCGCTGGCCACGGGCGAGGCCATCGAGATAAGGCGCAAGGGCGGGAAGGTGGTGGTGTCCGCCGAAGAGGCGCCGTTGGGCGTGGCCGAGAAACGGGCCGAACGGTGGAAGCGGTTCTGGGAGTCGCCACCGGTTCTGAGCGTCGGTGGGGATTTGAGCGCGGGGGACGTGCGTCGGGCGCGGGAAGAGTATTGGCATTGGGACGAGGAACCCGAGTTGAACCTTTGATTCATCTCGATACCCATGTCATCATCTGGCTTTCGTCGGGGCGCCGTGACCGTCTGTCCGCTCGCGCGAAAGCCTTGATCGGTCGCGATCAGTGCCAGATATCACCCATGGTGATGCTTGAACTCGAAACCCTCTTCGAGCGGGGCAAGATCGATCGCGACGCCTCCATACCGGTCAATTATCTCGTTGACGGCATAGGACTGACGATTTCCGATTCCCCGCTCTTGACCATCGTGGACCGCGCCCGGTCCTTCGCCTGGACGCGCGATCCCTTCGACCGGTTGATCGTCGCCAATGCCATGGCCGACCATGTGCGGCTGGTGACCGCCGATCGGTTGATCCTGGAGAAGTTCGCGGACGCGGTCTGGTGAAAGGTCGCTGGGACGTGGAGGCCCGGATCGTTTCCAACCGACGAGGGTTTTTAAACGCGGCTACGCAGGGCGGCAAGCAAGCTGACCGCCCGCGCGGAGGGCCATTCGCTCGGCAATCACGACTTGGCTCACGTTGAACACAATACCGAGAAACCCGACTACGCAAGAGTCGATCAACAGCAGCAAAATCGCGACAAGGGGCGACCGCCCGATCGCACCAAGGCCAAATCCGTAGTGGACGATCATCAGGGGCAGGATCGCGATGACGGTAAAAGCCAGCCCCCAAAGAACCGACCCTCCCGATCGCCCCAGGGCAAACGCCGGTGACGCTCTCACGTCTCCGATCGCCGACCCCACGGCCCATGGCGCCAACGCCACCTCAAGCGGGACGGTCGCCAACCCAAGAAGCGCGACGCCGATCGCTATCGTTCGGCCCATCAGTCCCATAGCCAGAAAAATTGATGGCAAGAGCAGGAGCGCGGCGGACAATACAAAATAGAAGGCAAAGAAATTGAAGAACTTCCTGACCGCCACCGGCTCCAGCGCGATGGTGACCGCTTTGGATCCTCCGCTCACAATGAATCTCGCGACCCAATATTCGACGATCAGAAGCCACGCGATCTTAAGAAGACCACCGATCATCCTGATCGGGTCATGTTCGACTTCCTTTGCCACGGCGACGCCGCGGTACATGCCCGTCGTCCACTCCAGAACGTGCTGCAATCCTTCAAAGCCGATCACGGCGAGCGCGATCAGGGGAAGCGCGACCATGAAGCGCCAGGACTGAGCGTAGGTTCGCCGGCATGCAGCCCAAAGCGTCATCTGAGCCCCGGGGTTCGTGTCGGATTGAACGACCGCGAGTTCAAACATCGATTTTCTCGGCCTAGAATGGAATCTCGTCGTCTAGGTCAGCCGTGAAGGTTTCCTTGGGACCGGCGCTCGCGGCGCGCGGGCCGGCGTCGTAGCCGCCGGCGTCGTGGTCGCGCGTTCCGCCGCCCTCGCCCTTGCCGTCGAGCATGGTGAGTTCGCCGCGAAACTTCTGCAGGGCGATCTCGGTGGAGTATTTCTCGACCCCGCCTTGTTCGTATTTGCGGGTCTGCAGGGCGCCTTCGATATAGACCTTGGAGCCCTTGCGCAGATAGTTCTCGGCCACCTTCACCAGGTTGTCGTTGAAGATCACCACCCGGTGCCACTCGGTCCGCTCCTTGCGCTCGCCGGTGGCGCGGTCGCGCCAGGTCTCGGAGGTGGCGAGGCTGAGGTTGGCGACGCGGTCGCCGGAGGGAAGGGTGCGGACCTCGGGATCCTTGCCGAGATTGCCCACCAGTATGACCTTGTTGACGCTGCCCGCCATCGCGTTGCTCCCTTGCTCGCCCGGCGACCCCTCGCGCGCCGGAATCGCGGTCGACTCTATCAGGCTTTACGGCCGGCGCAAGACCGATGTTCTATTTTTGTTCCGGCATGGCGCCCTCGACCGCCAGCCGCCCGTCGCCGGTGCGAACCATGAACGGGTAGTGGTAGCCGCCAAGGGTCTGGGCGGTGAACACCCCTTCCGGCTGAATGAACAGGAACTGGCCCTGATAAGCGCCGGTGACCTGCGTCTGGGTGCTGCCGAGCGCCCGGAAACGCAGGCGCATCATCTCCAACTGCGCCGCGCAGTGTTCGAGATCGAGCTGGCCCTGGGCAAGGCGGTTGAACCTGACCTTGCCGTCGGGAAACTGGGCCAAGTGCCAGCACACGCCCCGCTCGGTCGGCGCCTCCAACTGTTTCTGGCAAGCGCCGAGGCCAAGCGCGGCGATGAGGGCGATCGGGAAGAGGTGCGTCCGCATGATCGCCAGCCTACATCCCGCGGCCCGACGACGGAATAGGAGGCAATGAGCAGGCCGGGCCTTGGCCGGCGAGAAAATGGAAATTGCGGTTGTCGGCGGATATTTCCACCCGGCCAGGCACAAGGCGCAGGGTCCGATCGCCCCACCGGCCATAGAAGGCCGCGCCGGGCGGGACGCACTGGCCCGCGTAGAGCGTCTGGACGCAGGCCCCCAGGGTCAGGTCATAGGGCAGCCGCCGCCAGTTCGCCTCCGCATAGCTCAGGCACGGCGCCGCCGGCGGGCGGGCGCGGGGCGGGGCCGGCTGGGGCGGATAATTGTCGACCAAGGGCGCGGCGTCGGCGGGCGGCGCTTCGACCGCGAGGTTGGGCGCGGGCGGCAGGGGAGTCAGATCGGCCGAGACGCCGTGTGACGCCGCCAAGGCGCCGCTGGGGTCGAGGCCCACGTCAAGGGCGCCGGTGGCCACTCCGTTGCGCTTGGCGCAATCGCCGAGCGGCAACTCGCCGACCAGCTGGCCATGGACGAAGCAGCGAAGCGGCCGGCGCGGATCGAGCTTGGCGTCGTCGTCACGCCCGGTCTGAACGATGAGGCCGCCTTGCGAGGCCGGCGGCGCCGCTTGAGAATTTGGCGAGCGGCCGGAGACGATGGCGGCGAGGATCAACCCCGCGATCAGCGCCAAGGCCGCCCCGGCGGCGAGCAGGACGCGGCGGTCCTTGAGAATTTCCATCAGAGCATCCCGCTACGTCCGCCCGCGCGGGCGTTCAAGCGCCGGTCGGCCAGCCCGTCGCGTCTCATTTGAAGCGATAGGTGATTCGACCCTTGCTGAAGTCGTAGGGGGTCATCTCGACCAGCACCTTGTCGCCGGCCAGCACCCGGATGCGATTCTTGCGCATCTTGCCGGCGGTGTGAGCGATGATTTCGTGCTCGTTTTCCAGTTTCACCCGGAAGGTGGCGTTGGGCAGCAGTTCGCTCACCGTGCCGGGAATTTCCAGAAGTTCTTCTTTCGCCATGCGGCCTCTCGAGATGGGTCTCTTTCAAGGTGAGCATAGCCGGCCCGCCGGTTGAGGTCGATGGCCCGGAGGCGTATCGCCAAGCCTCCACGCATATGGCTCGCGCCGAGGGTTCGCCTTAAATGTTCCGTTCACCCGCATCGCTCGCCGCTTCCAAGTGGAGGGGGCTTGCCCTGATTGGCGTCATGGCCGCCACGATTGCGCCGATCGGCGCCGCGCCGACCATGGTTCTGGCCCAGGCCTCCGACGACGCTCCCGCCTGCGGCCAGGGGCTCGGCGGGCCGATCTTGGCCAAGTGGATGGCCATGGGCGGCGCGCGGGGACCCTTCGGCTGCCCGGTCGCCGGCGAGGCGGTGACCGCCACCTCGCCCCAGGGATCGCGCGCCCGCGAGGCGACCTTCGCCGCCGGAACCATCCTCTGGCACGCGTCGGGGCCGCATGCCGGTCAGACCTACGCCGTCTCGGGCTGCCTCTATCGCCTGTATTTCCAGTATGGCGGCCCCAGCGGCTGGCTCGGCCTTCCGGTGTCGGAGGTGGAAAACGTCCCCGACGGCCAGCGTCAGGCGTTCGAGGGAGGCGTCATGCGCTTCCAGCGCGCCTCCGGCCAGTGCGAGGCCGACCATTCCGCCGAGGCGATCGCCGCCGCCGCTCCGGCCGCGCGGGCCGGACTGGAGACCTCGCCGCTCGACCAGTTCTATGACGCGAGCCGGGGGGACTATTTCGCCGCCGCCTCGGCCGCCAGCGCCGCCCGCGCCCAGGCGGCCCACTATCGGCGCCTGCGCACCGAAGGTTACGTCTTCACCCAGCCCCTGCCTGGCGCCATCCCCCTCAAGGCCTATTGGAACGAGGCCCTCGGCGCCCACGAGACGGTGGCCACCGCCGAGGGCGAACGTGACGCCCTGGCGGCCGGCTATGTTTTCGATGGGTCCCAGGGCTTCATCTACGCCGATCCCAAACCCGGAACAGCGCCGCTCAAGCTCTATCGCAGCGCCGCGCGGGGCCATGAGCTGGTGACCGCCACCGCCGAGGGCGGGGCGGACGCGGTGGCCCAGGGCTACGCCTTCGTGCGCATCGAGGGCTATGTGCCGACCGGTCCCGACTGAGCGCTTTCCGCAAAAGTGGGAACTGGTTTTGCGATCAGAAAGCGCTCCAGTGTTTAAGATAGAGCCTGTTTTCTCGATCGGGTTGATTCAACGCGATCGAGACAGGCTCTAGCCGCCAAACGTCCTCGCCTCGCCAAAGCGGCGGCGGATCTTGTCCTCTAGCTCCCCCCGCACGGCGCGATAGGCGCCCATGACGCTCTCGCGCGTCCCGTGGGTGAGGGTGGGATCGAGGGTCGGCCAGTATTCGATCTCCACCGCCCGGCCTCGCGTCAGCTCGACCGCCCGATGATGGGCCTCGGGGCTGAGGGAGATGACCAGGTCGAAGGCGTGGGCCTCCACATCCTCGAAACTCTTGCCGCGGTGGCCGGTCAGATCGACGCCCACCTCATCCATCACCATCATGACGAACGGATCGACGTGGTCGTCTTCGCCGGCGCGCAGGCCGCAGCTGTCCACATAAATTTGGTTCCCGAATCGCCGCTTCATCAGGCCCTCGGCCATGGGCGAGCGGATGCGGTTGAGGTTGCAGGCGAACAGCACCGCCCCGGGCAGGTTCGCCACGCTCAGCCCCGCCAATGAAGGGCGCAGATCAAGGTGAAGAGGCGCCGCGCGGTGTCCAGGTCGGTCCCCACCTTGCCCGCCAGGCGCCCCCGCAGCAGGGCCGACCCCTCGTTGTGGAGACCGCGCCGGCCCATGTCCAAGGCCTCGATCCGCTGCGGCGTGGCGTTGCGGATGGCCTGGTAATAGCTCTCGCACACCATGTGGTAGTCGCGCACCACGGCGCGCAGCGGCGAGAGCGAGAGGATGTGGCGGCGCTGGTAGCCCGGCCCGGCGATATCGAGGGCCAGGCGATTGTCGATCAGGGCGATCTTCAGATCGTAGGGGCCACCCTCGGCGCCGTCGGGAGCGAAGTGGTTTTCCTCCAGAAGATCGAAGATGGCGATCTGCCGCTCCTGGTCCTGGTCGCGGCTAACCGCCGCCAGCGATTCCTCGTCCAGTTCGACCGATTGCAGGCGGTGTCGCTGAGTGGCGGCCATGGGCTCCTTCTATCCGCAACCCGTCGCGCGCCCAACGGAGCGAAGCGCCCTATTCGTCGTGCCCGGGCTTGCGCGGCGCGGGCCAGGGCGCCGACAAGTCGGCCAGGGCGGCGTCGATGCATTCCACGCGGGCCGCCAGATCGCCGCCGGCCGCGAAGGCGAAGGTGACGAGCCCGCCGGGCGGCTCATCCGGCTCGAAGGCGAGGGCCAGCAACTCCAACACCGCTTCGCCAGCCCCCTGGCGCAGATGGCGGGCCTTGACGTCCAGCACCGAGCCCAGTTGCAGCCCGGCCCGCACCCGCTCGCCGGCCCCTTGCTCGGCCTCCCAGCGGAAGCGGTTGAAAGCCAGGGTCAGGCGCCTGGCCCCCGGCTCCCAGCGGATGTCGCCGATCCGGGTCACCGCGTCCTGCAGGGCGGCGGAAATCACCGCCAGGTCGTCGGCGTCCTGGGCGAGCAGGCGCAGGGGGCGGGGCTCCATCACCTAGCCCTCCTCGCGGCGAGCGGGACGCCCCGCCGCCTTGCGCCGCCGCAGGTTGGCCCGCAACGCCGCCGCCAGGCGGTCTTCGCGCTCCCGGGTGGCGTCGGTCGGAGGCGCCGGCGGTGTCGCGGGGCGCGATGATGGGGTTTCGGCCATCCCTTCGCCTAACCCGGCGGGCGGCCGCGTCAAGCCGAATTCGCTTCACACCGCCCTCGCCTTTCGCTAACACCCGCCCCTTCCCTCGAACGGGAAACGCCGCCGTAGCTCAGTGGTAGAGCGCATCCTTGGTAAGGCTGAGGTCCACAGTTCGATCCTGTGCGGCGGCGCCAGGGTTTCCCTGAACACCCGATTTTCCGGCCAGACTAGCGCGGCGACTAGGCGGCGTGGCTCGCGTGAAAGGGGGTCTGCTAATCGGCGGGCGCCGGCTGGGTCAGTTCGGCGATCAGGCGTAGGACTTGCGGCGCCTGTTCCTTACGGCAGATGAGGAGGTCCGGCAGGTAGGGATTCTCGCGGTTGTAGGCGAGGGGCGAGCCATCGATGCGCGAGGCGTGGAGGCCGGCGGTCAGGGCCACCGCGACCGGCGCGCAGGAGTCCCATTCATACTGGCCGCCCGAGTGCAGGTAGATGTCGGCCTCGCCCCGCACGACGGCCATCGCTTTGGCGCCGGCCGAGCCCATGGGCAGCAACTCCGCGCCCAGCTTCGCGGCCACCGCCACCGCCTCGGCGGCGGGCCGGGTGCGGCTGACCACCATGCGGAGGGGGCCAGGGCCAAGCGGCGGGATGGCGGTAGGCTGTTCGGTGCATAGGGTCGCCGGCACGCCCGGCAGAGCGACCGCGCCGACTGTCGCGACGCCGTCGATGGCCAGGGCGATGTGGACCGCCCAGTC
>JBPCMA010000239.1:0-3443 GCA_051002715.1 Caulobacteraceae bacterium
ACCCCCTCTTTGTGTTTTCCTTTTCCCCGCCTCTCCTTCCCCCCGTCTTTTTTCCTTTCCCGTTCTGGGTCGTTCCCAAAGCCCACGCCGGGGTCATGGGTGGCCGGGACTTGCGCCCGGCCATGACGTTCCAAGAGAAGGGATTCAATTTGATCGCCCAATGCTCTACCCTGCCCCCATGAGCCGGCGCCTTGCCTTGATCACCGGAGCTTCGTCGGGCATCGGAGCCGCCTTCGCGCGGCTCTACGCCAGCCACGGCTATGACCTGGCGGTCACCGCGCGGCGGGCCGACCGGCTGGAGCGGCTGGCCGACCAGGTGCGCCTCGGCCACGGCGTCGAAATCCTCATCGCCCCGGCCGACCTGGCCGACCCCGGCGCGGCGGACGCCGTCCTGGGCCAGATCGCCGCGCACGGCCGGACGGTGGACGCCCTTATCAACAACGCCGGCTATGGCATTCCCGGCCCCTACGCCGCCGCCGCCTGGGAGGACCAGCGGGCCTTTCTCCAGGTCATGCTGACGGCGGTCTGCGAACTGACCCACAAGGCGCTCCCCGGCATGGTCGAGCGGCGGTTCGGCCGGGTGGTCAACGTCGCCTCCCTGGCGGGCCTGGTTCCCGGCGCGGCGGGCGCCGCGCTCTATGGGGCGGCCAAGGCCTTCCTGGTCAGCTTCTCGCAGGCCCTGCACGCCGAGACGCGGGGCGCCGGCGTCCATGTCAGCGCGCTGTGCCCCGGCTTCACCTACAGCGAATTCCACGACGCCAACGGGACGCGCGCGGCGGTGGGCCAGCGGGCGCCGCCGTGGATGTGGCTGGGGGCCGACGAGGTGGCGGCGGCCGGCTATGAGGCGGCGGAGGCCAATCGGCCGATCTGCGTCCCCGGCGCCCCGAACCAGGCCATCGCGGCGATCGCCCGGCTGCTACCGGCCGAGTGGGGCATGGCCCTGATGGCCCGCGGGACGCACCGCCGATTGTGAAGGCCGCGCCACCTGATAGGGCGAGGCGGTTTCGTGGCGGATCAGGTCGATGGTCGAGCCGGCCAGGCCCGCCAGCATGAACTGCACCGCCATGGCGCACAGGATGAGGCCCAGCACCCTGACCACGATGATCATCCCGACCTTGCCCAGGGCCCGCGAGATGAGGCCCGTCATCCAGAAGGCGGCGACGATCACCAGGCATTCGGCGGCGATCACCGCCACCCCCACCGCCACCCCGCCGAAGCCCAGGGTGTGCGCCTCCTCGGCGTAGATCACCGCCGAGGAGATGGCCCCCGGGCCGATCAGGAGCGGCATGCCGAACGGCACCACCAGCCCCTCGAAGCGCAAGGCGGCGTAGGCGCGGGTCGAAAGCTTGTCGACCGCCTCGCCGGCGTCGGCGAACATGTGGCCGGTGGCCCCGCGCGCCATGTCCAGGCCCATGAGCAGCAAGAGGACGCCGCCGGCGATGCGGAAGGCCGACATCGAGATGCCGAAAAAGCGCAGCAGGCTCAGGCCCGTCAGATAGAAGAAGCTCAGAAAGGCGAAGGCGAAGAGGGCGATATAGACCGCCGTCAGCCGTCGCGCCGGCGGGCTCGCCCCCTCGGTGGCGGCGGCGAACAGGGGCACATTGCCCACCGGATCGATCAGCGCGAAGAGGGCGATGAAGAAGTTGACGGCGAATTCGGCCTGGTCCATCTTTTCGGCTTAGCCCAAATCACCGCGTTTCGCGACTTCCCCGGGCTTTTCGCCCGAGGGCCGCGCCCCCGCCGCTTTTTCTTTAAAAGGGAACGCGCCATGCCCGCCTCGCCGTCCCGCCGCCCCGAGCCCGCCCCGGCCGATCCGCGGCTGATCGTCGCCCTCGACCTGCCGACCCGCGCCCAGGCGGAGGCCATGGTGGAGGCGCTGGGCGACGCGGCGAGTTTCTACAAGATCGGCCTGCAGCTCCTGGCCGACGGCGGCATGGGCCTGGCGCGCGATTTGAAGGGCGCCGGCCTGCGGGTGTTCCTGGATTGGAAGCTGCACGACATCGGGGCCACGGTGGAGCGGGCGGCGGCGGCCATCGTCGCCAGCGGGGCCTGCGACTTTCTCACCGTCCATGCCGAGCCGCAGGTGCTGGCGGCGGCGGTGCGCGGGCGGGCCGGCGAGCGGTCGGTGAAGATTCTGGGCGTCACGGTGCTGACCAGCTTGAGCGCCCAGGACCTGGGCGAGATCGGCTATGGCCTTTCGGTGCGGCCCCTGGTGGAGCGGCGGATCGGCCAGGCCCGGGACGCCGGGGCCGACGGCGTGGTCGCCAGCCCGCTGGAGGCGGCCCTGGCGCGGCGGCTGGGCGGCCCCGGCTTTCTGGTGGCGACACC
Source organism: Caulobacteraceae bacterium (assembly GCA_051002715.1). Taxonomy (GTDB): domain Bacteria; phylum Pseudomonadota; class Alphaproteobacteria; order Caulobacterales; family Caulobacteraceae; genus Acaudatibacter. The sequence continues at coordinate 2,329 of JBPCMA010000239.1, forward strand.
AGGCGTGCGCCCGGCCGGGGCCAGCCTCGACGACCAGGCCCGCGCCGCCGCCCCGGCCGAGGCCCTGGCGGCGGGGGCCAGCCACCTGGTCGTCGGACGGCCGATCACCGCCGCCCCCGACCCCCGCGCCGCCGCCCTGGCCATCGCCCGCGAAATGGCGGGCTGAGAGGGGCGGGCCCACCACTCGCCGTCATCCCGGAAAGACCCGCCGCCCGGCGGGGCTTATCCGGGACCCATGGGGCCGACCGCGACGCGCCGCCTCCGAGCGCGACCCATATGGGTCCCGGATGATCCGCGCATTCGCGCGTCTCTCCGGGATGACGGCGCCGCCTCCTATCGCGCCGCCATGGCTTCGGCCTGGCCGAGGTCGACCGAGACCAGTTGGGAGACGCCCTTTTCGCGCATGGTGACCCCGTAGAGGCGGTCCATGCGCGACATGGTGAGCGGGTTGTGGGTGATGACCAAAAAGCGGGTCGGGGCGCGGCCGCGCATGTCGGCCAGCAGGTCGCAGAACCGCTCCACGTTGGCGTCGTCGAGGGGCGCGTCCACCTCGTCGAGGACGCAGATCGGGGCGGGGTTGGCCAGGAAGACGGCGAAGATCAGGGCCACGGCGGTCAGCGCCTGCTCGCCGCCGCTCATCAGGCTCATCACCGCCATGCGCTTGCCGGGCGGGCAGGCGTAGACCTCCAGGCCGGCCTCCAGCGGATCCTCCGATTCGACCAGGCGCAGCTCCGCCTGACCGCCCTGGAAGAGGGTGGTGAACAGGGCGCGGAAATGGCCGTCGATGACCGTGAAGGCGGCCATCAGGCGCTCGCGGCCCTCGGCGTTCAGTTCGCCGATGGCGGCGCGCAGGCGGCTGAGCGCCCCGGAAAGGTCGCCGCGCTCGGCGGTGAGGGTGGCGAGGCGGGCGGCCAGGTCGGCGGCGTCCGCCTCGGCCATCAGGTTGACCGGGCCGATGGCGATGAGCTCGCGCTCCAGGGCGGCCAAGCGCGCCTCGGCGGCTTCGGGGTCGACGGCCGGCGTTTCCTCGGCGGGGCCTTCGACAGGCGGGCCGTCCAGGGCGTCCAGCGGAACGCCACGGGCGGCGGCGAGGGCGGCGGCGTGCTCGGCCAGGC
>JBPCMA010000240.1:0-8022 GCA_051002715.1 Caulobacteraceae bacterium
CCGGAATTCAGCGCCCAGGCCCTCGATTCCCTGCGCCAGCCCCTGGAGACGGCCGAGGTCACCGTCGCCCGCGCCAACGCCCACGTCCGCTATCCGGCCCGGGTTCAACTGGTGGCGGCGATGAACCCGTGCCGGTGCGGAAACGGGGGCCTGGGGCGCGGCGCCTGCGGCAAGGCCCCGCGCTGCCAGCAGAGCTATCAGGGCCGCGTCTCCGGCCCCCTGCTCGACCGCATCGACCTCACGGTCGACGTCCCGCCGGTCACCGCCGCCGACCTCTCCCTGCCGCCGCCGGCGGAAGGCACCGCCGAGGTGGCCGGCCGGGTCGCCGCCGCCCGCGACATCCAGGCCGCCCGAGCCGGGGAGGCCGGAAACGGCGCGGCGCCGCTCAACGCCCGCGCCGAGGGGGCATGGCTGGAAACCATCGCCGCCCTCGACGCCCCGGCCAAATCCCTTCTCGCTAGAGCCGCCGAAGCCGGCGCCCTCACCGCCCGCGGCTGGAGCCGCACCCTGCGCCTGGCCCGCACCATCGCCGACCTCGACCGCGCCGACGCGGTGCGCCGGGTGCACGTCGCCGAGGCCCTGATCTACCGGCGAATCGGGCCGGGGCTGGAGGGCGTGGGAGAGCGACGGGCGAGCGTTTATGGGATGTGAGGGGGCGGAAACATTCAACATGCCTTGCGGCGCCGTCCAGCGGTGACGTTGGGCATGGGGGTCGAAAAGTATCGTTGCAAATCGGCGTTGTTGAGCGAATCAGTCTTGGATCAGAAGATTTAGGACGGCCTCCGCCAATTCGTTACGCCAATTAATAGACTGTCGTTGGGGATGCATCGTCCATATCCACTTGCCACCGGCAGACAAATCGCCAGTTGCCACCTTCCCGGCGGATTCTCCGAATAATTCGTTGCCGATTTCTTTCAAGCCGATGCCGGCGGCGCAAATATAAACGTCGGGAGTTAGCCGTTCCCATAATCCTTTGGAGTGCGGGCGTCCCGCCCGCACTTATTACCTCAAGGACGCCGGTCTGGACTAAAAAAAAGCGGGCGGGACGCCCGCGCTCCGGCCGCCCTTGCAACGGGGGCGGGAATCGCCAACGGTCGGCTCTCCCCGCCGCGAGCGAATGATGTCCAACCTTGACCGATGAGACGAACCCCTCGGCGGCAGCCGGGCCGCCGCCCAAGCGCGGCTTTCTCGCCGCCCTGGCGGTGTTCGGGGAGCGGCCCGTGGCGGTGATGCTGGGGCTGGGGTTCGCCGCCGGCCTGCCCAATTTCCTGGTCTTCGACACCATGTCGGCGTGGCTGCGGGCCGCCGGCCTGTCCCTGGCGGTGATCTCCCTCTTCAGCCTGGCGACCTTGCCCTATTCGTTCAAGTTCATCTGGGCCCCGCTGGTGGATCGGACCACCATCCCGGTCCTCACCGGCTGGCTGGGCCACCGGCGATCGTGGATGGTGGCCGCCCAGGTTTGCGTGATCGCCGGCCTGCTGGCCATCTCGGCCGGCGATCCGGTGCATCGGCTGGGCCTGCTGGCGGTGTTCGCCGTCTTCACCGGCTTCGCCTCGGCCACCCAGGACATCGTCATCGACGCCTGGCGGATCGAGGCGGTGGATTGCTCGAAGCAGGGGGCCATGGCGGCGGCCTATCAGTGGGGCTATCGGGTGGCCAACATCGTCGCCGGCGCCGCGCCGCTGCTGCTGGCCGACCGCGTGGGCTGGCACGTCTCCTACGCGGTGATGGCCGCCGTCATGGGACTGGGGATCGCGGCGGTGCTGCTCGCCCCGCGCGAAGAACAGCATCTCATCCGGCCCATCTCCACCGACGGCGTCGCCGCCGCGCCGGTACTGGAATTCATCGAGTGGTCAGCGCGCCTCGCCGTGATGGCGTTCGGGGCTTTGTTGCTCGGTTCAGGCCTCGGCGCCAAGGCCGACCTGCTATCGGGCGCCCTGCGCCTCCTCGGCGCTTCGGGGGCGGGAGAGGCCTTGCAAGCCGCCTGGACGGCCAAGCCCAACGGAGTGTGGCTGCAACTGCTGTCGGTGCTCGCCGGTTTCGGGGCGGTCGCCGTGGCCGCCTCGCCGATCCCCGGCCTGCGCACCCGGCCGGGCGTCTTCCTGTTCCACGCCCTGGGCGATCCGCTGGCCGACTTCTTCCGCCGCTTCGGCAAGCAGGCCCTGCTGATCCTCGCCCTGATCTGCCTCTATCGGCTGTCCGATTTCGTGCTTAACATCATGAACGCCTTCTATCAGGATCTGGGCTTCACCCTCACTCAGATCGCCGAGGTGCGAAAGGTGTTCGGGGTCGGCGCCTCGCTCCTGGGGGTGTTCGTCGGCGGCCTCTCCATCGCCCGCCTGGGGGTGATGCGCTCGCTGGTCATCGGGGCGGTGGCCCTGCCGATCACCAACACCATCTTCGGCTGGCTGGCCATGCAGGGGCCGCATGTCCAGGCCCTGCTGATCGCCATCGGCGTCGACAACATCGTCTCGGCCTACGCCGGAACCTGCCTGATCGCCTATATGTCGAGCCTGACAGGGGTGGGGTTCACCGCAACCCAGTACGCCCTCTTCTCCTCGCTCTATTCCCTGCCCGGCAAGCTCGTCGCCTCGCAGTCGGGGCGGATCGTGGAGGCGGCGGCGCGCTCGGCCCAGGCCGGCGGCCTCTTCGCGCCCCTGAAGGCCCTGTTCCTCCATGCCCCGCCGGGCGCCTTCGCCGCCGCCATGGCCAAGTCGCAGGTGGCCCCGGCCGCGCTGGGGGCCGGCTATGTGGTGTTCTTCCTCTATTCCGGCGTGGTCGGCCTGGGGGCCATGGTCCTCGCTGTCCTGGTGGCCAGAGGGCGGGGCCAAACGCCGGCCTAGCGCCCCAGGCAGACCACCGGCGCGACGCGCAAGGTCCGTCGCAGATCGTCGGCGACACGGCCGTAGTTTCCGGTGGTGATCGCCTCGCCGCCCTCCAGGCCGGGGATTCGCGCGCCGGCGAAGCTCAGGCGGCGCGCAGGGAGGCCGGCGTGGTGGTGTAGATCAGGCCTCGCCGGGGCGCTTCGGCGATGGTCACCCCGATGACCCGGCCGGCGCCGTCCAGGGCCGGGGCGCCGGAGAGGCCGGCCAGGCTGGCGGGCAGGCCGGCGGTCCGGCCCACCAGCGCCCAAGCCAGGACCGTCTGGGCTCGGCCGCCCCGCCCGCGAGTCACCATCCGCTCGCGTCCGACCAGGCGGGAGACGGCCTCCCCGGCCCGGCCGCCGGGGAAGCCGGGGTGAAAGACCAGGGCGCCTTGGCGCAGCGGGCTGGGCGGCGCGAGGGGCAGGGCCGGCGCGCCGCCCTTGGTGAACAGGACCGCCGTGTCGCCCCCAGAATCGGCGCGCGCGGCGGCGGCCACGGCGCTGCCCGGAGCGACCACCAGGGCGATGCGGGCGCAGCCCTCGATGACATGGCGGGCGGTGAGCCACACCCCGCTGGGCCCCGCGGAAAAGGCGGTGCCGGTCCCCGGCCCCGGAGTCGCCGGGACCCTGACCACGGCGGCCGGGTCGAACGGCGAGGGCGGAGCGAGCGGCGCGCCGGCCAGGGCGGGCATGGGCGGCGGGGCCGGCGGGGCATCGTCGCGCTCCCGCGCCGCGATGGCCGCCCAGGCGAGGGCGGCCACCACCGTCACATAGATCAGCCAGTCGGGCGGGCGTGGCAATTTCATGGGCGCGCCTTAGGCGGCGACGGCGGCGGCCAGGACGACGGCGGCGGCCAGCTTGGCGCCGGCCAGCAGGACGGCGGCTGCCATCTCACCCTCGGCGATCCGCCGGGGCAGGCCATGCGGAACCATATCGATGAGGCGGAAGACGGCCAGTTGCACGAGCACCGTCGCCACGCCCCACAGGGCGACGTCCAGCAGGGAGGTCGAGGCGCCGAGCGACGCGGCGAGCGGCAGGGCGAGGCCCACCAGAACCGCGCCGAAAGAGACGGCGGCGGCGGCGTTGCCCTGGCGGATCTGGGCGATCTCGCGATGCGGGGTGATCGCCGCGTAGAGCGCCGCCGCCGCCGCCAGGATAGCCAGGGCCGTCAGGGCATGGAGCAGGGTGAGGGGGAACCCGGTCGCCCAGGCTTCGAGTTCCGGCGGGCGGGGAAAGCGGGGCATGGGAAAGGCCTTCGGCGATCGTGGAAAGGAGACACTAACACAATGGCCGCGTGGCTCGCGGCGCCCGCGGCTAAGCCGGCGTCGCCTCAATCGCCTTGCGCGCGCTGGCCCTCAACTTCTCGCTCGCCGACTTGAGCTGGCCGCAGGCGGCGAGGATGTCGCGGCCGCGCGGGGTGCGGATGGGCGAGGCGTAACCGGCCCGGTTCACGATGTCGGCGAAGGCCTCGATGGTCCGCCGATCCGAACATTCGTAAGGCGCGCCGGGCCACGGATTGAACGGGATGAGGTTGATCTTGGCCGGAATGCCGGCCAGCAGACGCACCAGGGCTCGCGCCTCGGCCGGGCTGTCGTTGACCCCCTTCAACATCACATATTCGAAGGTGACCCGCCGGGCGTTGGAAAGGCCCGGATAGGCGCGGATGGCGGCCAACAGTTCGGCGATCGGATACCGGCGATTGAGCGGCACCAGCACGTCGCGCAGGTCGTCGTGGGTGGCGTGCAGGGAAATGGCCAGCATGGTCCCGGTGCGCTCGCCCAGGCTTTTAAGCTTCGGGGCCACCCCGGCGGTGGAAACCGTGACCCGCCGCCGGGAGATGGCGACGCCCTCGCCGTCGGAGATGATGTCCAAGGCGCCCGCCACGGCGTCCAGATTGTAGAGCGGCTCGCCCATGCCCATGAAGACGATGTTGGTGAGCCGCCGCTCGCCCGGCGCGGCGGTCCATTCGGCCAAGTCGTCGCGGGCGACCTGGACCTGGGCGACGATCTCGCCGGCGGTCAGATTGCGCACCAGCGCCTGGGTGCCGGTGTGGCAGAAGGCGCAATTGAGGGTGCAGCCGACCTGGCTGGAGACGCACAGGGCGCCGGCGCGGCCGACATCGGGGATGAACACCGTTTCGGCCTCAATCCCCGGCGCGAAGGCGATCAGCCACTTGATCGTCCCGTCGGCGCTCTGCCGGCGCTCGACGATCCTGGGGCGGCCCAGAGTGAAGCGCTCGGCCAGGGCGGCGCGGGCTTCTCCGGCGATGTTGGTCATGGCGGCAAAATCGGTGACGCCCTGCTTGTGCATCCAGCCCCACACTTGCCCGGCGCGCATCCGCGCCTGACGGGGCGCGACGACGCCCCCCTCCGCCAGGGCGGCGGCCAGTTCGGCGCGGGTCAGCCCGGTGAGATTGACCGGGGCTGGCGGCGGCGCGGGCGCGGGGCGGGAAAGGTCGAGGGGGACGGACAAGGGCGGCTTCGCGAAGGCGGACGGGCGCCCCACCTATCAGAAACGCCGCGGCGCGCCCATGCGGCCCTCAAAACACCTCGCAGACGATCGTCCCGTCGGCGTTCAGGGCGGCGCGCTTCATGCCGGCGGAGTTGAACGGCATGGCGATTTCGCCGGCCGCGTTCACCGCGATCAGGCCACCTTCTCCGCCCAGGGCGCGGACCTCGGCCAGCACGGCGGCGCCCGCCGCCGCCAAGTTCTCGCCGGTGAAGCGGAGACGGGAGGCGAGTTGGGCGGCGGCGGCGATTCGCATGAACATCTCGCCCGAACCGGTGCAGGAGACGGCGACGCGGGGATCGGCCCAGGTGCCCGCGCCCAGGATCGGGCAGTCGCCGACCCGGCCGAGCGGCTTGCCGAAGATGCCCGCCGTGGAGGTCGCCGCCGCCAGCGCGCCGCTCTCGTCGCGCGCCACCGCGCCCACGGTGCCGGTGGCCAGGTCGGCGCCGGCCTTGCCCGCCCCGCCGCCGGCGTGGGTGAACCAGGCCTCGGGATCGGCGATGCGCTCCAGGCTCCGCGCCGCCGCGAAGGCCGCCGCCCCCTCGCCGACGAACAGCACGTGCGGCGTCGTCTCCATCACCGCCCGCGCCGCCGCGATGGGCGAAGCGAATCCCTCCAGGGCCGCCACCGCCCCCGCCCGCTGGGTGGGCCCGTCCATCAGGGAGGCGTCCAGTTCGTAGCGGCCGGCGGTATTGGGCGACGCGCCGCGTCCGGCGACATAGAGGCCGGACGCCTCGAGGGCGGCCACCGTCTCCGCCACCACGTCCACGGCCGAGGCCCCGGCGGCCAGCCGGTCGCGGCCGGACTCGATCAGGCCGCGCATATGAATAAGCTCGCGGCTGTAATCACGGCCGCGCAGGGGGCCGGCGCCGCCGTGCAGGGCGAGGCTCAAACATTTGTTCGTCATGGCCTCTCCCTCGCTCTTCCGCGCGCCCCGGCCATCGGATAGCGTCGCCCGCGAAAAAGGCAAACCGGAGCGGGCGCGATGAAGGCTGTCCTGAGCAAGGCCGTTGGCGGTCCCGAGACTCTGGTTCTGGAGGATCTGCCGGCCCCGACCGTCAAGCCCGGCTGGGCGGTGGTGTCGGTGAAGGCCTGCGGGGTCAACTATCCCGACGTGCTGATCATCGAGGACAAATACCAGTTCAAGCCGGCGCGACCGTTCGCCCCCGGCGGCGAGATCGCCGGCGTGGTCAAGGCGGTCGGCGAGGGCGTCACCCACATCAAGGCCGGCGACCGGGTGCTGGGCAACACCGGCTGGGGCGGCATGGCGGAGGAACTGAGCCTGGAGGCCTCGCGCCTGATCCCGATACCGGCCGCCATGCCCTTCGACGAGGCCGCCGCCTTCCTGATGACCTACGGCACCTCCTACTATGCCCTGAAGGATCGCGGCCATCTGAAGGCCGGCGAGACCCTGCTGGTGCTGGGGGCGGCCGGCGGCGTCGGCTTGGCGGCGGTGGAGCTGGGCGTGGCCATGGGGGCGCGAGTGATCGCGGCGGCCTCCTCGGCGGAAAAGGTGGCCCTGGCCAAGGCGCGCGGGGCCGAGGCCGGCGTGGTCTATCCCCAAGGCCCCTTCGACCGCGACGGCCAGAAGGCCCTGGCCGACCAGTTCAAGCAGGCCTGCGGGCCGGACGGGGCCGATGTGATCTACGACGGGGTCGGCGGCGACTACGCCGAGGCGGCCCTGCGCTGCGTCGCCTGGGAGGGTCGCTTCCTGGTCATCGGCTTTCCGGCCGGCATCCCGCGCATCCCGCTCAACCTGGCCCTGCTCAAGGGCTGCGACATCATCGGCGTCTTCTGGGGGGCGGCGGTGGCCCGCGACCCCGCCGCCCACCGGCGCAATGTCAAGGAACTCCTGGACCTCTATGCCTCCGGCAAGATCCGCCCGCACGTCTCCGAACACTTCCCCCTGGAGCGCGCCGGCGAGGCCATCGCCCACCTCGCCAGCCGCAAGGCCATGGGCAAGGTGGTGGTGACGGTGGATTGAACATGACCGGACGTCTCGAAGGCAAAGTGGCCCTGATCACCGGCGGCTGTTCGGGGATCGGGCTGGGGACGGTGGAGCTGTTCGCCGCCCAGGGGGCGAGCGTGATCGCCGCCGACATCCAGGACGACAAGGGGGTCATGCTGGATGGGCGCTTCGGCGGGCGGGTGCGCTATGTTCACTGCGACGTCACCGCCGAGGCCGATATCGCGGCGGCGTGCGCGGCGGCGAAGGAGGCGTTCGGCGGCCTCGACATCCTGTTCAACAACGCCGGCCACGCCGGGCTGCCCGGCGGCGTGGAGGCCATGAGCGCCGAGGGCTGGGACGCCGTCTTCGCCCTCCTGGTGCGCGGCCCGGCGCTCGGCATGAAGCACGCCGCGCCTCTGATGCGCGCGCGTGGCGGCGGCTCGATCGTCAACACCGCCTCCATCGCCGGCCTTCAGGCGGGCTGGGGGCCGCTGGCCTACTCCAGCGCCAAGGCGGCGGTGATCCACATGAGCCGCTGCGCCGCCGCCGAGCTGTCGCCGCAGAAGATCCGGGTCAACGCCCTCTGCCCGGGCCTCATCGCCACCTCGATCTTCGGCGCGGCCCTGGGACTGCCCCGCGACGCCGCCGACCAGATGGCCGCCCAGGTGGCCCAGAACGCCGCCGTCGCCCAGCCCATCGCCAA